>NZ_JARE01000082.1:0-183288 GCF_000708325.1 Microbacterium sp. Cr-K20 | reverse complement strand
GCGCTGCTGCCGTTCGCACCGAAGGTCAACGGGGTCATCAAGGCCGTCGCCGCGTCACCGGACGGCAGCCGCATCTACATCGGCGGCTCCTTCAACTCCGTCAACGGCAAAGACCGCTGGAACATCGCCGCCCTCGACCCCACGACGGGCGAACTGGTGCCGGGCTTCATCCCGTCGATCGGCGGATCGGGCGTCTACGCGCTGACGACCTCCGGGACGAGCGTGTACGCCGGTGGGCTGTTCACCCAGGCCAACGGCACGGCCAGGAAGAACCTCACCGCGTTCAACGCGCCCGATGGCAAGCTGCTGCCCTGGGCACCACAGACCGACCTTCAGGTCGACGCCCTCGTCATGGACCCCGCCGGGGCGAACACGATCATCGGCGGACGCTTCTCGCAGATCAGCGGCAACAGCGCACTGCGTGGCATCGGCGCGGTCGACAAGACCACCGGCACGGTGGACACTGCGTGGCAGGTACCCAACACGGTGAAGAACGGGACGACCGCGCGGTCCGCAGGTCAAGCCGGTATCTTCGGCCTCACGACCGATACCACCGGCGTCTACGGCACCGGCTGGGCCTACGATGTGGGCGAGACGGTCAACCTGGAAGGCGCGTTCGCCGCCGAGGCCGGCACAGGCAAGATCCGCTGGGTCGCCGACTGCCTCGGGGACCACTACGGCGTCTACTCCACGGGCAAGGTGGTCTACACCACGAGCCACACCCACGCCTGCGGGACTGTCGGCCTGCACCCGGAGCAGCCGAAGACCACGCACCGCTACTCCGAAGCCTTCACGGCCGACGCGCGCGGAACACTCGGACACCAGCCTGCGGCTCCCAAGTACAAGGACTGGGCGGGCACGCCCGCTCCCTCGGCCTACGCGTGGTCGCCGGACTGGGCCGTCGGCGTGACCTCGGGACTGGGTCAGGCGGGCCTGTCGATCACCGGAACCGGGAACATGATCTCCATCGGCGGCGAGTTCCGTTCCGTCAACAACGGCCAGTTCGAGGGCATCGTCCGCTTCTCGACCACGCCTCCCGGCGGAGCGAAGGACAAGCCGCGCCTCTCCGGCGACGACTGGGTACCGACAGCCGTTCGCACGGGTCAGAATCAAGTCGGTGTCACCATCCCGGCGAACTGGGACCGCGATGACCTGAAGCTGACGTACGAGCTCTACCGGTCCGGAACCGCGACGCCGGTCGCCACCGCCACGGCCGAGGCGACGTGGTGGAAGCGTCCTGTCGTCGGCCTGGTCGACACGTCGGCGCCGGCAGAAGCGACAGTCCAGTACACGGTCGTTGCGAAGGACGCGAGCGGAAACACGGCCTCGAGCCGGGCCACGACCCCCACCTCGAACCCGACCGGCCAGCTCTCGATCGTCTCGAAGACCAGCGGCAAGGCGGTCGGCGTGAACAACTACAGCAATCCGCAGTCTGTGCAGCAGCCCACCACGGGGAACGCCCTGCAGAAGTGGACCGTCATCCCGAAGACCGACGGGCGCTTCCAGCTGAAGAACGCCTCAACGGGCGGATGCCTCGCCGTGTCCGGCCCGAGTAATGACGATGGCGCCAACGTGGTCCAGTGGGATTGCGGCAACGGTGACAACTTCTTCTGGACCCAGAAGGATACCGGCGGGGGTTACAGCCAGCTCATCGCCAGCAACTCCAGCAAGTGCCTCACGCTCAAAGACGGCAACGTCGCCGACGGCGCGACCTTCGAACAGCGCGACTGCGGTACCGCAGCGGCCGCCAACAACCAGTTCCTGCTCGGAACTCCCGGGCAGACGGTCATCTCGAAGACCAGCGGCAAGGCGATCGGCGTCGCCAACAACAGCGCCGACCAGTCCGTGCAGCAGCCCGTCACGGGCAACGCGCTGCAGAAATGGACGGTCATCCGCAAGGCCGACGGGCGAATCCAGCTGAAGAACGCGTCCTCCGGTGGGTGCCTGGCAGTGTCCCTCTCGAAGACGAACAAGGTGATCCAGTACACCTGCGGCAACACCGGCAACTTCTTCTGGACCCAGAAGGATGTCGGCGGGGGCTTCAGCCAGCTCATCGCCAACCACTCCGGTCTGTGCCTCACACTCACCAACGGCAACCTCGCCGACGGTGCGATCTTCGAGCAAGCCGCCTGCGGAACATCGAACAACAACCAGTTCCTGCTCGGCACCCCGGGGCAGACGATCGTCTCGAAGGCCAGCGGCAAGGCGGTCGGTCTCACCAACAACAGCACCGACCAAACCGTGCAGCAGCCCGTCACGGGCACTGCGCTGCAGAAATGGACGGTCATCCCGAAAGCCGACGGACGGATCCAGCTCAAGAACGCCTCCTCGGGTGCATGCCTGGCCGTCTCCCTCTCGAAGACGAACAAGGTCATCCAGTACACCTGCGGTGACACCGGCAACTTCCTCTGGACCGTGAAGGACACCGCCGGCGGATTTGCCCAGCTCATCGCCAGCCACTCGGGCATGTGTCTCACACTCACCAACGGCAACCTCGCCGACGGTGCGATCTTCGAGCAGGCCGCCTGCGGGACCACACCGTCGAACAACAACCAGTTCGCCCTCCGCGCCGGATAGCCGAACGCGACTGCGTCGGCCTCGGGGACTCCCTCGAGGCCGACGCTGCTGTGCTGGGAGGTTACGCGGATAGGATGTTCACCGCTTCCCGTGCCGATTCGAGGACCCTCGTCTGCCGCCGCATGGGACGAGCGGCGAGGAGGTGGAGCGTGACGCACGCTTCGACACGCCCCGTCGCCGACGCGCACCGCGCATCCCTCCCGAACGAGGCAGCGGCCGCGCTGCTCCGCTCGAACCGTCGTCGCCGCAGCATCCGCCGGTGGGTCGCGATCGGAACCATCCCGCTCACCCTCGCGGCGCTGCTCTTCGTGGGCAAGCTGCTGAGCATGTACGCGTTCGCTCACCAGGCGATCACCGCCTACGTGGTCGACGACTTCGCAGGCTCCGAAGCCTCGGCGCGCGGACAGGACTTCCTCAACTGGTTCGAACAGTACAAGGCGCCGTTCAATATCGGCACCGCCCTCGGCGCGGCCGAGCAGCTGCCCGAGGCCAGGGCCGAGCTCGAAGAGGCACTCGACCTCGCCACCGGACTGGAGGTGTGCGGGGTGCGGATCAACCTCGCGCTCGTCGTCGAGCGGATGGGCGACGCCGCGCGTGCCGACGGCGACGGTGCCGCCGCCGCCGAGTTCTACGGCGAGGCGCTGACCATCACGGTCGAAACGCCGGAGGAATGCCACAGCGACGAGGCGCAGCAGCAGTCCTCCGACCCGCAGCGCGACATGTCCGACACCCTCGACGGCACCGAGGATCGGCTCAAGCAGAAGCAGCAGGAGCAACAGCAGGATCCGCAGGAACCCGAGCAGCAGCCCGGTGAAGAAGAGCAGCCTTCCGAGGGCAAGCTCGACGAGCTCGAGGGCAAGCTCGAGCAGGGCACGCAGGAGCGGGATCAACAGCAGGGCGACGAGCCCGGCGGCACGGGAACGGACAAGCCGTGGTGAGCGATCACGAGCAGCAACGAGCGCGCTATCTCGCCGGCGCCGAAGGGGCTCCTCCCGTCCCTCCGCCCGGCGGTTATCACGGTGCGCGACGCCAGGCTTCGCCCCCCGCCCGTGAATCCGCCGTCGCCCCGACCCCGATCTCCCCGGAACCGAAGCAGCCGGCGAACGCCCTCGGGTGGATCGCCCTCACCGTCGCCGTCCTGTTCGCGCTGACCCTGCTCGGCACGCTGGTCGCCGGCGGCACCGACGTGCTCTACGGCGTCACGATGCTCACGGCGCAACTCGTGGTCGTCGGCACGGTCGTCGCCGCCCTGTTCTCACCGCGGGCACGGAAGCTGGGGGCGATCGCGCTGATCGTGACCGTCCTGTTCAACGTCGCGACCGTCGGCGGCATGAGCGCGCTGCAGACCTCGGCCGCAGGCAGCTACCAGGGCGCCAAGTCCGCCGATCAGAAGCACGCCGAGGCGTACCCCGGCATCAAAGGCACCGATCCGCAGGAGACGCTCGGGCAGCAGTCCCTGGAGGAGGTGCGCGCGCAGTCCGAAGAGCTCTTCGCCGACATCCGGACTCGGCTCACCCAGGAGTTCGGATACACCTGGGTCCCCGTCGGCGACGAGGACCTGCGCCCCGAACGCAACGGCTACGGCGGCGAATCGATGCTCGTCGAGTACACCTCCGCGGCGTGGGCGACCGAGCAGCCCGTGCAGGGCTACGCGCGCAAGCAAGCGGTGATGGCCGCGATCAACGACGAGGTCGTGCGGCACGGCCTGTGGGAGCTCTACTCCTTCAACGACCCGACCGGGTCGGGCATCGACCCGTCGATGATCGCGAAGCTCTACGGCAGCGATGATCCCCGCACGCAGCACACGTGGGAGTACTACACCGAGAACTACCCCGATCCGATGCGCTTCTACGCCAACATCTACGACCTGTCGAACGACCGGGACGGCGGCTTCCTCGCCGCGCGCGAAGCCCAGACGGCCCGCACCGGGGAACCACTCGAAGGTCTGCAGCTCGTCGTGATCGCCAGCGGTGTGCTCGGCGAGGACGACCGCGACGAGTTCGAGACGAAGCTGCAGGAGTACCCCGGCTTCGAGTGACCGTGCTTCGGTGCAGCGCGGAACCCGAACCGAGAAAACGGCATGGCGCTCTGACCTGATCACATGGAGGAAGCTGTACATTGCGCAGATCGAAGAGACAATCAGTCCTGGCGGCCACAGGATTCATCGTGCTGTCGGGCATCGTCCTGACCTCGTGCGCTGGAGGCGCCCAGCGGTCCGATCCGACAGCGATCGTGAGCGAGTACCTCGCCGCGATCTCCGAAGGAGATGCCACCACGGCGACTGCCCTCGACGATAGAGCCGTCGTCGCTCAGCATGAGGGCACGACGACCGAAGAAGCCGGCGACTTCGAGTCGCTCCGCACCGATGCCGTCCTGCAGGCGGCGGACAGCCGCATCACGGACATCTCGGTGGAGCCGGAAGCACGCGCGGTGGAGGGGGACGACGACACGCGCCGCGTGCTCTTCCGCTACGAGTTGGCCGGGCGACCGCACGAGTCGTCGCTGGACGTGCGCTGGGACGACAAGTCAGCCGAGTGGATGCTCACGCAGTCCCTGACGCTCTCGCTGTTCGTCGACGCGGTGCAGAGCAAGGTCTCCTTCGAGCCGGCGCCGTTCCGCATCCCCGGCATCGCCGACACCGTGTCCTCCGATGCGGGGACCGCCCCGTCGCTGTACCTCGTCTACCCGGGCGAGTACACGATCACGGCCGCCTTCCCCGAAGACCGGTTGACTCCCGGGACGAGCAACACCCAGAGCGTCGTCGCAGACATCCCCGGTGACGCGCAGGTGCAGTTCGACGTCGTGAAGTTGCCCTCGCGCTGATACCTCGTCACGCGCGGCACACTCCGACGCCGCGAACGCCCCACCCGTGCAGGATGAGCCGCGCACCGCGCCCGTCGCACCGCGTGCCACACTCAGGCATGCCCTCGAAGGAGGCCCCATGGACGCGCTCCTCTCCGCGAACCTGATCTGGACGATCCTGGCCCTCGCAGCCCTCGCCATCAATGTGATCGCACTGATCTACATCCCCCGCGACCGCAAGCCCACGGCCGCGATGGCCTGGCTGCTGCTCGTGTTCCTCGTGCCTTTCGTCGGTATGGGCCTCTACCTGCTGATCGGCAACTTCCGACTGCCGAAGAAGCGCCGCGACGAGCAGCAGCGCATCACGGCGATGATCGCAGCGGAGGCCGTCGACCATCCCGACGCACAGGCTCCACGGTGGCTCCAGCGCGTGGCTCAGCAGAATCACGCCCTCACGGGACTGCCGGTGGTCGGTGATTCGTCGGCGGAGCTGATCGACGACTACCAGGGGTCGATCGATGCCATGGCCGCCGCGATCGACACGGCCGAGCGGTACGTGCACGTCGAGTTCTACATCGCCGCGTCGGACGCCACGACCCGCGGATTCTTCACGGCGATGGAGAAGGCCGTCGCCCGCGGCGTCTCCGTGCGTCTGCTGGCCGACTACATCGCCTCCCGCAAGATCCCGAAGTCCGAGGAGACGTTCGCCGAGCTCGACCGGATCGGCGTGTCCTGGTCGTGGATGCTGCCGGTGCGGCCGTTCAAGGGTCAGTACCAGCGACCCGACCTGCGCAACCACCGCAAACTCGTCGTCGTGGACGGGAGGGTCGGGTTCGTCGGCTCGCAGAACCTCATCTCGCGCGACTACAACGCGGAGAAGAACATCAAGCGCGGACTGATGTGGCAGGAGCTGATCGCGCGGGTCGAGGGTCCGGTCGTCGCCCAGGTCGACGCCGTCTTCCTCTCCGACTGGCTGATCGAGACCGGCGAGGATCTGTCCACCGTCGAGCGGGTTCCGGCTTCCGCCGTGCCGCGACCCGCGGGCGGCGACCTGCACTGCCAGATGGTGCCGAGCGGTCCGGCGTACGGCACCGAGAACAATCTGCGGATGTTCCTCTCCCTCATCCACGGCGCCACCGAGAGGGTCATCCTCACCAGCCCGTACTTCGTGCCCGACGAGGCCATGATCTACGCGATCACCACGGCCTGCCAGCGTGGACTCGATGTGCAGTTGTTCGTCTCCGAGCTCGGCGACCAGGGGATGGTCTATCACGCGCAGCGCTCCTACTACGAGACACTGCTGCGCGCGGGCGTGCGGATCTTCCTCTACCCGCCGCCGTACATCCTGCACGCGAAGCACTTCTCCATCGACGACGACATCGCCGTGATCGGCTCGAGCAACATGGACATCCGCTCGTTCAGCCTGAACTCGGAGATGTCACTGCTCGTGCGCGGAGAGTCCTTCGTGGCGCAGATGCGCGAGGTCGAGCAGAAGTACCGCACCGCGGGGCGTGAGCTGACCCTCGACGAGTGGCTGCGCGAGCCCGCGAAGTCGACCTTCCTCGACGGGGTGTTCCGGCTGACGTCGGCACTGAACTGAGTCGCCCGCTCAGGACCCGAGCGTCAGCAGCAACCGGGCGAGCACATACCGGGCGTGCCCTCGAGAGGTACGCGGGTCGTAGCCCAGGCCCTCGACGAGCGCCGTCAACCGCTCCTGCACGCTGGAGTGATGTCGGCCCAGGCGGAGGGCTGCGGCGCGCACGCTCTGCTCCTCGGCGACGGCGTCGAGAAGCTCGCGACTGCGGTCGTCGAGGGCGGCGAGCGCGGCGGCATCCGGATGGAGCGGACCCTGCTCGGCGGCCTCCGCGACGAGCAGCAGGGCTCCGAGTTCGGCGACATCGACGACCGGTTCTGCGGGACTGGTCAATCGGACGGCGACCAACGCGGAGGACCACGACCGCGGAAGGTACTCCCCCGGCCCCGCGGTTCCGAGACCGAGGCGCAGCCCCTCGCCGTCGGGCCAGGCGCTCACGGCTTCCGTCTCGGCATCCAGGATCGTCGCGCGGGTCAGGCCGTGCCGGGTGGCGACCACAGCCGACGGATGCTGCGGCAGGGGCGCAGGATCAGGCGGTGAGGCGACCAGGCGCAGCGTGCTCGCGCCGAGCCGGAGCCGGGGCAGGGCGGCAGCGCGCTCGTCGGCTCCCGCGTACGAGCTGATCGCGAGTTCGACCGCGCTCTCCGGTCCCACCGAGCGGCGCGCGCGGATGATGCCGAGGGCGAGACTCAGCCGCTCCAAGATCATCGTGTCGTTCGTGTGCGCGGGCCCCTCCCGCTCGATCCACGCGACCGCTCCCGGCCCGCTCTCCCGCACCGGCCAGGCATGCGACGGTTCGATCGGGTCGATGCGCACGCCGTCGGCCCGCACGCGCACGATCTGCCGTCCGTCACGCTGCCCCACCGTCGCGCCGCTGAGCACCGCGGCACCGCGCAGCATGCTCTCCACGCCGACGGATCGGGCGACGAGGGCATCGAAGTAGGTGACGACCTTGAGCGTCTCGCTGGCATCCGGGTCGAGGGCGGTGAGCCGCCCCAGCAGATCTTGCATGTCGGGCTCCATCGCGCACGGGGATTCCACCCTACGGGGTCGGTTCGGCCCCGCAGGGTGGGATCGGACTCAGGAGAGCAAGCGGTTCACCCAGTTGTCCCGCGCGGCGAGCATGGCCTGCGCGACGGCGGTGTGGGGGGCGAACATGTCGAAGCCGTGGAAGCCGCCGGCCCACACGTGCAGCTCGGCCTGGACCCCGGCCTCCCAGAGCTTCGTGGCGTAGGCGACATCCTCGTCGCGGAACACCTCGGCACTGCCGCAGTCGATGAACGCGGGCGGCAGATCGCTGAGGTCGGTGGCCCTGGCCGGGGCGGCGTAGATCGAGACGTCGTCGGTGCCCTTGCGGTCGCCCAGGAGGGCCGTCCATCCCGTGACGTTCGACCCACGGTCCCAGATGCCGATGCCGTCGATCTGGTGGGTCGAGACCGACTCGTCGCGGTCATCGAGCATCGGGTAGATGAGCAGCTGCCCGATCAGCTCCGGGCCTCGCCGGTCACGGGCCAGCAGAGCGGTGCCGGCAGCCAGACCGCCGCCCGCGCTCCCGCCGCCGATCATGAGGCGTGACAGGTCGATGCCGAGCTCCCCCGCGTTCTCGGCCGCCCACAGCAGCGCGGCGTAGCAGTCCTCCACCGGGTACGGATCGGGGAACTCGGGGGCGAGCCGGTACTCGACCGTGACGATCACGCCGTTGAAGCGCTCGGCCCAGTCGAGGAAGCCGACGACACCGAGCCAGCGGTTGCCGATGATCATCCCGCCGCCATGGGTGTGGAAGAAGCCGGGACCCGTGCCGGTGCGGCCTTCCTTCTCGATCACGGAGACCACGATCTCGTCACCCCCGTGGCCGGGGATCGACACGTCGCGAAAGGTGAACCCGCGCTCGGCGAGCGCAGCGAAGATCTCATCCTCGCCGCCGACCGGTGACTGGCGCAGGAACGGGATCATCTCCGGCGTGAGCGTGGACGGCAGTTGGTCGCCCACGAGGGCGAGGGCGGCTTCGAGTTCGGGATCGAAGGGCGGGCGTGCCAGGGTCGTGTCAGTCATCAGAACTCCTTTGTCCTCGGCCGCCATCGCGGCGGCTTCCCGCCAGCCTCGTGCACGCCGCATCCGAGGGTAACCCGCCAGCCACGGCGGATCCGACGCCTCCCGTCCGCCGGGTGGCGGGGTCGCGGTTCCGCCGGTGGCGGACTCCCTTGAAGGGGCGTGTCGCCCCGGATAGCCTGGCGCCAGAGGGAAGGAATGCGCATGATCCGAGAACTCGATGAACAGCAGTCCTACGACCTGTTGAGCACCACCACGATCGGACGCATCGGCTTCGTCCATGACGGGCGGGTGCAGATCCACCCGGTGAACTTCGCGGTGTCGGGGCAGGAGCTGCTTCTGAGGACGTCGCCCGATGGCCTCCTGGCCGACCTGACGCAGGCGCCCGTCGAGGTCTCGTTCGAGGTGGACTATCACGATCCGATCGGGAGCACGGCGTGGAGCGTCCTGCTGCACGGCAGCCTCTCCCGAGCGGCCGAAGAAGTGGCGGCCGACATCACCGCTCGCGTGCACCCCTGGGCGGGTGAGGATCGCAGTCTCCCTCTTGTCCTGCACATCGACAGCATCTCCGGTCGCAGCGTACGCCGAGAGCCGGCACACCCGAAGATCTGAGACGCAGCGGCGGGGTCTGCCGTCGCGCGCGCTCTCACGCCAACGCCAGCCCCGCGGCGAGCGCGAAGCCCAGCACGGTCGCGAGCCCGGTCGATTCCTTCGCCTTGGACTGCGCTTCGGGGATCATCGAGTCGACGAGCATCACCAGCAGCGCTCCGGCCGCGAAGCCGCTCGATGCGGATCGGAAGGCGTCGCCCGTCACGCTCGCCAATGCGAAGCCCGCGACGGTCGCCGCCGCACAGATCACGGCCACCCCCGCCCAGAGCAGCAGCACTCGAGACTTCGCCATGCCGCCCTCGAGCAGGTCGGCGGCCGACCCGATCGACTCGGGCAGGTTCGACACGAGGATGGCCACGACGAGCGCGATGCTCACCGGCTCTCCCGATGCCAGGCCGATGCCGAGCACGAGCTGCTCGGGAATCCCGTCGAGCAGGGCACCGACCGCGAGCTGGCCTCCACCCGCCTGCGACTTGGTCTTCGCGGCACGGGCATCGAGGATGCGATCGGCGATGTAGTAGCTGATGGCGCCGGCCGCGACGCCGACCACCAGCGGGACGGGACCGGCGAGGTCGAGCCCTTCTTCCCAGAGCTCGAACGCGATCGAGGCCATGAGGGCACCGGCGCCGAACCCGAGGACGATGCCGAGCCACCGCGGCGGCCATTTCCGGAGCAGGGCGAGCACCGCGCCGATGAACAGCGGCGCGGCCGCCACCACACCCCACAGGACTGCTTCGCCCATGTCGCACCTCCGTGCGGCCCACTCTCCCACCTCCTTCCGCGTCTCCCTGGCTCGACCCACCAGGGGAGAAGGCGGTGAATAGGATGACAGCAGCGGGCGGCGACGGAGCGAGGCGGAATGAGCGACAGACCCAAAGAGGTGCTGCGCGTCCCCGCGTTCGCCCTCTACTGGTCGTCTTCCACCCTCGGCGCGTTCACCGGGGCGGTGACCGCGATCGCGTTCCAGGTCCTGATCGTGACGACGCTGGACGCCACTCCGTTCGAGATCGGCCTGCTCAACGCGGCCAACGTCGTGCCTTACCTGCTCTTCGGCCTGGTGGTCGGCGCACTGATGGACCGATGGCGGCGCAAGCCGGCGATGGTCTTCGCAAGCATCGGCCGTGCGCTGACGCTGGCGCTCGTGCCCGTGCTGTGGCTCACGGGGACTCTGACCGTCTGGTCGTTCGGCGCCCTGTTCCTGCTCTACGGCGCGCTCACCCTCATCGCGGACTCGGCAGCGCAGCCGATGCTCCCCCGCCTCGTGCCCCGGCATCAGCTCGTGGCCGCGAATGCGCGCCTCGGCCAGGCAGGCACGGTCGCCCAGACCACGGGCCCCGCCGTCGGCGGTGCCCTCGTCGGCTGGCTGGGCGCTCCGTTCGCGATCCTGATCGACGCCGTCGCGTACGTCGTGAGCGCGGTGCTGTTGAGTCGGATCCGTGTCGAGGAGGCGAAGGCGCAGCGCCGGACCGATGGCCGCCACCTCGGACACGACATCATGGAGGGCCTGCGCTGGACGTACTCCCACCGCACGCTCGCCCCGATGGCCGCATCGATCAACGTCTGGTTCCTCGGCAACAGCATCGCGCTGACCGCATTCGCCCCCTATGCGCTGAGAGAACTCGGACTGAGTCCGCTGATGTTCGGCATCGTCCTCGCGATGGGCGGCGTCGGCGGATTCGCCGGCGCTCTCCTCGCCCCGATGGCGGGGAGACGATTCGGCGTGGGCGGCGCCGTGCTCACCGGACGCATCCTGTCGGCGTTCGCCTGGACCGCGATCGTCGTCCTCCCGCTCTCGGACATCACCTCTCTCGCGATCGTCGCCATCACCCTCGGAATCGGGCAGCTCCTGTTCGGGTTGGGTATGGGTCTGGAGGATCCCAATGAGATGGGCTACCGCCAGGCCGCAGCCCCCGACCACATGCAAGGGCGGTTGAACGCGTCGATCCGCACTGTCAACCGCGTCACCTTCCTCGTCGGCGCACTGCTCGCGGGCGGCCTCGCCACCGCGTTCGGCTACCGCGTGACGATCGCGGTGGCCGTGGTGGTGTTCACGGTCGCCGCGCTGATCGTCCTGTTCTCCCCGCTGCGCACGGCACGCCATGAGGATGTCGCTCGGTCGGAGTAGTCGGCATCCCGCGTGAGGAACGTCGCCGCATACTCTGCGCACTGAGTACGCACCGCTGATATGAAGCACAGCAATCATCCGAAAGACATGGTGCGCATCCGAGGGCGCATGCCATCGTGATGGCATGAAGGCACACATCGACAAGTCGGGACGGATCGTCATTCCCGCCGCCCTCCGCGAGAGGGTCGGACTGGTCCCCGGCCCTGTTGAGCTGGTCCTCGACGGCAACGGCATCCGTATCGAGATCGACGCCCCGGACAACCTGTTCGAGAAGGACGGACGT
Organism: Microbacterium sp. Cr-K20; assembly: GCF_000708325.1. Lineage (NCBI taxonomy): Bacteria > Bacillati > Actinomycetota > Actinomycetes > Micrococcales > Microbacteriaceae > Microbacterium > Microbacterium sp. Cr-K20. The sequence goes on along the minus strand of NZ_JARE01000082.1, from coordinate 171,249 downwards.
CTCGTCATCACGGGCGGACCGACACTCACCGCGGACGACATCCGGGAGCTCCGGCTAGCCGACCAGCGCTGATCTCCGCATCAGCACCACGGCCGCCTCGTATGCCGCATCAGGGGTCGAAGTCCCCCGCATCCGAAGCGAGTCTTCTCCGCTCTTCACGCGGCACGGGGCGACACGCCGCACGCGGATAGACTGGAAAGCATGTCCAAGGTCCTCCAGTCCCTGCCCGTCGGCGAGCGCGTCGGCATCGCCTTCTCCGGAGGACTCGACACCTCCGTCGCCGTCGCGTGGATGCGCGAGAAGGGCGCCGTGCCCTTCACCTACACCGGCGACCTCGGTCAGTACGACGAAGACGACATCGCGTCGATCCCGGGCCGTGCGTTGGAGTACGGCGCCGAGGCCTCGCGCCTGATCGACTGCAAGACCGCCCTGGTCGAAGAAGGCCTCGTCGCCCTCTCCTGCGGCGCCTTCCACATCCGCTCCGGCGGCAAGACGTACTTCAACACCACGCCCCTCGGCCGCGCGGTCACGGGCACGCTGCTGGTGCGCGCCATGAAGGAAGACGGCGTCGACATCTGGGGCGACGGCTCCACCTACAAGGGCAACGACATCGAGCGGTTCTACCGCTACGGCCTGCTCGCCAACCCGCGCCTGCGCATCTACAAGCCGTGGCTCGACGCCGACTTCGTCACCGAGCTCGGCGGCCGCAAGGAGATGAGTGACTGGCTCGTCACCCGCGACTTCCCCTACCGTGACTCTGCCGAAAAGGCCTACTCGACCGACGCGAACATCTGGGGCGCCACGCACGAGGCGAAGACCCTCGAGCACCTCGACGTCTCGCTCGAGACCGTCGACCCGATCATGGGCGTGAAGTTCTGGGACCCGTCCGTCGCGATCGAGACCGAAGACGTCACCGTCACGTTCGAGGCCGGCCGTCCCGTCGCCATCAACGGCGTCGAGTACTCCGACCCGGTCGCCCTCGTCATGGAGGCGAACACGATCGGTGGTCGCCACGGCCTCGGCATGAGCGACCAGATCGAGAACCGCATCATCGAGGCGAAGTCGCGCGGCATCTACGAGGCCCCGGCCATGTCGCTGCTCTTCATCGCCTACGAGCGTCTCGTCAACGGCATCCTGAACGAGGACACCCTCGCCACCTACCACGAGCAGGGTCGCCGCCTCGGTCGCCTCATGTACGAGGGCCGCTGGCTCGAGCCGCAGTCGCTCATGCTGCGCGAGTCGATCCAGCGCTGGGTCGGCCTGACGATCTCGGGCACCGTGACGATCCGTCTGCGCCGCGGCGACGACTGGACCATCCTCGACACCGTCTCGCCGAACCTGTCCTACGGCCCCGAGAAGCTGTCGATGGAGCGCGTCGGCGACGCCGCCTTCGGCCCGGTCGACCGTATCGGCCAGCTCACGATGCGCAACCTCGACATCGCCGACTCGCGTGCCCGCCTCGAGCAGTACGCAGGCCTGGGCCTCGTGGGTGGCGCGACCGGCGAGCTGGTCGGCCGGGTGACCGCCGGAGAGTCCGCCGAGATCACCGAGTCGGTCCACGGGTCGATCTCCGAAGCCGACGAGAACCTGGCGGATGCCGTCGACACGGCGTCCGAGGGCGCGGCGTTCGACTCCGGCACCGACTGACGTCGTACTGCCGGCGCTGGCAGCCCGGGCTGCCGGCGCCGGACGGGTGCACCCGCTAGGCGGGTGAGTCGCCGGCGCTGCGCCGTTCGTCAGCGGCGTCGAGCTCCTCGGCGCGGTCGATGATGCCCGGCAGCACCTCGTCGAAGAGCGTCACGATGGCAGCACGGGTTCCGGCCGCGTCGCGCTGTCGGATGGCCTCACGGATGGCGACGGTGGATCGCTCGACCGCCACCCAGTCGAACACGCCGCGCGCGTGCTGCGTGAAGCGACGGATCTGCGGGCCGAGGAACTCGATGACGGTCACCCGCGTGGTGTTGCCCTCAATGCGCGCGAACCCGGTCACGATGGCGCGCAACGCGCCACCGAACTCGACGACATCGTGGTCGACGACCGCAGCGGACATGTCCTCGGTCAGATCGACGAGATAGGCGACGTCGTCGGCCTGGATCAGCGGCATCGCGTGGCGTACCGAACCGATCCAGATGTCACCGAAGAGCGCGATCGCGTCTCGGATGCGGTCCAGATCGAGGGGCGCCACGCGCGTGTAGCGGTTACGTTGCATCTCGACGAGTCCCCCCTCGGCAAGTCGCGCCAGCGCGTGCCGCACCGGCGTCTTCGACGTCCCGAGATCCGCCGCCAGCTCGTAGTCGCGGATCCGCTCGCCCGGCCGAAGCTCACCGTCGACGATCGCGTCCCGCAGCCGGTGATAGACGTCGTCACTCACCGAACGCCGTTCCAGCGCACCATCCATGCCCACCAAATCACACCCTCCTTCGACCACAGTGGTTCCCCCACCACTCGTTGCGGCCGACATGGCGGCCCGGACGTAATCGCGCCGAGCCTCCGCATCGTCCCCGTTCTGCGCAGAGCGCAACGGGTAACATAACACATTCGTCTGAATGGATGATCCACGAGCGCTCGGGCGGATATGATGCGAAGGCGCGACCCTGAAACGCGCACTGGGGCTCGGTGGGACTGAGTTCCACCTGTCTACCCGAAAGAGTTCTCGACGATGATGACCGATTCGCAGGAGTCCGCCGTATCCACGCGCCCTTCACTGGGCGCCCGGATCGGACGGATCTCCTTCCTCGTTGTGGCCGGGATCGTCGTGATCGCCGTGGCCGCCGCCTTCTTCGTGACCTGGACGATCCAGCGCTCCTTCCCGCAGACCTCGGGAACGGTCGAGCTCGACGGTCTGAAGGCCGAGGTCACGGTGCAGCGCGATGACCGCGGCATCCCGACGATCACTGCCGACTCGACCGACGATCTGTTTTACGCCGAAGGGTTCGTGCACGCACAGGACCGTTTCTTCGAGATGGACTTCCGCCGCCACGTCACCGCAGGGCGCGTCGCCGAGATGTTCGGAGAGTCCCAGGCGGCGACCGACGCCTTTCTGCGCACACTCGGCTGGCGAACCGTCGCCGAAGCCGAGGTCGAGGCGATGGACGACACCACGCGCGGCTACTACGAGGCCTATGCCGACGGGGTCAACGCCTACCTCGCGACACGGTCCGGCGCCGAGCTCTCGCTCGAATATGCCGTTCTCGGCATCCAGAACCCGGACTACGCTCCCGAGCCGTGGGAGCCCGCGGATTCGGTCGCCTGGCTCAAGGCCATGGCCTGGGATCTGCGCGGCAACATCGAGGATGAGACCGAGCGCTCGCTCCTGGCCGCCGAGCTGAAGGCCGGTGCGGACGAGGCGGGCGAGGCGGTCGACACCGGGGAAGTACTCGCGAAGCTCTACCCCGACTACCCGTTCGACGAGAATCCGGTGATCGTTCCGAAGATCTCGACGGTGCCCGCACTCGAGACCGGTGCGGAACCCGCCGCGTACACGCCCTCCGAATCCGACGGCGAGATCCAGCAGGCGACCACCACGATCGAGTGGCAGGAGACCTCGAACGTGATCGAGGCCGCGAGCGAGCTCGTCGGCGATGTCGGCGAGGGCATCGGATCGAACTCCTGGGTCGTCTCGGGGGATCTCACCGAGACCGGGATGCCGCTGCTCGCGAACGACCCGCACCTCGGCGCGTCGCTGCCATCGGTCTGGTACCAGGTGCAGCTGAAGTGCTCGACCGTGAACGACGCCTGCCCGTTCGACGTCGGAGGCTTCTCGTTCTCCGGGCTTCCCGGCATCGTGATCGGTCACAACCAGCACGTCGCCTGGGGGTTCACGAACCTCACCACCGACGTCACCGACCTCTACGTGGAGCGGGTGGTCGGCGACGAGTACTGGCGCGATGGCGCGCTGGTCCCGCTCGAGCAGAGCACCGAGACCATCAAGGTCGCCGGTGGCGAGGACATCGAGCTGACGATCCGCTCCACCGTGCACGGGCCCATCATCTCGGGCCTCACCGACGACTTCACCGCGATCGCCGATGACCCCGAGCCGGCGCTCGGGGAAGGAACCGAGGCGCCCGCCGCTCCGCCCGTCGGTCAGGAAGACGCCGAGTACGCCGTCAGCCTGCGCTGGACGGCGCTCGACCCCGGCACGACCGCGACCGCGATCTTCGCCCTCTCCACCGCGCAGGACTTCGACGACTTCCGCTACGCCGCCTCACTCTTCGACGTGCCGGCACAGAACCTCATCTACGCCGACACCGAGGGCAACATCGGCTACCAGACACCGGGGCGCCTCCCGATCCGCGGTGCCGGCGACGGATGGATGCCGCAGCCGGGTTGGGACAGCAGCTACGACTGGACGGGCTACATCCCGTTCGACGAGCTGCCCGTCTCGTACAACCCGACCTCGGGGTACATCGTCACCGCGAACAACGCGATCGTGACCGACGACTACGCCTTCTTCCTGTCCCGCGACTGGGACTACGGGTATCGCGCGGCGCGCATCGCCCACCTGATCGAACGACGCGCGGCCGCCGCTCCGCTGACCGCACAGGACATGCGTGACATCCAGATGGACGACGAGATGTGGATCGGCACGCAGCTGGCGACCGCCATGGCCGACGTCGACGTGAGCCGCGCGGACGTCCAGTCGGCCGTGGACCTCCTGCTCCCGTGGGACGGCCAGAACACGGCCTCCTCCCCCGCCGCCGCCTACGCGAACGTGCTCTGGTCGAACCTCGTGCAGAACATCTTCGGCGAGCGCGAGCAGCCCCTGCCGATCGACGGACAGGGTCGCCTGTTCACGGTCGTCGCCGACATGCTCGACGACCCGTCCGATCCGCTCTGGAGCAACCCGCAGATCGACGTCGACGGGATGGAGGCAATGCTGGCGTTGTCCGCCGAAGAGGCCTATGACGAACTCGTCGCCCTGCAGGGAGACGTCCCGACCCGCTGGAACTGGGGCGACCTGCACGCGATCACCCTCACCAGCGACACACTCGGCACCTCGGGGATCGCGCCCGTCGAGGCCCTCTTCAACCGCGGGCCGTACCCGGTGGGCGGCGGCGCATCGGTGGTCAACGCGACCGGGTGGGAGCTCGGCGTCTCGTACGCCACCACGACGGTGCCGTCGATGCGCATGGTGATCGATCTCTCCGACTTCGATGCCTCGACCTGGAACCACCTCACCGGCGCGTCGGGTCATGCCTTCCACGAGCACTACACCGACCAGACCGCCGACTGGACGGTCGGGCTGCAGAAGCCGTGGGCGTTCTCCGCGAAGGCGGTGGATACGTCAGCGGTCGACACGCTGATCCTGTCGCCGGCCGGCTGATCCGCGGGCTGCGCCGACCTGAAGGGACGGTGCAGGTTGCTCCGCTACCGTGGGGAGGTGCCATCCAGTTACCTCGCCCCGAAGGGTACGACCGTCACGCTCCTCGAGTTCGAGCACGGCGGCGCCACGCTCATCGCCGAGACGTTCGGCGAAGGCCCGCACACGTATCTCCTGCTGCACGGCATCGGGATGGGTCGGAGCGTCTACCTCGACGTCGTGCAGCGGCTCGAGGGTCGGGTGATCGCCCTGGACCTGCCGGGATTCGGCGAGGCGCCGGAGCCGACGCGCACCCTCACCATGGAACGCCACGCCGACCTGGTCGCCGCCTACCTGCAGCAGGTGGATTCGGGCCCGGTCGTCGTGATCGGCCACTCGATGGGCAGCCAGATCGCTGCAGAGCTCGCCGCGCGGCATCCGTCGCTGGTGGAAGGCGTGGTGCTGGCGGGCCCCACGGTGAACAAGGCGGCGCGCAACATCGCGGCACAGGCCCGCTACCTCCTGACCGATCTCGTCGGCGAGCGGCCGCTGGTGATCTGGCGCGGCGCGCGGGAGTACCTCCGGGGCGGCCCGCACCTGATCCGCAAGATCCGTGCCACCGTCGTGCACGAGCCCGAGGACGCCTTCGTGCGCATCGAGTGCCCGGTGCTGGTGCTGCGCGGTGAGGACGACCCGCTCGCGCCGATGAGCTGGTGCCGCGAGATCCTCGACGCGATCCCCGGTGCCGCGCTCGAGGTCATCCCCGACCACGGACACGGCACACTCATCAGCGACTCCGAGCCCGCCGCTCGCCTGATCCACGAGTTCGCCGCCCGCCTCTGACGGTCGGTCGGTCTCGCGGGGCTCAGCCGGCGGCGGGCGGGGTCTGCTTCGACTCGGCGAGCTCGTCCACGACGAGGCCGCGCTGTTCGATGGTGCCGTTGCGGTAGGCCTGTCGCCCGACCATGTGCGCAGACAGCGGCGCCGTCGCGAACTGCATGAGCACGACGGGCGCGACGAGCACGAATCCCAGCAGGATGCCGCCGACCGACCGCTGCGACAGGGCGATCGCGATGCAGATCAGCAGCAGCCCGAGCACCTGGGGCTTGGTCGCCGCGTGCAGCCGGGACGGCACGTCGCGGAAGCGCAGCAGACCGACCGCCGCCGACAGACACAGCAGCGCCCCGAGCAGGATCAGTACCAGCACAGCCACGTCGATGACGGGGTCGGGGATCACGAGACCGAGGATGTTCATGAGGTCGTGTTGTCCCTTCTCGCGACGAACCGGGCGACGGAGATCGAGCCGAACACCCCGATCGCGGCGATGATGAGGAGCACGGGGATGTTGCGGGTGTGACCGTTGATGGCCATCTCCGCCCCGAGCACGCACATGACCTCGGTGAGGAGCACGTCGGAGGCGACGGCACGGTCGAGGATCGACGGTCCTCGGACGATGCGGACGAGGGTGAGGACGGCGGCGATGCCGAAGACCACCATGATCAGCAGCAGCAGGATGTTCATCGGGCACCGCCCTTCGTCGATCCGGTCAGGCCGGCGCGCTGGTCGGCCTTGAGTGCGCGGTACTGCGCGGGGTCGCCCAGCGCCCGGACGACCCGTCGCTCCCAGCGGAGCACTCCGGCACGCTGCTTCTCGACGTCGGCGCGGTTCCTGACCCCGATCACATGCAGGTAGAGGATGCGTCGGTCGCGGTCGGTCTCGACCACCAGCGAACCGGGGACGAGCGACGACACGACAGCGACGTGCGTCATGACCAGGTCGTCGGCGTAGCGCAGCGGCACCGCGATGATCGCGGTGCCCGGCTGGCGGCGGAAGTCGAACACCTGCAGAGTCACCGAGATGGCTCCGCTGAGCACCGCGAACAGGAACTGCACCACGAACAGCGCGGCGTAGGCGACATTGATCCGACCCGAGAGCTCGACCGTCGGCAACCGGAACACGCGGGTCACGAAGATCGCGACGACGAGTCCGGACAGGAAAGACAGCACGGTGAACTGCGCCCACAGCAGCATCCACAGCACGACGAGCCAGGCCAGGAAGGGCAGCTGGACCCGGATGTCGCGCCAGAGGTGACGCTTGGTCTGTCGTCTCATCCGCCCACCTCCTCTTCCAGCTGGACGAGGCTGACGGGCTGCAGCAGAGCGGCGCCGATGCGGTCGCAGAGCGCGTACAGGGGTCCGGCGAAGATCGTGAGCGAGACGGTGACGGCGACCATGCCGGCCGTGGCGATCGTCATGATCTTCGGGATGCGGCGACGCTCCTGCTGCTCGTCGGCGGCCGGGGCATTGCCGAGGTACGAGATGCGGCCCTCGGTCTCGGTGGAGTCCTCCTCCTCGCGCCAGAAGGCGAGGTTCCAGGCGCGCATGAGTGCGTACAGGGTGAGCAGCGAAGTGACGATGCCGCCGAAGATCAGCACGATCATGATCGGGGTGCCGACGGAAGCCGCCGCCTCGAAGAGCGCGAACTTGCCGATGAAGCCGGAGAACGGTGGAAGGCCACCCAGGTTGATCGCGGGCACGAAGTAGAGCACGGCGATCACCGGTGCGACCTTGAGCAGCCCCTTGACCCGCAGGATCGAGGTGCTCCCCGCTCGTCGTTCCACGAGTCCCACCGCGAGGAAAAGGGTCGTCTGCACGACGATGTGGTGGACGATGTAGTACACGGTCGCGCCGATCGCGGCCGGCGTGGCTATCGCGAGGCCGAAGATCATGTAGCCGACGTGGCTGACGAGCGTGAACGACAGTATTCGCTTGAGTTCCGCCTGCGCCACGGCACCGAGCACACCGACGATCATGGTCGCGAGCGCGATGATCAGCAGCACCGTGTCGATGCTGTTCGAGGCGAACAGCTGGGTCTCGGTGCGGATCAGCGCGTAGACGCCCACCTTGGTCAGCAGGCCCGCGAACACCGCCGTGACGGGGGCGGGGGCGGTCGGGTACGAGTCGGGCAGCCAGAAGGACACCGGGAAGATCGCGGCTTTGATGCCGAAGGCCACCACCAGCATCAGGTGCAGCACCAGCTGGGTCTCTTGTGGAAGCTCCGACATGCGCTCGGCGATCTGGGCCATGTTGACGGTGCCGAGTGCGCCGTAGATCATGGCGATCGATGCGAGGAACAGGATCGACGAGACCAGCGAGACGACGATGTAGACGGCGCCGGTGCGGATGCGGGACTCGGTGCTGCCGAGAGTGATGAGCACGTACGAGGCGACGAGCAGGATCTCGAAGCCGACGTAGAGGTTGAACAGGTCGCCGGCGATGAAGGCGTTGAAGATACCGGCCGCGAGGATCAGGTATGAGGGGTTGAAGATCGAGATCGGGGTCTCGTCCGTGCCGTCGGCGGCGCCCTGGCCGATGGAGAAGAGGAGGACGGCGAGGAGCACGATGCTCGAGATGAGCACGAGGAGCGCGGCGAGCCGGTCCACATAGAGCACGATGCCGAAGGGCACCGGCCAGCCGCCGACCGAGACGGCGAGCGGGTCGCCGGAATCCACCACGACCAGGAGCACAGCGGCGATCACCGAGACCGCGGCGAGTGTGGCGACGGTCACGACGACCTGGAGCCGCGCGTTCCGGCCGAACACGAGGGTGATGGCGGCGCCGAGGAGCGGGAGCCCGACGAGGAGCGGGACCAGTGCGGTCATGGCCGGCCCTCCTCGTTCTCGTCGTGGTCGTCGGGTTCATCGGGGCGCGCCTGGTCGCCCTCGGCTGAGGGTGAGGAGGGTTCGTCGCCCCAGCCCGTCGGCGCGTCGAACGGTGCATCGTCGTGGATGGCGGGGTGGTCGCGCATGTGCAGCACAGTGATCGGTGCGGTCTGCACGCCGACGAAGTCGGTGGTCGCCTCGTCCTCGTCGGTCTCGGACTCGTCGTCCATGAGATCTTCGTCGGCGTCGGTGCGCTCGCGGAGCGCGATGTCAGCCTCGTCGTCCTCGACGGTGTCGGCCTGGCCCAGCTGCCAGGAGCGATAGATCAGGGCCAGGAGGAAGGCCGAGACCGCGAACGTGATCACGATGGCGGTCAGGGTGAGCGCTTGGGGGAGCGGGTCGCTCATCTCACCCTCGGTGCCGAAGAACGGCGCGTTGCCCGGGACGCCCATCACGATCAGCAGCAGCAGGTTCGTGGCGTTGCCGAGCAGGAGGAAGCCGATCAGCACGCGGGTGAGGCTGCGCTCCAGCATCGCGTACACGCCGCACGCGAAGAGGATGGCCATGATGACGATCAGGGTGAGCGAGACATCCATCAGCTGCTCCCCCTGCCGCGCGAGAGGAAGCCTTCAGGACCGGGGGTCGAGCGCAGAGCCGCCTGCCTGTCGACCTCGGCGCCGAGGCTGCGCAGCACGTCGAGGACGAGCCCGATCACGACGAGGTAGACACCGACGTCGAAGATGGTCGAGGTGACGAACTCCATGTGCCCGATACCGGGGATCTCCCATTCCCAAAACGTGCTCGTCAGCGGCGCGAGCCCGAAGAAGAGCGGGACGACGGCCGTGCCGACGGCGAGGATGAGGCCGGTTCCGAGCAGTCGGCCGGCATCCGTCGGTGCGGCGGCGCCGAGTTCCCAGCGGCCTCCGGCGATGTAGCGCATGACCAGCGCCATGCCGGCGACGAGTCCGCCGGCGAAACCGCCGCCGGGCAGGTTGTGCCCGGCGAAGAGCAGGAAGATCGACACCACGATGATCGTGTGGAACAGGATGCGGACGATCACCTCGAGCAGGATCGACCTGTTCTCGGGTTTCATCTTCTGCCCACCGACGAGCCATGCCCGCGGGCTGCTCTCGTTCTCGGAGTTCTGGAACCGGATGCCCTCGGTCGTCTCGACGAGCGGGCGACTGCGCGCGGCCTTGCGGGTCGCCTTCGGCAGGTTCTTGGTGGCGGCGAGCAGGTCGGCTCGGTGCGTGACGAACACCAGCGAGGCCACGCCGGTCGCGGCGAGCACGAGCACCGACAGCTCGCCCATCGTGTCCCAGCCACGCAGGTCGACCAGGGCCACGTTGACGACGTTCTTGCCGTGACCGATCTCGTACGCGAGCTGCGGGAACGCCTCCGAGATGGGATCGGCGATGCGGGATTGGGTGGCGACCACCGCGACGAAGGCCATCGTGACGCCGACGCCGATCGCCAGCAGCGCCCGGGGGACGCGGCCGACCGAGGCGTTGTGCTCGCCCATCCGGGCGGGGAGGCGGCGAAGCACCAGAGCGAACGTCACCATCGTGACGGTCTCGACCAGGATCTGCGTGAGCGCCAGGTCGGGTGCGCCGCTCGTCGCGAACAGCACGACCATCCCGAGCCCGGTGACCGAGACCAGGACGACGCCGGTGTAACGCTTCTGGGCACGCACCGCGAACACTCCGGCGATCGCCATGATCGGCGCGACGACGATCTGCGCCGGCGTGTGCCAGGCGGAGAGGTTGTAACGATCGATGTCGCTGGCGATGAGCGCGGTGACCTCAGCGGCGACGAACACCACGAAGATGGTGCCGACGTACACCGGCAGCGAGCCGCGCTGCGTGAGGGTGGTGCTGAGCACGGAGAGACGGTCGATGCCGCGCATGACGAGGTAATAGACATCGGCGGCGGTGAAGCGCAGGAGGCGGGGCTTGCGGTCCCAGCCGGTCCGGCGGGTGAGCAGGAAGAGGCCGATGCCGAGCAGGATGGACACGATCGAGATGCCCAGCGCCGGCTCGAGACCGTGCCACAGCGCGAGGTGCCCCGGACCCTCGACGGCTTCGCCCGCGTGGTCGAGCCCGGGAGTCGCGGTGACGGCGTAGCCCTGCAGAGCCACGTCGAGCGCGGGCGCCCCGATACCCGCGGCGAGCGTGACGCCGGCGAGGATGATCGGCGCCGAGAGGAACCCGACCGGCGGATCGGGCCAGGCGGTGTCGGGCAGCTGCCCCTGCGCGTCGCGCTTCTTCCAGAAGGCTCCCCAGAGGAAACGCGCCCCATATGCCGCGGTGAGCATGGAACCGAGGACGACGCCGATGAGCGCCACCAGACCCCAGGGAGAACCCCCCAGGGCGTCGTCGAGCAGAGCCGTGAGCGTGGACTCCTTGGCGACGAACCCGATTGTCGGGGCGATGCCCGCCATCGATGCCACCGAGATGAATGCCGCCGTCGCCATGACCGGCGCCTGCCGCCCGACACCGGAGAGCTCGGTGATGTCACGGGTCGACAGCTGGCGGTCGATGACGCCGACGATCAGGAAGAGGGCCGACTTGAACAGGGCGTGGCCGATCACCAGCGCGAGTCCGGCCAGCGCCGCCGCCTGCGTGCCGTAGCCGACGACGACGGCGAAGAACCCGAGCTGACTGACCGTGCCGAACGCGAGGATGCGCTTGAGGTCGGTCTCGCGCAGCGCCTGGATGCCGCCGATGAGCATCGTGAGGATGCCGAGGGTGATGACGATCGGGCGCCAGGGCGCGCTGAACGCGAAGATCGGCGCGAACCGGGCGATCAAGTAGATGCCGGCTTTGACCATCGCGGCCGCGTGCAGGTACGCGCTCACCGGGGTGGGCGCGGCCATCGCACCGGGGAGCCAGAAGTGGAACGGGAACAGGGCCGACTTGCTGATCGCGCCGATCAGGAGCATGACGATCGCGGCATCGACCGCAGGGCCCGTCGGTGCGATCTCGAGGATCTCGCGGATGCTCGAGGTTCCGGTGTCCACGACGAGGATCACGACGCCGACGAACATCACGAGTCCGCCGAGGGTGGTCACGAGCAGGGCCTGCAGTGCCGCACGTCGGCTGGCGGCGCGGCGGCGGTAGTGGCCGATGAGGAGGTACGAGAGGATGCTCGTCACCTCCCAGAACATGACCAGCATGACGAGGTCGTCCGTCAGCACGAGGCCGTACATCGCGCCGGCGAATCCGAGAAGGACGCCCGCGAACTGGCCGACGCCGGCCGAGTCCTCGTAGAAGTACCACCGGCAGTAGAGGAGCACGAGGGCGCCGACGCCGGTCACGATCAGGGTGAGCACCCAGCCGAGCACGTCCATGTTCATGGACAGGTTCAGTCCGAGCTGCGGGATCCACTCGACCGACTCGTACGGGACCGGGCCGTCGAGCACCTGCGGCGTCATGACGAGCGCGTGCACGAAAGCCGCTGCGGGGACGAGTGCGGCGATGGCGAAGGCCTGAGCTCCGAGCCAGCGCACCAGAACGGGCATCAACAGCGACCCGAGCAGGAACACGGCGAGGAGCGTCAGCATATACGCGGCTCCCTCGGGGGTCGTCGGCCTTGCGGCCAGGCGGGGGGTGTCATAAGCAGTTTACCCGGGCGAAGACTCCACTTGGTCCGCAGGAGTGTGATCGTGCAAGAGTGGTCGCATGCGGCGGGTCTGGGGGCGGGAGCTGGCCGGGTGGTTCGGCGCCCTGGCGATCGCGGTGATCACCGCCGCGCAGGTCGCATCCTCGGCGCGCTCCGACCTGCTGTTCCGCGACGGGGATTCCCTGATCGTGGCCATGTTCGGGCAGTCGGCGCTTTCCGGTGAGCCGCTGGACTGGGCGATGTCGAGCGTGCTCTTCCTCCCCGAATCCGCGGTGTTCGCGGGGCTCGACCTGCTCCTTCCGGTCGATGTGAACAGCCTGCTCGCGAACAATGCCGTGATCAACATGCTCGCCCTCTACGGAGCACTTCGGCTCGTGGCTGGTCGGCGGAGAGAGGACCGGGCACCCGTCGCGTGGGCTCTTCTCGGACTCGCGGCCTTCTGTGCCATCGCCGTGACCGAGGTCTCCGCATCGCGCGATGCGCTCGAGCTCGCGTCCCTGCAACTCACGACGACCTACTACTCGGCGACCGTGGTCGCGGTCGTGCTCTCGGTCGGTCTGGTGCGTCGCGCGCTCGACCGCCCGTCGGGGATCGTCGGTCTCCTGTTCGCGCTCGGCGCCACGGCGGCCCTGTCGACCCTGTCGAATCCGTTGTACGCGGCGTGGGCGACGGTTCCGATCGCGGTGCTGCTCGCGCTGCTGACCATCCGCTCGCGGCAGCGGTCGCGCCTGACGCTGCTCCTCGGCGTGCTCCTGATCGGCACGGCTCTCGGCTTCGTCGGACGCATTCCACTTCGGGCATGGATCGCCAACACGGGCGCCGGCTACGTACAGCCGGAGCGATGGGCCGATTCACTCGGCTATTACGGCGGACTCGCAGCAGACCGCCTCTCGACCCCCGGCGGGGTGTTCGGCTGCCTGATCGTGCTGGTGCTCATCGTGCTCGCGGTCGTCCGCACGACACGCGCCGCGAGTGAGGGTTCGCGCTTCGTCGCCGCCGTCGCCTGGCTGATGCCCGTTCTCGTCGTGATCGGCGCGATCGCGCTCGGCACCCACGCGGCCCGCTACCTGCAGCCTGTGGTGTTCGCGCCCGTTCTGGCCCTGGTCGCCCTGCCGCGCGCGGGGTGGAAGCCGCTCCGCGCGCGGTCGCTCGTCGCCGCGATCGCCGCGGTGCTGCTCGCGCTCGGCGGCATCCTGAGCATTCCGCGCCTCGCTGCGGCCGCCGAGGTCGCCGACCCCGACCTCACCTGCGTGACCGACTGGGTCGACGCGTCCGGCCGCACCGGGGCCGGTCAATTCTGGACCGTACGTCTGCCGAAACTGCACCTCGACGATCCTGCGCAGCTCGTGCAGGTCGATCATGAGCTGCGCGGCTATGCCTGGTTGGTGAACCGTCGCGATTTCGACGTCGGAGAGGTGACGTTCCTCGTGGAGGATGCGCAGACGGTCCCCTGGAACCTGCCCGCACCGGCCATTCCCGACGAGGTGATCGACTGCGGCCGCTACCGCGTCCTCGATCTCGGCGACACGGCGCTTCCGCTCGGCCCGCAGCGCAGCTGACTGTGGCCGCCGGCGGGGCGGAGCTCAGCGCGAGGCCGGGCCGGTGGTGGTGCCGACGCGGAACCGACAGGTGAGATGCTGCGTGATCCCCGGTTCGCCTCGCAGCATGCGTGCGACCTGCTCCCCCGCCGCGCGGCCCTTCTCGACGGCCGGCTGCACGCTCGTCGTGAGGGTGAGGTCGCCGAGACCGTCCAGCGCGATACCGTCGAAACCCGCGACGGAGAGGTCTTCGGGGACGCGGAGTCCCTTCTCCTCGGCCGCGCGGATGACCCCGACGGCCAGCAGGTCGCTCTGGGCGAGCACCGCGGTCGGCCGGGTGGCGGGGTCCGCGAGCAGCATCCTGCCGACGCGCACGCCTTCGTCGATGAGGCTGCCGGATGCCGAGATCGCCGGGGCGTCGGGGAACACCTCCCGGGTGCCGGCCAACCGGTGGACCGTGACGTCGACGGTCGCGTTGGCGAGACGCTCCGGTGTGACGGCTGCACGCTCGCGGTCGCTGTCGAGCGGCAGGGTGACCAGGGCGACATCGCGGTGGCCGAGGTCGCGCACGTGCTTCGCGATGTCGGCGGAGGCTGCCGCGTTGTCGAGCGTGACGCGCGGGATCGCCTCTCCGGCGTCGCCTTCGATCACGACGACCGGGAGCCCCCGGCCGACGACCACCTCGAGGGATGCCCGTGTGCGTCCGGAACAGCCGATCAGCACGACCGCGTCGACGGGGGCATCGGCGATCGCCGTGCCCTCCCCCGGCTCGTCGCGCATCAGCAGGATGCCGGCGCTGAGTTCGGCGAGTCCGTCGGTGAGGCCGTCCATCATGGCCGTCGTCACGGGGTCGAGGAACGCCGCACGCAGATGTCCTTCGAGCACGACGGCGACGATGCCGCTGCGACCGCGGCGCAGGGAGGCGGCGCGGGGATCCGGTCCGGCGTAGCCGAGCTCGGCGGCCGCGGCGAGCACGCGCTCGCGCGTCGCGGGGGCCACCTTGGCCTTACCGCTGAAGACCACCGAGGCGGTGGACGTGGCCACGCCCGCCTCGCGTGCGACGTCGGCGATCGTGGGCCGACGCGGCGTCTCCTGACTGCTCATGCTTCGAGGATAGCTCGCTTCCGCTCCCCCGGGTCGAATCGATTCGATAGGCTGTCCGGCATGGAAGCAGTCCTGACCCGTTCGCAGTTCGTCCGCTGGCGCGCCGCGATCTTCGCCATCTTCCTGGCGAGCGGCCTCTCGATCGCGACCTGGGCGGCGCGCGTGCCCGGGATCAAACAGGCGCTCGAGCTCGACAACGCGCAGGTCGGGATGCTGCTTCTCGGCATGGGTGTCGCCTCGATCATCGGCATCTCGACGAGCCCCGCGGTGATGGCGCGCACCGGCGCCCGCCGCGGCATGCTGGCGGCGATGCTCATGTTCGCGCTGGGCATCGCACTCGTGGGCCTCGGCGCGACGGTGTTCGGCTCGGTGGCCGTCGTCCTCCTCGGCATGGCCCTGTTCGGATTCGGCAACGGCTGCGTCGACGTGATGATGAACGTCGAGGCCACCGCGATCGAGCAGCAGATGGGCCGCACGATCCTCCCCGTCTTCCACGCCTTCTTCAGTTTCGGAACCGTCATCGGCGCCGGCATCGGCGCCCTCGCCGCCCACCTCGCGATCGATGTCGCGACACATGCGGTGACCATGGGCGTGCTGATCGCCGTGATCGCGGTGGTCTGCTTCTTCCAGGTGCCGGTGCGTGAGGCCGCCCTCGACCCGGAGGATCACGTCAAGCCGCCGTTCCGCGAGCGCATGCACACCGCGCTCGAGGCCTGGCGCGAACCCCGCACCTACCTGATCGGCGTCGTCATGCTCGGAATGTCGTTCGCCGAGGGCGGCGCCAACGACTGGATCGCGCTCGGCACCGAACAGGGTCATGGTTTCGCCGAGGGCACAGGAGCCGTGTCGCTCGCCGTGTTCTCCATCGGGATGACGACGGTGCGCTTGTTCGGCGGCCCCCTCGTCGACCGATTCGGACGCGTCCTGGTGCTGCGGATCCTCGCCGTCGCCGCGGCATCGGGGATCCTGCTGTTCATCCTCGCGCCCACCTTCCCGCTGGTGCTCGTCGGGGCGGCGCTCTGGGGCATCGGGGCCTCTCTCGGCTTCCCTCTCGGCATGTCCGCCGCCGCGGACGACCCGGCCAAGGCGGCGGCTCGCGTCAGCGCGGCAGCGACGATCGGCTACATCTCGTTCCTCGGCGGACCGCCCGTGCTCGGCGTCATCAGCGAGCACATCGGCCTGCTGAATACCCTGTTCATCCTGGTCGCCCTGGTCGTCACGTCCGGGCTGTTCTCCGGCGCCGCCCGCCCGCTGCGCGACGACGAGAAGACCCCGGCGGCGAGCACAGAGCAGCGCTGAGCGCTCAGCCCTCGCGGCTTCGCACGATCGCTGCCGCGTGCGAGCGGCTGCGCGCGCCGAGCTTGGTCAGCACGTTCGACACGTGCGTCTTCACCGTGGGCACCGAGATGCGCAGCCGTGCCGCGAGCTGCGCATTCGACCAGCCCTGCAGGATGCCGTCGAGCACCTCCCGTTCGCGAACGGTCAGGTCGGCCTGCGCCGCCGCACTCGCTGCCGGTGGCGGCGCCGCCACGTCCTGGACCACTGCGGCGAGCGCGCGACGCGTCACCCGAGGGTCGAGCGCGCCCTCTCCGGCAGCGACGGAGCGCACCGCCTGCACGAGCGCGGGCGCATCGACCGTCTTGAGGAGGAAGCCGACCGCACCCGCGCGGATCGCCCCGAGGACGAGCTCATCCTCATCGAAGCTGGTCAGCACGAGCACGTCGCCGAGTCCTCGTTCGACGATCTCCCGGGTGGCGGAGACGCCGTCCCTGCCGGGCATCCGCAGATCCATGAGCACCACGTCGGGCCGCAGCGCCGCCGCGTTGCGCACAGCGACGTCGCCGTCCGCCGCCTCGCCGACCACGGTGATCCCGTGCGCCTCGAGCATGATCCGCAACCCCGCCCTGATGGCGCCGTGATCGTCTGCGAGCAGCACGGTCGGGGCGCTCATACCCGCACCTCGAGCGGAAGCCGGCCCTCGACCGACCATCCGTCCGGGGCGGGGCCCGCCGTGAAGAATCCGCCCAGCGCTCCCACGCGCTCCCGCAGCATCTGCAGGCCCCAGCCTTCGCCTCCGTGCGCGGCCGCGGCGCTGGCCACACCTCCACGGGACCGAACCCTCACCTGCACCTCGGCGTTCCTCTCCACGATCTCGATGTCGACCTCGGCGCCGCCCGCGTGGCGGATGCAATTCGTGAGGGCTTCCCGCACGATGCGGACCACGGCCTGTTCTGCGGCGGCTCCGAACTCGGGCACGTCCGGGGCGTCGAAGCCGACGACGAGCCCCGCACGCTCGGCATCGCGCACGATGCCGTCGAGATCGGCCCAGCGCGGTGTGGCCACGAGGGCGCCGTCGCCGCGGCGGAGCACCGAGATCATCGACCGCAGGGCTCCATGGGCATCCAGGCCCGCATCGCGCACCGCTTGGAGCGCTTCGCGGTCCTTCGTCTGGTCGGGCGTCGTGGAGAGGGCGGCTTCGGCTCGGATCGCCATCGCCATCACGTGGCCGGCCACCACGTCGTGCAGCTCGCGCGCCATCGCCTCGCGCTCGCGCTGCACGGCCTCGGCGCGGTCGCGCTCGGCGACGGCCGCCGCGTCCTCCGCCCGCTGACGGTGCAGCTCGGCCAGCTCGTGCGCCTGGGAGACGGCGACCGCCCACCAGTAGTCCGTGCCGAAGATCGCGCCGAACTGCACCCCGATGAGGAAGGCGACGGCGAAGGGCATGTCGGTGAAGAGCCAGGCGACGATGAAGAGGATGACCGTCGAGGCACTGAGGAGCATCAGCAGAGCACGACGACGTCGTGGGCCGGCGAGGAACACCGCGGTCCACAGCACGTCGAGCAGCACGAAGAGCGTCCCGATGCCGCCGACCGTGAGGAGGTCGGCGACGAAGAGGATCGTCACGATGCCGAGCACGGTCATCGGCAGGCGTCGCTTGACGAGCGCGAGCGCACAGGCCGGAAGCGCGAAGGCGAGCGCCCACCACGGCGACACCGGCCCGGAAAGAAGCGAGAACGACCCCCAGACCCCACGGAATCCGAGCGCGGCCATCACGACGGCGAGGAGCGCCATCCCGGCGGGGTCCGCCCACCCGCGGTGCCGGCGATACCAGGCGCCGATGCCGCCGTCGACCTGCTCGTGCATGACCTCATGCAACCACGGCAAGGCTGGGGTCGCATCCGTCGAAGGGATGAGGAGCGCACGACGAACGGTACTTTCGCCCGATCCACCGCCGCCCCCGCCCCGGCGACAGTGGAGCCATGGAACTCTTCGGCGGGCTCCCGCTCCCCCTCTCCCTCGCGCTGCTGGCGCTGATCGACGGGCTCAGCGTCGGCACACTCCTCATCCCGGTCTTCCTCCTGCTGCACCCCGGGCGGGTGCGCGCCGGACGCATCCTCCTCTACCTCGTGACGATCGCGGCCTTCTACCTCGCCGTCGGCCTCCTCTTCCTGTGGGGGCTGGTGAACCTCGTCGATGTCGCGTCGGACTTCCTCGCGTCACCGACCGGCCTGGTCGTCCGCCTCCTCGCCGGAGCCGCGCTCCTGATCACCGCGTTCGTGATGCCGACGGGCAACAAGCAACCGAAGGGCGCCTCCGCTGTCCCTGCGAGTCCGGCCGTCGCGCCGGCGCAGGTCTCCCCGTGGACGGGGATGCCCGTGCGCGATGCCCCTGCTCCGGTATCGGCGACTCCGCTCCCGGCGTCGCCCGCTGCGGATCAGGCCGGAACAGCGACCGTCCGACCCGGCCGCATCACACGCTGGCGCGAGCGCCTGCTCGATCCGCGCACCCGCGGCACCGCCGTGATGGCCGTCGCGATCGCCGCCGGGGTGGTGGAGATCGCCACGATGCTCCCGTACATCGTCGCGATGACGATGCTCGCGGATGCCGCCGTCGACACCCCGCTGCGTGTGCTCGCACTCGCGGGCTACTGCGCCCTGATGATCCTGCCGGCGATCGTCCTGCTCGTCCTGCGCATCGTCGCCGCTCCCCTCGTTCAGCGCCCGCTGGAGCGCTTCGCGGCGTGGATGGAGCGCACCGGCGCGGAGAACACCGCCTGGATCATCGGCATCATCGGGTTCCTCATCGCCCGCTCCGCGGCCACCGAACTCGGACTCTTCGACGCACTCGGCGGCTTTCTCGGCAACTGATCGCCACGCAGCCCGACGCGGCGACCAGAAGGACTTCGACGAAGTAGGCTCGACGGGTGCGTCTCGTCATCGCCCGCTGCTCGGTCGACTACACCGGTCGGCTCAATGCCCATCTCCCGCTCGCCACGCGTCTGCTCGTGCACAAGGGAGACGGGAGTCTGCTCGTGCACTCCGACGGCGGCAGCTACAAGCCGCTGAACTGGATGAGCCCGCCGTGCTCGCTGTCGAGCGAGGAACCGGGTGAGGAGGAGGCGAGCGCCGGCGTCGTCGAGGTCTGGCGCGTCACCCACAAGAAGACCGGCGATGCGCTGCGGGTGCAGATCTACGAGATCATCCACGACACCTCCCACGAGCTGGGCCTCGATCCGGGACTCCAGAAGGACGGCGTCGAGGCCGACCTGCAGCGGCTGCTCGCCGAGCAGGTGGAGCGCATCTCCGAGGGCGCGACCCTCGTGCGCCGCGAGTATCCGACGGCCATCGGCCCGGTCGACCTGCTGGTGCGCGATGCCGACGGCGCCGCGATCGCGGTGGAGATCAAGCGCCGCGGCGACATCGACGGCGTCGAGCAGCTGACCCGCTACCTCGAGCTTCTCGGCCGCGACCCGCACCTCTCCCCCGTACAGGGCGTTTTCGCGGCACAGGAGATCAAGCCCCAGGCCCGAGTGCTCGCCGAGGACCGCGGCATCCGCTGCCTGGTGCTCGACTACGACGACATGAAGGGCATCGAGTCGGGCATCCCCCGCCTGTTCTGAGCCTCTGCCGTCTGACCCCCGCACGGATCAGCGAGCCGCCATCAGCCGCGGCGTCGGTCCCTCCAGCCGCGCGACCGCGATCTTCACCTCGGTCATCTCGAGCTCGACAAGACGCAGCCGCTGATCGACCCGGTCGAACCGTTCATCGATCCGCTCGAACCGTTCATCGACCCGTTCGAAGCGGCGGTCGATGCGATCGAACCGCAGTTCGAGCTTCACATCCTGCGCTTCGAAGCGTGCGTCCATCCGAGTGATCATCCAGCCGAACCCGCTGACGATCGCGACCAGAGTCGCCGCTGCTGTCGCCAGCATCGTGATGACTTCCACCGACACGTACATTCCCCCATTCTGACCTGCAAATCCGCTCTTGTCACGACCTTATATGAGGACCTTTCGCTCTCACATAAGGTGTGAACAAGCTTTTTCGGAGCACAGCTGTGCAGGAGGAATGGCCCTCGCTGCCGGGCCCATAGGCTGGAGGCATGCCCCACTCCCCCTATTCCTGCGTGCTGTGGGACGTCGACGGCACGATCATCGATGCGTCCGTCGGCATCCTCCGCCGGCTGAACGTCGCCCTCACTCATTTCGGCCGGCCGGCGCCGACGCGTGAGGAACTGGTGCACTGGATCGGGCCGCCCATGTTCCAGTCGTTCCAGGACCAGGCGGGCATGACCCCCGAGGAGTCCCGCGAGGCGGTCACCTTCTATCGCACGCTCGGCAAGGCCGACGGCTACACCACCGATGTGGCCACATACCCCGGTGTCACCGACCTCATCCACGAACTGGCGGCGGCGGGCATCCCGCAGGCGACGGCCAGCTCGAAGCCGGAGCACCAGGTCGACGCACTCGTTGACCACTTCGGCCTCCGCCCGTCGTTCCTGACGACCGTCGGCGCCACACCCGATGAGGCGACGCTCGCCTCGAAGACCGACATCGTCGCCGAGGCGCTGCGCCGGCTCCGCGAGCTCGGTGCCGACACGTCACGACCGGTGCTCATCGGCGACCGTCACCACGACGTGGAGGGCGGCAAGGCCAACGGCGTCCCCGTGATCTTCGTCGGGTGGGGATTCAGCGACGCACACGAGGGCGACGAGGCCGAGTTCCGTGTGACGAGCGTGGCCGAGCTGCGCGCTCTCCTTATCGACTGACGCCGGCACCGGCGACCCGCGCGCATCCGGCGGTTGCCGTGCCGGCACATCGGAGCGACCCATCAGAAGCACAGAACTCCCCGCCGGATGACGCCATCATGGCGCTCCGGTCGGGGAGTACGTGTTCCCGGCCCGTCTCAGACGGGGCGGATGTTCTCTGCCTGCAGGCCCTTCGGACCCTGTGCCACATCGAACTCGACTCGCTGGTTCTCTTCGAGAGACCGGTAGCCGGATGACTGGATGGCGGAGTAGTGCGCGAAGACGTCAGCGCCTCCGTCGTCGGGGGAGATGAAGCCGAAGCCCTTCTCCGAGTTGAACCACTTGACCGTGCCCTGGGTGCTCATGTACTGCCTGTTCTGCTGATGAAGAAGCCGACGCAGGGGTGCCCCGACATCGCTAACGCTAGTGGAGGAGCCCCCGAGCGGAATAGCCGCTGCAAGAAGGTAATCCAAATGTTGCACGAGCGGCACACGGCCGTCATCCGGCGGATTCCCGGGGCGCGCGAACGCACGACGCCCAGAAAATGGTGTGGCCCTCACCGCGGGGGGAGCGATGAGGGCCGAAGACGACCGGAGGGTGCGTCAAGAACAGCCTAACTCCTTTTCGGAGCGCTTGTCCCCCTTTTGGGGGACAAATCCGAAAATCAGTGCGCGGAGGGCGATAGCGACCCCCTCGAGCGGTCCATTGGGGACTGAACCACTCGAGGGGGCCCAATCGCATGCACGGATCGTCTTGCCCCTGGGGTGGGCCGTTCGTCTCCTGGGGAGAGACGAAGACGATCAATCCCCGTGTGCATGCACCTTCACCATAGGGGAGGACGCACCGTCTCGTCACGGACCCCGTCCTGGTGAGATCGACCGAGGTCGGCCGCTGCTCTCCCGGCGTCGAGCCGACGCGGAGGTAGCCTGATGCGGTGACGCTGCTCAACAAGGACATGACGCTCTGCATCTCGCTGTCGGCGCGGCCGAGCAACAACGGGACGCGCTTCCACAACCACCTCTACGAGGCGCTCGGACTCAACTGGATCTACAAGGCCTTCGCTCCGACCGACCTCGCCCAGGCCATCGCCGGCGTGCGCGGACTCGGCATCCGCGGCTGCGCGATCTCCATGCCGTACAAAGAAGACGTGATCGCGCTGGTCGACCGGATGGACCCCTCGGCGACCGCGATCGATTCGGTCAACACGATCGTGAACGATGCGGGCGTGCTCACGGCGTACAACACCGACTACTCCGCGATCGCGCAGCTGATCGCGCGCAACGAGCTGGATCCTGCTGCCTCCGTGTTGCTGCGGGGCTCGGGCGGCATGGCCAAGGCGACCGCAGCCGCCTTCCGCGACGCCGGCTTCGCGGATGTCACCATCGTCGCCCGGAACGAATCGAACGGGCGCGCGCTGTCCGACCTGTATGGATTCCGCTGGCGAGCGGACGCGTCCGATTCGACGGCGGACATCCTCGTCAACGTCACCCCGATCGGCATGGCCGGCGGTTCGGAGGAGCACGCCCTGTCGTTCTCGGAGGCGGCGATCGCTGCGGCATCCGTCGTCTTCGACGTCGTCGCGCTGCCCGCGGAGACACCCCTGATCATCGCGGGTCGCGCCGCCGGCAAGACCCTGATCACCGGTGCCGAAGTCGCGACCCTGCAGGCGCTCGAGCAGTTCGTGCTCTACACCGGAATCCGTCCGAGCGCGGCGCAGGTGCAGGCGGCCGAGGAGTTCATGCGCGCCGGAACCGCGTGATCGGGAGCCCGATACATCGGTACCCTTGGCGCATGAGCGCGCCTCGCACCGCACGAAGGACCACCATCCGCCGCATACCTGCCGCCCTGGCCACGGCGGCGATCGTCGCACTGGTGCTGGCAGCCTGCACGGGTGGGGGAGAAGAGCCCACCCCCGACGGCAGCCAGGGCTTTCCCGACGACGGCTGCACGCACATCACCGTGGCGACCTCGTCGGAGAAGGTCAACATGCTCGACGAGCTGGCGACCGCGTTCAAAGACTCTCCGGAGCACGAGAAGCTCGACACCTGCGCCACCGTGCGGCCGACGAACGTCTCGTCCGGCAACGCCGCCCGCTACCTGACATCCGGCGAGGACTGGCCGAGCGACGACCGCGCACTGTGGCCCACCCTGTGGTCGCCCGCCTCCACCGTCTGGACCGACCGCGTCGCGGCGGCCGCCTCGCAGAACCTCGTCGGCACACCCGCATCCTTCACGCGGACCCCTGTCGTGTTCGGTATGCCCGAGCCGATGGCCAAGGCGCTCGGGTGGCCGGACAAGCCGATCAGCATCACCGACCTCGAAGGCCTGTGCCAGGACCCCGACGGCTGGGGGAGCGTGGGCAAGGACATCTGGGGCGCCTTCAAGATCTCGAAGACGAACCCGAACACCTCGACCACCGGGCTGTCGACCATCCTGATGCAGTCGTACGAGGCGTCGGGCAAGGCGGAGGGGCTGACCTCGGCCGATGTGGATGCCGCGGCCGACTTCTCCCGCGTGTTCGAGGAGTGCGTGATCCACTACGGCGACACCACGGGCAACGTGCTGTCGACCCTGTACGACGAGACGCAGAACGGCGCCAACGGCTCGGCCTACGTCTCGGCGGTCGCGCTCGAGGAGACCTCGCTGCTCAACTACAACAAGGGCAACCCCGACTCGCACACCGTGCAGCCGGGAGAGACCCTGGTCCCGCCGAAGACCAAGCTGGTCGCGGTGTACCCCGCGGGCGGTTCGATGTGGTCGGACAACCCCGTCACCGTTCTCGGCGCCGACTGGGTGACGCCCGAGCAGCGCACGGCAGGTGAGGCGTTCGCGGCGTTCCTGCAGACCGAGGCCGCGCAGACGATCCTTCCCGAGTACGGTTTCCGTCCGCTCGACGAGTCGGTCCCCCTGGGCGACCTGTTCACGGCGAACTTCGGCGTCGACCCCGCACAGCCCGCGGTGACGCTGCCGAAGCCGGAGGTCGATGTGATCTCCACCGCGATCGACCAGTGGACGCAGGTTCGCAAGCCCTCCTCGGTGCTGGAGCTCATCGACATCTCCGGCTCGATGGACGAGCCGATCGGCGACGGCCGCTCCCGGCTCGACGGGGCGATCCAGGGCGCCCAGACGACGCTCGACCATTTCCGTTCCACCGACGAGGTCGGCGTCTGGGCGTTCACCACCGGCGTCTCCTCCGACGAGGGCGAGAACATCGAGGTGCTCCGTGGGGTCACCCCGCTGGGCGCCGACGGCGAGAAGCTCGACTCCTCCCTCGACGACCTCCGCTACGCCGAGCGCAACGGCACACCGCTGTACGACGCGGTGCTCACGGCGTACGAGGCCATGAGCGAGCGCGCCGAGCCCGGACGGATCAACGCGATCGTGGTGCTGTCGGACGGCGAGGACACCGACTCGACGACATCCCTCGACTCGCTGATCGCGAAGATCGGCAAGAGCACGAAGGAGGGCGGAACCGATGCCCCTGTGCGGATCTTCCCCATCGCGTACAGCTCGGCCGCCGACACCTCGGTGCTGCAGCGGATCGCCGATGCCACCGGCGGCCAGATGTTCGACGCGTCGGACGCCGAGCGCATCGACCTCGTCTTCGCCTCCGTGATCAACAACTTCTGAGGTGGGAATGATCAGCTCCACGGCATCCGACCCGAGCGGGGTCACCGACGCGATCGCCGCCCTGCAGTCCGGCGACGTCTACGTCGCCCCCGGCGTGCAGGGGCAGTCGGCGATGACCGATGCCCTGTCGGCCGCCGTGCCGGGGGACGGGACGATCGCCGTCGTGGTGCTGCCGGAGGATGCCGACCTGGGCACCGTCTACCCGCTGGAACTGCTCGACCGGCTCAGCGAGCGAGTGCCGCAGACGACCGTCGTGCTCGCCGTGGGCGACGACCTGCAGGCGGGCTCCACCGTGATCGACAGCAACGACGTGCTGCGGATCGCCAACGAGAACGAGGCAGCGGCCGGTGGTAACACCCAGACCGCTCTCGTCGAGACCGTGCAGCAGATCGTCCAGGAGAATCCGTCCTCCCCGGGCCTGGAAGCCGGGGGAGGGACCGACTGGCTGCTGCCCGTCGTGATCGGCGGAGCCGTCCTGCTCGCAGCCGGCGGCACGGCGATCGGACTGCTCGCCCGTCGCCGTCGTACGCCGAAGACCGCGGCGGATCCGGTTCCTCCCGGCATCCGCCTGCGGGTGGACCGGCTGCGCGAGCTGCGGGTCGATTATGCGAACCTCCCGGGCAACCCTGTGGCCGCGGAGACGGCCGCGGGTATCGAGGCGCTCGCCTCCCACGTCGAGCAGCTGTTCGTACGACTCGACGCCAAGGCGGAGACCGACCAGGTCGCGCTGGCCGAGGCGGAGTACTCCGACAAGCTCGCCCGCCTCGTCGCCGCGCTGGAACGCGACTATCTGCTCGACCTGCTCACGCGGCCCGACCTGTGGGATGCACCGGAGGAGCGCGTCGCCGAGGTGCGCGAGGCACTGGCGGCCGTCACGACGCAGATCATCGACAACATCAAGCAGGTCAACGCCCGAAAGGGCCTGCTGTTCCAGGTGTCGCTCGACTCGCTCATCGGCCGCTCGGAGCTGCGCGACTGGGAGCGGCAGTTCAAGAAGAACTCGGGGGAGTGACCTCGCCCGACGCCCTGCCGTCGCCTCCCGCTCGGCCCTCGGCGAGGTAGGCGAGCCGGTGCAGCGTCTCGGCGTTGCGCCAGCGCAGCATCGGCGTCGTGAGGAAGCGGGGGATGAGTGCCGCCGGCCCCTTCACGGGCTCCTCGTCGATGCGCACCTGACAGCCCGATGCCGTCGTGCGCGCGCGCAGAGTGACCTTGGCCTCGCCCATCGGCCAGCCCCGGGCGATGAGCACCATCCGGTGCGGCGGCTCCCACTCCCGCACCTCGGTCCTGTCGTCGAGCAGCGCCGGCCACACGCCGAAGGAGTGGTGCAGCTGCGCGCCGACCGCCGGCCAGGAGGCATCGACGTCGCGCATCCGCGAGGCACCGACCACCCATCCGGGATACAGCCAGCCGTTCGCGAGCACCCGGAACACGTCATCCGTGGTGCAGGCCAGGTCACGAGTGTTCGTCGCCATGGTTCCTCCATCCGTGTTCATCGTGCCCGCCAGGGCTCGGCTGCAGAACCCGCTTGACACGGGGCCGATGAGGCGAATAGCACAATCGACTCGTGAACGCGCCCCCCTGGAGCGATCCCGCAGACCCTGTCACGGTCGAGACATGTTCCAGAGAATGACCTCACGCGTGGGCCGCGCCGTCGAAGCGGTCATCCACGACGACTCCCCGTCACTGCTCACCCGCGGCTACGACTTCGGCGAGCGCATCTGGCGTCGCGCCCGACCGGGATCGCGTTCCGCACCGATGCGCCTGCTCGGCCACGAAGCGGTGCTGGTGCGCGGCGCCGAGGGCGTCGACCTGTTCTACGACGAGAGTCGCATCGCCCGGGCGGGTGCCATGCCCGGCATCGTGCGCGAGACGCTGTTCGGGCACGGCTCGGTCCACAGCCTCGACGGGGCGGAGCACCGCCACCGCAAGGCGACCTTCGTCGAGGCCGCCTACGAGGACGCGCAGGCCGAGCGCCTGATCCCGTGGTTGGAACGGGAGTGGCGGTCCGAGCGCGACGACTGGCTCGAGGGCGGCACCCGCAGCGCCTATGACGCCGCGGTGGGCGCCTTGGGGCGGGCGATCATGGGCTGGGCCGGGCTTCCCGGGACCCCGGCAGCGAAGACCCGCTGGGCCGCACGGCTCGCGCAGATCGTGGACGGCTTCGGCGCGCCGTACTCTCCCGCCTACCTCGCCGCCGTGGCGAATCGGCTGTGGTCGGATCGGCAAGCCATGCGCCTCATCGAGGCCGTGCGCGACGGATCCCTCCATGCCCAGGAAGGCACGGCGCTCGCACTGTGGGCGTCGCACCGCGGCCCTGACGGTGAACTCCTCACGGCCCGCCTCGCCGGCGTCGAGCTGCAGAACAGCATCCGTCCCATGATCGCGGCCGCGAGATTCGTCGCGTTCGCGGCCGAGGAGCTGCATGATCGGCCGGAGTGGAGGGCCCGCATCGCCGCGGAAGCCGAGGAGCGCGATGCACTGGTCGGCGGAGAGCTCGCGACCATGTTCGCGCAGGAGGTGCGACGCACCGGACTGTTCGTCCCGATGCTGCCGGGGCGAGCGACCACCGACATCGAGATCGGTGACGTGCAGGTTCCCGCCGGCGGACGCGTGGTGCTCGACATCCTCGGCACGAATACCGACGAGCAGTCCTGGGCGCATGCGCACCGCTTCGCGCCGGAGCGGTTCACCGACGTCACGGACTACGAGGCGGTGCGGACGTTCATCCCGCAGGGAGGGGCGGAGGTCGCGACCGGGCATCGCTGCCCGGGCGAGAAGCTCGTCATCGCCGGGCTCTCGGGGGCGATCGCCGTGCTGAGCGATCCGCGGTTGCGGATCCTCGACGGCGGACTCGAGGTGAATCGGCGTCGCCTTCCGACCATGCCGTCGTCCGGCGGGCGAGTGCGAGCCGCGGGGGCGGCGAGGGGCTGCCCGTTCCATTGAACCCCTGCATGCCGAGCTGTCAACCCGGTTCAGGTGGCGCCGTCGAGCGACGAGCGTGGTCCGACACGCATCGACGAACGGAGACATCATGAAAGCACTGACCTGGCAGGGCAAGCGCACGGTGACGGTCGAGGAAGTGCCCGATCCCGTCATCCAGGAGCCGGAGGATGCCATCATCCGCATCACGTCCTCCGCGATCTGCGGCTCCGATCTGCACCTGTATGAACTGCTCGGACCCTTCATCGACCGCGGCGACATCCTCGGACACGAGCCGATGGGAGTCGTCGTCGAGGTCGGTGCGGGAGTCACGAAGCTCGCGGTCGGCGACCGTGTGGTGATCCCGTTCAACATCGCATGCGGCGAGTGCTTCCTCTGCCGACGCGGATTCCAGTCGCAGTGCGAGACGACGCAGGTACGGGAGTACGGAAGCGGCGCGGCACTGTTCGGCTACACCAAGCTCTACGGCCAGGTGCCCGGCGGACAGGCCGAGTATCTGCGGGTGCCGCTCGCCGACTACAACCACATCCCCGTCGCGCCCGATCTGCCCGACGAGCGTTACCTCTTCCTCAGCGACATCCTTCCGACCGCCTGGCAGGGCGTCGAGTACGCGCAGGTGCCCGAGGGCGGGACGCTCGCGGTGATGGGCCTCGGCCCCGTCGGGCAGTTCGTCGCCCGCGTCGGACGCCACCGCGGCTACCGGGTGCTGGCGGTCGACCCGGTGCCCGAGCGGCGGACGATGGCCGAGCGCCACGGGATCGAGACGTTCGACCTGACCGACAGCATCGTCGACGAGCTACGGGACCTCACGGAGGGGCGCGGCGCCGACTCGGTCGTGGATGCCGTGGGGCTCGAGGCGCACGGCAGCACGGGAGTCGACTTCCTCCAGAAAGCCGTCGGTCTGCTGCCGGACCCCGCCGCGCGCCAGGTGCTCGACAAGGCCGGAGTCGATCGGCTCGCCGCCGTCTACGCCTCGATCGATGTGGTGCGCCGCGGCGGCACGGTATCGCTCAGCGGCGTGTACGCGGGAGACGCCGACATCATGCCGATGAAGACCCTCTTCGACAAGCAGATCACCCTGCGGATGGGGCAGTGCAACGTGAAGAACTGGGTCGACGAGCTCGTTCCCCTCGTGGAGGACCCCGCCGACCCGCTGGGAGTCATGGATCTGACCACCCATCACGCGCCGCTCGACGATGCACCCGACCTCTACCGCACGTTCCAGAAGAAGGAGGACGGCTGCATCAAGGTCGTGCTGCACCCGTCCACCGTGTGAAAGACGCCGGGGACCTCAGGCTCGACTGCCGGGGTCCCCGTCGTCGCGGTTCGCCTCGTCCACGTCGGCCCGGCGCGTACCGATACCGGGTTCGTCGTTGTGGGTCGACTCATCGGGGACGGATGAGCGCGAATCCGGATCGACGCGCACGGCCTCGGCGGAACCGGAGTCGGCGCCGGCGCCACCCGCCGGCACCTTTCCAGCGGACCCCGCGTCCTCGCCCGTGCGTTCGGCGAGATGCTCGGCGATCCGTGCATCCGCATCGGCGTCGGCCGGGGACTGCACGTTCTCGGGCCGCAGCCCTTGGTCCTCGATGCCGCTCATCGTGTGCTCCTTTCCTCGGGACACCAGAGTCGATCGGATGCCGGCGCACCGCAGGCCCGTTGACACCACCGCCCGGCCGGAGTACCCCTCCGCGGCATGAGCAACCCAGGTTGACAGGGCGGGGTCGAGCAACGTAGGTTGACAGCATGGAATCGCTGGATGTCGCACAGATCGCTGCGGACATGACCGACCCGCGTGCAGGGCTGCGGGCAGTCGCATCGCTCCGCACGCTCGCCGACACGCTCGAGCTGCGCCAGGTCGAGGCCGCGTTGCGCTCCGGAATGAGCTGGCAGACGATCGCGGATGCCCTGGGCGTGACGAGACAGGCCGTGCACAAGAAGCACGCCAAGCGGATCGACCCGAGCATCATCGTGCCGCGGAGGAACTCATGAGCAGATTCACCCGAGCGGCCGCGACGATGCACACGCTGTCGCTGGCAGCCATGGAGGAGGCATCCCGGTTCGGCGTCCGCGACGCGGACATCGACCATCTCCTTCTCGCCTTGACCCTCGATCCCGACGTCGGCGGACAGGTCCTCCGAGGCTTGGGTGTCAGCCTGACGGCGGCGCGCGCGGCGGTGGGTTCCCAGCACGCCGAGCAGCTCGACCTCGTCGGGATCTCGTCCGGCGGAAACGAGGGCGCTCGCATCGTCTTCCACGAGACGTCCGGCTACGAGTGGACCGACCGTGCGATCGCCGTCCTGAAGGACGCGTCGAGGGGAGATCGTCGCGGTGACTCCGCCGCTGTGCTGCGCGCGCTCGTCGACGAGCGCAGTGGGCTGATCGAGGCGATCCTGCGTCGCCTCGACGTGGATCCGGACGTGCTGAGGACGAGACTGGAAGACGCGCAACGCGTCGATGTCACCGTTCCGACACCGAACGGTGAGGGCAGCCTGTCGGGCACCCGGTCCGTCTTCGTCCCCGCGTCGATCGAAGACGTCTGGGCGCTGTTGTCCTCGCCGGCCCGGATCCCCGAATGGGATCAGGGGATCGCCTCCATCGCGGAGTCGGGCGACGATGCGGCCGAATGGGAAGCCCGCACGGCGTCGGCCTCGGCGGACGGACGGCCGATCCGGGTCGCAGAAGAGTTCCGTCGCCAGCTCGTGCGGCTCGTGCACTGCGACGAGCCGACCGACATCCGATGGCGTTTCCTCCACCCGGACGCCCCGCGGTCGAATGCGCGGTCGGTCGGGTTCGCGCTCGAACATGCCGCGGGCGGAATACAGCTCAGGACGACCCTCACCTGGGAGACCGAGCACCGCCGCGGAGGCCTGGTGCGCAGCAGCGTCCGCAGGCTGCTGACGCCGCTCCACCGCTTCGTGCTCTTCATCCAGCTCACGCAGCTCGAAAGCGGCATCACCCGCGTCTTCCGCTGACGCCCGAACGCCGGCGGCGCATCACCCGCATCGGGGACGATGCGCCGCCGGCCGGGCCGGAATCCCGTCAGCCCTTCGCGCCCTTGCGGGGCTTGATGAACTCGGCTGGTGCGTTCTTCTCCCGCTTCGCAGCTCGCTTCTCCTTGAGCGAGAGCTGCGGCGCCTTCTTGCTGTCGCGACCCTGGATGGACTTTCCGGACATGGTTACTCGCTTCCCCTTCGGTGGCTGGCGTAACCTCCGACCATAGCCAGCGCCCAGCGGAAGTCAAATTTCCTCCTGATCGGGAAATTTTTGCTAAGCTTGTGGAGTCAGAAAGTGCGTTGACACAACGCTGCGACCGGGACGACCCGCTCGTGGTCATCAGTCGGGGACGGCCCCACCTCGAAGGAGTCCGGCGATGTCACGCACGGAGCTTAAGCAGTTGATCGGCGTCACGGATATCGTCCGAGTCGCCCTGGGATGGGGCGCTTTCGCGGCTCTCCTCCTCCTCCACCCGGTGCTGGCGCCGCCTGTGCCGGGACCGGTCCTCGTGATCGCTCTCCTCGGGATCATCGCCGTGATCCTCGTCTGCGCATTCGGCGTGGTGAAGCAGGCCGAGGCCCTCGCACATCGACTCGGCGACCCCTACGGATCCCTGGTCCTGACGCTCTCGATCGTGCTGATCGAGGTCATCCTGATCTCGGCCGTCATGCTCGGACCGGGCGAGCATGCGACCATCGCCCGCGACTCGGTCATGGCCGTCGCGATGATCATCCTGAACCTCGTGATCGGTCTGGCACTCCTCCTCGGCGGGCTCCGCCACCGCGGCATGGCCCACAACCGCACCGGCACCTCGGCCTACCTGTCGATGCTGGTGGTGCTGGTCGCCCTCGCGTTCGGACTCCCTGCCCTGATCGGCGCGGACGGTTCGTACACGACGGGGCAGGAGATCCCCATCATCGTGCTCACCCTCGTGCTCTACGCGTTCTTCCTCTACCGGCAGATGGGCGCACAGGCGAGCGACTTCACCGAGGTCGATCCCCGGCTGCTGCAGAGCGCCGAGCGTCAGGAGAAGGCGGAAAACGCCGGCGGGATCCGGCAGGTGCTGGCCGAGCATCGCACGGAGGTCCTCGTGCGCCTCGGGCTCCTGGTGGTCACCGTCATCCCGATCGTGCTCCTGTCGCACGACATGGCGGCGCTGCTCGACGACGGTCTGGGCCGGCTCGGCGCTCCGGTCGCCCTCGCCGGCGTGCTCATCGCCGGCATCGTGTTCCTGCCGGAGTCGATCACCGCGGTGCGCGCCGCTCTCGGCGGTGAGGCCCAGCGCGTCAACAATCTGTGCCACGGAGCACTGGTGTCGACGGTGGGCCTCACCATCCCCGCGGTTCTCATCATCGGGATGCTCACCGGTCAGACGGTCGTCCTGGCGGAGTCTCCGGCGAACCTGCTCATGCTCGGGGTCACGCTGCTGCTCTCCGTCACGACGTTCGCGGCGAAGCGGGTGACCGCGATGCACGGCGCCGCGCACCTGGTGACGTTCGCGGTCTACGTGATCGTCCTCTTCAGCTGAGGCGTGCGGCGGGGCATGCTCAGGCGATGTCCCGCCGCAGCGGCACCGCCAGGGCGACCAGAGCGCCCACGGCCGTGTATCCGAGCAGGATGAGCGCGCCGAGCATCGGCGACACCAGCGGGGCGGCGGCGAGCGGCGTCTGTTCGGAGATCGCATCGGTCAGGAACGTGAAGCGCGTGAGCGACGCCGTCGCGCCGCCGGGCAGGTACGAGTAGAGGGCGTTGACTCCGGGGACGATCATGATCACGTTCTCGAGGAAGTAGAAGTACCCGAGCACGATGCCGATGGCGACGATCTGGTTGCGTGCGAGCGCACCGATCGCCACCCCCAGCAGCACGTACACCGCCGAGGCGACCGCCAGCTTGCCGAGAG
The DNA here is from genome assembly GCF_000708325.1 of Microbacterium sp. Cr-K20. Lineage (NCBI taxonomy): Bacteria > Bacillati > Actinomycetota > Actinomycetes > Micrococcales > Microbacteriaceae > Microbacterium > Microbacterium sp. Cr-K20. The sequence continues at coordinate 138,532 of NZ_JARE01000082.1, read as the reverse complement.
ACAGGAGCAGGTCATCGACGCCGATCGCGAGAGGGACACCGCGCACAGCCGCGGCCGACACGAGGACGAGCCCCGTCGTGAGCGAGGACAGCACCCCGTAGACGAGGCCGACCAGCGCGAACACCACGAGCTTCGCGCCCAGCACCCGCCCGCGGCGCGGAACGGCCAAGAAGGTCGTCCCGATGGTGCGATGCCGATACTCGCCGGTCACGGCCACCGTGCCGATCAGCGCCGGGATGAACAGGGTGACGGTGGAGAGGCCGAGGATCAGGCCCGCACCCTCGGCGGTGTCGATGCCCGGCATGGGCGGGTTGGCGTTCTCCGGCCCGACGATCGCGAGCACCCCGGAGAGGAAGGCGGCGACCACGACGGCCGTGACCGCTGTCCACAGCAGCAACCGGGTCGAGGTGACGCGGATCAGCTCTCCGCGCAGCACGCTCACGCCGCCACCTCCTGGGTGATCTGCAGGAAGGCCGCCTCGAGCGACTCGCGCCCGGAGATCGTCTCGGCGAGCGTCCCGGACCAGCGGACGCGGCCCCGGTCGAGCACCACGACGTCGTCGACCGTGTGCTCGAGCTCGTTCAGCACGTGCGAGGACAGCAGAACCGTCCCCCCGGCGTCGGCGAAGTCGCGGAGGAAGGAGCGGAGCCAGGCGATCCCCGCGGGGTCGAGTCCGTTGAGCGGCTCATCGAGCACGAGGATCTCGGGCTCTCCGAGGAGGGCGGTCGCCAGCCCGAGGCGCTGGCGCATCCCGGTCGAGAACGTCCCGATGCGTCGGTCGGCGTACTCGAGAGCGCCGACTTCGGCGAGAGCCTGCTCGACACGCGTCTTCGGCAGCCGACTGAGAGCGGCGTACGTGCGCAGGTGCGCGCGGGCGGTCATCCTCGGGTTCGCGCCGGCGATGTCGATCAGCGCACCCACCGTGCGCGCGGGCGCGTGCAGCGCTCGGTAGGGGACGCCGTCGATGAGCGCGGACCCGGCATCGGGGCGGGCCAGTCCGAGCAGCACCCGCAGTGTCGTCGACTTGCCCGCGCCGTTCGCACCGAGAAGACCCGTGATGCGACCTTTCTCGGCGGCGAAGTCGGCGTCGCACACCGCCTCGACCGTGCCGTAGCGCTTGGTCACACCCGTGACCTCGATGGCTGCCATATCTGATCCCTCCCCGTAAACTGACTACAGAACGAGAACATTATCACAGTGATAATAATGGAGGCGTCCCGTGACCCCAGAGACTTCGATCGCCGACGTCATCCTGCACCCCGTGCGCATCCGCATCGTCCAGCAGCTCGGCGGACGCGACCTGACGACCGCCGAGCTCCGCGACGCGATCCCCGACGTGTCGCAGCCCACGCTCTACCGGCATGTCGCCGCCCTCATCGACGCCGGCGTCCTCGCCGTGGCGAAAGAGCGGAAAGTGCGGGGCACGACCGAGCGCACGCTCACCCTCGGCGACCGTATGGCGCACGTGCCGGAGGCCGAGCTGCAGGCGATGAGCGACCTGCAGCTCCGTTCCGCATTCCTCACGTTTCTCGGCGATCTCGCCGGCCGATTCGACCGCTTCGCCGACCAAGAGGCTCCAGGCGCGCGTGGCTTCCTCGGCTTCGGCTCCGTCCCGCTCTATGTCGACGAGGCCGCGCTGGAGCAACTGCAAGCCGGACTGGCCACGCTGATCGCCCCCTACACGACAGAGCAGGGCGAGGGGCGGCGCCGGGTCGGCCTCAGCATGATCGTCATTCCTGAGGACTGACCCCCCGACCGACCAGACCGCCCCGTCGCCGGCGGATCAGGACAGCTCCCGCCAGGAGGAGGAGCGCTCCGAGCGCGGCGTACAACGACGCGGAGGACCCGTCCAGCCCGGTCGCCGGCATCGCGCCGCCGTCACCGCCGCCGCCATCCGGAGTCGGATCCGGAGGCAGCACCGCGTACACGTTCGTGATCGCGGCGACCTGAGAGGTCGGCGGTTCGGCTCCCTCGCTCGCGGGCGTGGTGATCGTCACGCTGATCACACCGTCATTCGGGAGCACCAGGGAGGGTCGCCCGCCACTCCCGGATGCGCGGCATCAACAGTTGCCTCACGCAACTGAGCTGATATTGTCGAACTATGGCGATCGACAGAGAGATCGAGAGCATCCGCGACTCGCTCGTGCGGGTGGTGGCTGAATGGAGTCGCAACGACCTGCAGGCTTCGGTCGCCGCGGAGCTCGACGCCCCTCTGGATGCCACCGAGGTCCGCGCGCTGTACACGGTCGGTGCGGGCGGGGGCTCCCTCGGATTCAGTGAGCTCGCCGAACGAGCGTCTCTGTCACGCCCGACCGCTTCGAAGCTCGTCTCCCGCATGTCCGCCCAGGGGCTCTTCGATCGAATCCGTTCCGGACGCACGGTCGTGGTCCGGCTGACGGATGACGGCATCGAATCATATGCGCGACTCGTGGCCGCTGGGCAGCAGATGGTGGGCGAGGCCCTCGCGGGCTGGGCTCCGCACGAGATCGCGGACTTCCAGACCAGGCTCAGTCGTTTCGTCGTCGCACTGCCGGGAGCGTCTCGAGCGACGGTCTCCCCCGTTCCACCCGACACCATCCCCTCAACTCAGGAGGAAACATGACACGCACCTACGTCATCACGGGCGCCGCATCCGGCATCGGCGCCGCCACTGCTCAGCTGCTCCGCGCGCAGGGACACACCGTCATCGGCGTGGACCTCGCCGGCGTCGAGGTCTCCGGCGACCTGTCGACCCCCGACGGCCGCCGGGCGGCGGCGGAAGCGGCCATCACGGCCGCCGGCGGCATGATCGACGCGGTGATCGCGTGTGCCGGCATCGCCGCGCCGATCTCGAAGACGATGGCCATCAACTACTTCGGCGTGACCGAGTTCCTGGAAGCGCTTCAGCCGACGTTGAGCCTGGCGGACCAGCCGCGCGCCGCCGTGGTCTCGTCGATGGCCTCGCTGCAGCCGGTATCGGCCGAACTCGTCGACGCCGCGCTGAGCGGCGACGAGACGCTGGCGCTGTCGATCGGCGACCAGCTCGCGACCACCCCGGAGGCCGGATTCCTGAACTACTCGTCGAGCAAGCGCGCACTGTCACGCTGGGTCCGCCGCGAATCCGTGACACCGGCATGGGCCGGCGCCGGGATTCCGCTGAACGCCGTCGCCCCCGGCACCGTCACCACGCCGATGACGGCAGGGCTGCTCGGGAACCCGGAGGGTCTGGCGCAGGTCGACGCCGCGGTGCCGATGCCGCTCAACTACCACCAGCCGGCGTCGTCCATCGCCGAACTGCTGGTGTGGCTGACGAGCCCGGCCAACACCCACATGGCCGGCCAGACCATCTATTGCGACGGGGGCGCCGACGCAGTGCTCCGCGGCGACGACATCTGGTCGTGGAACGACGACCCTCGCCGCTGACACGCAGGGGATGACCGGGCCCGATCCGCAGCGGATCGGGCCCTTTCGCATTTCATCGCCTCCGTTATTTTGAATGACTCAAAATAACGTGATACGGTCGGAGGGAACCGGACGGCCAGATCGTCCTTCCCGCGTCGACATCCGACAGTCTTCGGGAAGGCCCCTGGCCGCAGGACCGCGCGCCGTCCACCGGGGCACCTCGCCCCAGGGCTATTCGGCGTGCCCGCGCACGAGACCGAGTGCACCCGCATTCGACAGCGTCCGGTGAGACGAGAGGAACCACTGATGGAGGAGACCCGAACCGGCTGGAAGCCGAACCCGGTGTTCAGTTCGATGCCGCACTCGATGGGCCGCGGCTCACGCGAAGACATCGTGTGGGAGGCGCTCGAACGCGTGAACGGCAAGCCGACGCCCACGATGGGCGCGATGCAGGCCGCCATGGGGAACGAGTCGCAGATCCGCATCGTCCAGGACACGATCCGCGCCTATCTCGACGCGCACGGCCTCCGCGATCTCGCCGAGCTGGGCGCCCGTGCCGGGGGTGCCGCGTGAAGGCCCGGCCGGCGCAGGCGGACCTGACCCTGCGCATCCGCCCGACGGACCTGTGCCGCACGCCGCCGAAGAGCCCGCGTTCCGATCAGTTCATCGCCCATCTCGGCTCGACCGGCCTCGGCAGCGTCTCCTACATCGTCGGGCGACGTGATCCCGAGGCGCCCCGATGGATCGTCCTCGACTACGCCACCGGCGGTCACGAGCGAGTGTGGCGCCGAACGCGAGCGCACGGAGACGGCGTGCTGTCCTACACCCTCGTCGAGGACGACTCCTCGAGCGGGTACCTCACCGTCGCCTGACGAACGGGCCGCCGGCCGGGTTCAGGACGCGACCGATCCCCCGAACACGACCACTGACCCGGCCCGCGACTTGGCGGCCCGGAGCGCCACCGCGCCCAGCGCTCCGGTGGCGAGGATGAACACCAGGGTCAGCAGGTTCGAGACGAGGATCATCGCGCCTTGGTCGGTCACACTGCCGGACAGGAAGGCGACCTGGAGCAGCGACCCGAAGACCACGGCGGCGAGCGCAATCGCCGGAATGAACCTCCAGGGTTTCGGCAGTGGGCTTCGGAGGACTCCGGCGACGATCGCACCACTCAGCCCCAGCTTGACGAGGGCGTTCACATAGACCGGCACCGCCGAGGTGATGCCGAACGAAGCGGTCAGCACCGGCGGACCTACAGGAAGCCAGACGGCGAGCAGGAAGAGCGAGATGATCGCTGCCCTCGGCAGGCGGAGGGTGTGGTCGTGGCGCGCAGCTCCGACGCCGGCGGCGACGAGCGCGAGGCTGAAGGCCAGGGTCGCTGCGGTCGAGACCCCGCTGAGAGCACCCGGGTCAAGTGAACCCGGAAGGCTGCGGAACGCGGCCAGCAGTGCCGAGGCGATGAACAGCGCTCCGGATGCCAGCCACCATGGCGACCACCGCGACGGTGCGTCGTCGACCCCGATCACCGGGGAATCAGGTCCACTCATCGTTCACCGCTTCATCGTCCAGGGGCAGGTCCTGCGTTCCACCCTGTCAGAAACCGCAGAGCAGCGCCCCAAAGCCCGGACCGAGGGCCCACCGGGTTGACTCCCCCGCGAAGGCAGGACGCACTCACCTCACGACGCGGGTGTTCCCACTGGTCAGCGGCGCACCGTCGGTGCCGAGGGGCTCAGATGCGACCACCCGCTCACCCGCCGCATCGACGAGAGTCGAATGAGCTTCCCCGGCAGCGAAGGCATGGCGCTCTCCCCAGCCCCGCAGGGCGAGGATCACCGGGAAGAGCTCCTCTCCGGCAGCGGTCAGTTCATAGTGCTTCCGCTTGGCCGGGGGAGCATCGACCTGCTCGACGAGCCCGTACGCGGCGAGGCGGCGGAGCCTGTCGGCGAGCATGTTGCGGGCGATGCCCGTGCGCTTCTGGAAGTCGGTGAACGTGCGGGCGCCGTCCATCGCGTCGCGGATAATCAGCATGCTCCAGCGGTCGCCGACGAGGTCGACGGTGCGCGCGACGGGACAGGTCGGATCGGTCCATTGCGGACGATCGGGGGCATCGCTCATGAGATCTCCAAGAGTTGCAATCTGCAACCATTATGCCCTACCGTCACTTTGGTAGCAATTTGCAACCAAAGGAACGATGTGACTCTCCGGATGAAGACACTGCTGGCCGCCATCTGCGCCGTCGCCGTCGCGACGGTCTATGCCGCGCAGCCCGTGCTCGCGCAGATGGGGCGAGACCTTCAGCTGCCGACCGATGCGCTCGGCTGGCTGGTGTCGGCGGGGCAGCTGGGTTACCTCATCGGCCTCGTCCTGCTCGTGCCGCTGGGCGACCGCTTCGACAGGCGGAGGCTGATCGCCCTCCATCTGGGCCTGGTGGGCATCGGGATGCTCGCGGTCGCAGTCGCCCCGGCCGCGGGCGTCGCGTTCGCCGGCCTCACGCTCACGGGGATCTTCGCCGTCGTCGTGCAGACGACGGTGGCCTACGCCGCAGCGGTGTCGGATCCCGGCGAGCGCGGACGGAACCTGGGCTTCGTGACGTCGGGCGTGGTGGTCGGCATCCTCGGCTCGCGGCTGATCGCCGGCATGATGGCCGATCTCTGGGGGTGGCGCAGCAGCTACGTCCTGCTCGCGGCGCTCTCCCTCCTGCTGGGGGCCGCAGCACTTCGACTGCTGCCCGTCGATGTGCGCCCGCCATCCCGCCACCACAGCGTCCTCGTCGGCGGCATCGGTCGGCTGCTCACCGAACCCGCCTTCCTCAGCCGGGCGTGATCGCCTTCTTCCTCTTCGCCTCGTTCGGAACGCTCTGGAGCGGGATGGCGCTGCCCCTGTCGGAGGCGCCCTGGCACCTCACGGAGACCCAGATCGGACTCTTCGGCCTGGCCGGCCTGACGGGTGCTCTGGGCGCCGTTCGCGCGGGCCACTGGGCGGACGGCGGTAAGGCGAATCGCGTGACCGGTCTGGCGCTCGTCGCACTGGTCGCCTCCTGGGTGCTGATCGCACAGCTCCCGTGGTCACTGATGCTGCTGATCGTCGGCATCGTCGTGCTCGACTTCGCCGTTCAGGCCGTGCACGTCAGCAACCAGCACACTCTCACCACGCTGCATCCGGATCGGGTCTCCACGACCATCGGCGGGTACATGGTCTTCTACTCGCTGGGTTCCGCTGTCGGCGCCGTCACCACGACCGTCTCCTTCAGCGCGTGGGGATGGGCCGGATCCTCGATCCTGGGCGCGGTGTTCGCCGCCGCGGCTCTCGTCGCGTGGGGACTCGGACTTCCCTTTGTCCGGAAGCCCCGGACCAGCGGGCCGGACTCGGCACGCCACTCCGGCCCGATCACGCAGCGGGGATGATCGGCGACGTCAGTGCGCCAGGTTCGTCCAGACCGTGCGCGTCTCCAGGTACGACTCCAGGTTGGCGTGGCCCATGTCCCTGCCGTAGCCCGACATCTTGAATCCGCCGAAGGGGGCGGCCGCATCGGTCGCGCCGTACATGTTGATGTAGACGGTTCCCGCCTGCAGGAGCGCTGCGAGTCGATTCGCCTTGCTGATGTCGCGCGTCCAGATGCCCGCCGCGAGGCCGTAGGGCGAGTCGTTCGCCCGGCGCGCGATCTCGTCGATGTCGTCGAAGGGCTGCGCCACCACGACGGGGCCGAAGATCTCTTCACGCACGGCGGTGAAGGTGTCGTCCACGTCGGTCAGCACGGTGGGACGGATGTAGTAGCCACCGGGGATCGCGGCTTCGGGGAAGGCGGATCCTCCCGCGGCGACCGTGGCCCCCTGCTCCTGAGCGCCGTCGATGTAGCCGAGCACGCGCTCGTGCTGGCGGGTGGAGATGACCGGCCCGATCTGCGCCGACGGGTCGAAGCCATGGCCGACCGTCATCGACGAGGCGATGTCGGCGAGCCGACCGACCACGTCGTCGTACGAGCGCTTCTGCACGTACAGCCGCGAGCCCGCCGCACAGGCCTGACCGGCGTTGAAGAAGATCGCGCTGGCCGCAGCGGCCGCCGCCTCTTCGACCGGGCTGTCGTCGAAGATGATGTTCGGGCTCTTGCCGCCGAGCTCCAGTGTCACTCTCTTCACCATCGGAGCGGCACGCTGGGCGATGCGCGTACCCACAGCCGTCGATCCGGTGAAGGCCACCTTGTCGACGTCGGGGTGGTCGACGAGCGCCTCGCCGGCCTCGGCACCGTATCCGGTGAGGATGTTGAGGACGCCCTTCGGCATGCCCGCTTCGAGCGCGAGCTGCCCGAGGCGCAGCAGAGACAGCGGGGTGTTCTCGGCGGGCTTCATGACGATCGTGCAGCCCGCGGCGAGCGCGGGAGCGATCTTCCACACACCCATGAGCAGCGGGTAGTTCCAGGGCACGATCTGCGCGACGACTCCGACCGGGACCCGCTCGGTGCGCACCATCGCATCCGTCACGGACACGGGGATCGTGTTGCCCTCGATCTTCGACGGCCAGCCGCCGAAGTACTCGAAGTGGTTGATCGCAAGCGGCAGATCGACGCTCGCGGCGGCACCCTTGAGCTTGCCTCCGTCGAGCACCTCGAGCTCCACGAACTCGTCGGCGCGCTCCTCGAGCATGCGGGCGAGACGCAGGATGATCCGTCCGCGATCGAGCGCGCTCATCTTCCGCCAGGGCGCATCCGGTGCGAAGGCCCGACGCGCAGCCTGCACCGCGCGGTCGGCGTCCACCGCATCCGCCGCCGCCGACCGGGCGATGACGGCACCGGTGCCCGGGTCGACGATGTCGATGGTGCGTCCGGAGTGGGCTTCGACGAGCTCTCCGTCGATGAGCAGGCGAGGAGGCTGGGCGAGGAAGCGCTTCGTCGCCTCGCTGATGTCGGGATCGATGCTGATGTGCGTGGGGACGGTCGTCATCGCGGCTCCTGTTCAGGCGTGGTGCAGGGCGGCGAGCGCCTCGGCGGGGAAGGCGGACTCGGTGTCGCCGAGGAGCAGCGCGCGGTAGGTCGCGGTGGCCGCCTCCTCGAGGTTGAGCGCGCGGCGGAAGGCCATGCTCACGGAGTCGCCGAGGGCGGAGCAGCCGTGGTGGCCCATGATGATGCAGTCGTGGTGCGCGGCCTGCTCGGCGGCGGAGTCGGCGAGCTCGTCCGATCCGTTCGGGTAGTACGGAGTGGTCCCGACAGAGCGCACGTAGTAGGCGTGGTCGAGGGTGATCAGGCGCACGTCGTGACCCAGGGCGTTCAGGAGCACCGCGTGCTGCGGGTGCACATGCACCACGGCGTTGACGTCGGACCGTGTGGCGTAGCTGCGCTGGTGCAGCTTCCACTCGCTCGAAGGGCTCGAGGAGCCGCTGATCACCTCACCCGACAGGCTCATGACCGAGAAGTCCTCGGGCGTGAGCCTGTCGAGCCAGGTGCCGGAGCCGGTGACCACGAAGGTGTCCTCATCGATGCGCGCCGAGATGTTGCCTCCGGAGGCGAGGGCGAGCCCGCGGGCGACGATGTCGACGCCGACGGCCGAGAGTTCTTCGATGAGTGATTCCACACGCGTGGTCATGGGTGACTCCTTGTCAGGGTGGGGGATTCAGGCGGTGACGGCGCTCGGGGCGGGGTTCGCCGAGACGACGTCATCCGCCTCCTTGGGCGCCTTCAGCAGGAACGTCAGGCCGAAGCCGACGAGGTAGAGCACGGCGATGATCCAGACGGTGCCCTCGACGCCGATGGGTGCGGCGAGGCCCGCGATGACCGGCCCGATGAACTGGCTGAGGCCGGCGCCGAGGTTCAGGATGGCGACCGCGGCAGCCTTGTTCTTGGGGGCGAGCAGCGGGACGATCGCCGACAGCGGCACGAACATGCCGAGGGCCAGGCCGTAGACGATGGCGATCGCGATCGTGACCAAGAAGTTGGGTCCGATCAGGGTGGGCACGTAGAAGAGGGCGAGCACGGTGACGAAGCATCCGATGCCACCGGCCCAGGCGACCACGTTCACGCGACCGATCCAGTCGGCGAGGTAGCCGGAGAGGAGGTTCGCGGCCACGTTCGCGGCGAGCATCGTGCCCCAGATGATCTGCCACTGCGCCAGGTCGAAGCCCACGTCGCGGACCATGTAGGTCGTGAGGAACACGACGAACGCATAGAAGGAGAGCGTGTTGATGATGCGGATCACGCCGCCGACGCCGACCTTCGGGTTGGTCGCGACGATGGTGAGGGAGCTGACGACACCCTTCACGCTGCTGGCGACGGTGACCTTCTTGGTCACGGGATTGCGCAGCAGCACGAGCACCATCACTCCGCCGACGACCACGAAGGCGAGCGCCATCCACAGCGTCGCGAGCTCGCCGATGATCGGGATGACGGCCCCGGCGAAGTAGGAGCTGAGCACGCCGAGTCCGAGCGTGGAGAAGAACCAGTACCAGCCGACGGCGCGACCCATCACCTGCTCGTCGGTGTCGATCGTGACCCAGACCAGGAACCCGTAGGCGAACATCGGGTAGCCGAGCCCGCGGATCCCGAAGGCGAGGAGCATGATCTCGAAGTTGCCGGCCATGACGCCGAACACGAGGAAGAGCACCTCGAAGACGACCCAGATGCCGAAGCCGAGCATCATGACGCGCTTGGGGCCCCAGGCTTCGGCCAGGGCGCCGCTCAACCAGGCGGCCACCGCGACGACGATGCCGTAGACCGACCAGAGGAGGGCGATCTGACCGCCGTCGAAGCCGCGCTCGTCGAGGTACGGCGAGAGGAAGCCGGCCTCGATGCCGTCGCCGATCATGAAGATCGTCAGGGCGACGAAGCCCCAGGCGATGGGCCGCGAGATGCCCTGAGAGCTGAGGAGGCGCGCGAAGCGGCCCTCGGCGGGAGGTGATGCGGGGGTGACCATGGGTGTCTCCTCGTTGAGCGCGTAGAGATTTCGGGATGTGGTGTACATTTGTTCAGCATCGTGAACGAATGCCCATGGACATCTTGGGCACGCGTCGCGGAATTGTCAAGCAGGACCGGAGGAGTCGGCGTGGGAGGATGTTCAGCATGCTGATGGGTCGCGTGGCGCGCATGTACTACGAGCTGGGGCTCACGCACCAGGAGATCGCCGACGCACTCGGCCTGTCCCGCGTCCGCGTCACGAGACTGCTCGCCGAGGCCCGCGACAGCGGCATGGTCGAGATCATCGTGCACGTCGAGGAATCGCTGTTCGCCGCCGAGGAGCAGGCGCTGCTCAGCCGCTACGGACTGCGCCAGGCCTGGATCGCCCCGAGCGTGGACGACCCCGCGAAGGCGTCCCGCGCGATGGCGACGGTCGGCGCCGAAGCGCTCGCGAGCGTCATCGACAAGGACACCACGGTCGCCATGGGTCTCTCCACGGCAGTCGCCGCGGTGGTCGACGCCTTCCCGGCCCGCTCGCTCGGGGCGCGTTTCGTGCCGCTCACCGGATCGAGCAGCGGTCTCGCGAACGGCGCCAACCCGCACGAGCTGACCCTCGCCCTGGCCCGCCGCACCGACGGCTCGGCCTTCCACCTCCCCGCCCCCCTGGTCGCCGCGACACCTCAGGCCGCGGAGAGCGCGTACGCCGACCCTGGAGTGCGCGACGTGCTCGCTCGGGCGGCCGAGGCCAGCACCCTGATCGCGGGCATCGGCAGCACGCACGACAGCCGCGGACTGCTCTTCGGGTCGCTGAGCGAGCGTGAACGAGCCGCGCTCCACGAAGCCGGAGCGATCGGCGACATCGGCGGACGCTTCTTCGATGCGAACGGCGCCCCGGTCCGCGGCGAGCTCGACTCGCGCGTCGTCGGGCTCGACCTCGATCAGCTTCGCGCCATCCCGCACCGCCTCGCGATCGCGGCGGGCGCGGCGAAGCTCGATGCCGTGCGCACCGCGCTCTCGAGCGGCATGGTGAACATGCTCGTCACCGACTCGAACACCGTCACGGCGCTGCTCGACTGACGCGCCGAGGAACGGACCGCGCGACGCACGATCCGCTCCCCGCGTTCAGACGCTCAGCCGACGGCGGCGAGAGCCTTCTCGTTCGCGGTTCCGGGAACGCGCTGCCCGGCGAGCCAGCCCCGCAGCGCCGCCGCAGCGATGCGCGAGTGCTCGACGATGACGTCATCCGAGGCGCCCGCGATGTGCGGCGTCAGCGTGACGTTGTCGAACGTGAAGAGCTCGTGGTCCTGCGGGAGCGGCTCCTGGTAGTAGACGTCGAAGCCGGCACCGGCGATGCGGCCGTCGCGCAGGACGGCCATCAGTGCCTCCTCGTCGATGATCGCGGCGCGGCCGGCGTTGATCAGATAGGCGTCCGGGCGGAGGAGCGCGAGCTCGCGCTCACCGAGAAGTCCCTCGGTCTCAGGCATCAGCGGCACGTGCACGGTGACGATGTCGGAGGTCGAGAGCACCTCGTCGAGGGGCACGACGAGGGCCTCGTCGCCGAACGCATCGGGGGCGAGGAACGGGTCGTACACCTTGACGTTCATACCGAATCCGCGGGCGCGGGTGACCATCCGACGGCCGATCGCGCCGCCGCCCAGGATGCCGAGCGTGCGCCCACCGAGCCCGATCGAGCGGAAGACCTCGTAGGGCTCGAACACGTCGTCCTCGGTCCAGTTGCCGGCACGCAGCCAGCGCTCCGACTGGCTCACCTTGCGCACGGTGGCCAGCAGCAGGGCGAAGCTCAGATCGGCCGTGACCTCGGCGTTGCGACCGGGGGTCGTGAAGACGGGGATGCCGCGGGCCGTGCAGGCGTCGAGGTCGACGTTCGCCGGCTTGGCGCGGCAGGAGACGACGGCTTTGAGCGCCGGAGCGTTCGCGAGCGCGCTCTCGTCGACCACGTCGAGCTCGGCGATGACGACATCCGCCGCGGCGAGCGCGTCGTCGACTCCGCGGTCGGCGAGGGATCCGCCGTCCATGGTCGGGTCGATCAGGGTGACGTCGAAGGCGTCGGCGAGGGAATCGGCGATGCCGGCGTCGAACGGAGCGGTGATGAGCACCTTCGGGCGGGACGTTTCAGTCATGTGTCTTCTTTCAGGTGGTGGTCAGTGAGCCGAGGACTCGGGAGCGGGATGCTGCTCGGCGCTCTCGCGCAGGCGGCGGAGTCCGCCCCAGTGCGGGCGCAGAGCATCGCGCGTCGCGAGGAAGAGCGCATACGCGTCGTCGTACAGCGCGGTGCGGGCGGCGTCCGGGGAGAAGGTGGTGGTCGACGGCGTGAGTCGGCGCGACGCGTCGTGCAGGTCGTCAGCCAGTCCGACCGCGGCCATCGCGAGCGTGGCGACGCCGCGGGCGCCCACCTCCGGTTCGTCTTGACGCACGATGTCGCGCGCCAGGACGTCGGCCAGGATCGTGCACAGGAGGTCGGAATCGGAGCCTCCTCCGCAGACGAGCAGGGGGCCTTCCAGCCCCAGCGCGTCGGTGGACTCGCGCAGGCTGAAGGCCAGGCCCTCGTAGACGCTCCGCAACAGCTGACCCGGTGTCGTGGTGACGCTCATCCCGAGCCAGGATGCCGAGGCGTCGGGGGCGAAGAACGGAGCTCGCTCGCCACTCGGGGCGCCGTAGGGGAGGTAGATCACGCCCCCGCTGCCCGGCGCGACCGCGACGGCCTGCTTCTCGACGACGACCCAGTCCTCGTCCGCCAGACCGAGCGTGGCGCGCACCCAATCGAGGTTGGGGGTACCGGTCATCGGGGCCATGGACTCGAGCACCTGGGTTCCGCGACCGGTGGCGAGCACGATGCTCGATTCGCTGCGGACGTCGGCACGCGAGGCGTGGTTGATGCCGACGAGACTCGTGGTGCCGAGGATGGCGTAGCCACGGCCGTCGTCGAGCACGCCGAGTCCGACGCCGGCAGCCGCGGTGTCGACGACTCCGACGACGACGGGCAGCCCCTCGGGGAGCCCCAGCGCCGCAGCCACTCTCGGCTCGACGGAACCGGCGATCAGCTGCGGATCGAGCACCTCCGGCAGATAGTCGCGCACATGCTCCTGCCCGAGTACGGCGAACAGCTTTTCGGCGTAGGCCCCCGTCGCCGTGTCGAGGTAGGTGCGCGAGGCCTCGCTGGGATCCGTCGCACGGCGACCGGTGAGCTTGAAGCGCAGCCAGTCCTTGCAGTTCAGCTGCGTCGTGGCCCGCTCTCGCAGGGTCGGATCCGCCGCGATCAGCTCGTCGACGAGGATCGGCAGCGCGCCGGAGAAAAGGGGAGAGCCGGTCGCTTGATGGACGGCTGCTGCGCGCCCGTCATCCAGCCACTCTTCGAGGCGCTCGTGGGCGCGCCCGTCCAACCAGAGGGCCGCGGGTCCGACGGGTCGACCGTCGGCATCCACCAGCCAGGCGCCGTCGCCCTGGCCGGTCACGCCGATCGCGACGATCTCCGCGTCGCCGATGTCATCGACCACGGCAGCGATCGTGGACGCTGCGGCGTCCCAGATGTGATTCATGTCGGCTTCGGCGCGCCCGTCTTCGGCCCGCTGCACGCGCACGCTCGAACGGGAGACGCTCGCGATGCGACCGTCGAGGTCGAAGGCGACGGTCTTCACCGAGGTGGTGCCGGCGTCGACGCCGAGGATGATGCGAGTGCGGCTCTGCACACTGAACTCCGAACAATAGTGCGGGCTGGTGATCTATTGTTCAGTATAGCTCGGTGTCGGGGGAGCGCAACGGGGGGTCGTCGGCCGGGCCGCGGACACGGGCGCAACCCCCCGGGCACGCGCAAACCCTGGTGCCGGCCGGAAGGCGGGCACCCGAGCAGGACGAGCGCGACGCTACTCGATCGCCTGACGCCGACGGCGGATCGCCACCAGGAGCCCGCCCGCCACGAGCAGGACCACACCGGCAGCCAGTGCGCCGACGGCCACCTGGCCACCGGTCACCGCGAGCGGATCCGGCTCACCCAGCGGATGCGTGGTGCACAGGCCGTTCCCGTCGACGCAGATCGGTTCCTCGCCGGTCACCGCGATCACGTTGCCGAGGCTGTGGTTGCCCTGGTCCGCCCACGGCTGCACGGTGACCACGTATGTCACGGCGACCGTGTCGCCGGATGCGACCGAGCCCGTGATGCGGATGGTCTGCCCCTCTACCGCCGTGGCCAGCGCGTCCGTCGACCCCTGGGGTCCGCGGGTCAGTGTCGCATCGTCGAGGACATCGGTCAGGTGATCGGTGTAGTCCACGTCTGCACCCGCCGCATCCGGGTTGGTCGAGACGTTGCGGAACGTCACGGTGTACTCCACCTGCTGCCCTTCCTCCACCTCGGTCCCCGAGGCGGGGTCGGCCGACTTCACGACCACCACGCTGCTGACGTGGTCCACGGTGCAGTCGGGGAACTCCTCGCCCTCGGCGACGACGCACTCGGCCGGTGGGGCCGCGTCGGGGTCGAGGAGGTGGTTCGACAGGCGGTCGTCGCCGCGCTCACCGTCCGGGTTGACCGTCGCCTGGTACGTGACGGTCACGGCATCTCCGGGTTCGAGCGCTCCGGTGATCCCGAAGCGCCCGTCGACGATCCCGGAGGCGGCGAGCGCGGCGTCCGAGCTCACCGGATCCGACGTGACGGTCGCATCATCGAGGACGGCCGTGAGATCGTCCTCGCGGTCGACCGTGACGGGCCCGGTGCCCACGCTCTCGAAGTGCAGCGTGTAGGTCACGACCTGCCCGGGCACGACCGTGCCTCCGGAGGCCGGGTCGACCGTCTTCCAGTCGCGCAGCTCGCCGATGAAGTGGTCGGTGCCGGGCGGCACGAACGGGTCGCAGTCGGGGTCGCCGTCGGCGCACACGTACGGCGGGGCGTCCGGGGTGAGGACATTGGCGAGGATGTTGTCGCCGCGGTCGCCGTCCGGCAGCACCGTCACCTGGTAGGTCACCGTGACGACGGTGCCGGCGGGAAGCGAGCCCTCGATGCGGATCTGCTCCGCGTCCGCATCGAATATCGGCGTGATGCCGGCGACATCCGCGGTCGGGCCTGCTGTGAGCTCGGCATCGTCGAGCACCTGCGACATGTCATCCGACGATGCCACGTCGCCGGCGCCCTGGCCGCTGTTGGTGAACGTCAGCGTGTAGGTGACGACCTGGCCCGCCTCCACGGTCGTCCCGGCGACCGGGTCCGATGACTTCTCGGGAGTGATCCGTGGCAGATCGATGTCCACCGGCGGGGTCACCGGGTCGCAGGCCACATCCGGCGCGCACACCGGCGTGGCCGTGTTGACCAGATCCGTATCTCCCGCGTTCGTCACGGTCACGGAGTAGGAGATCGACACCGATTCGCCGACGGCGACCGGACCCGACCAGGCGAGCACCGAACCCTCCAGGGTCGGAGCCGGCACCAGCGACCCATCTGACGCCACCGCTGCGGCGTCGCCGTTGTACGAGGCGTCGTCGATCACATCGATCAGATCGTCCGTGAAGCCCGCCGGGACGAACGACGTGTACGCGCTCTCCCCGTCGTTGGTCACGGTGACCGTGTACGTCACGACATCACCGGTCCGCACGCCCACCGTCGCATCCGCGTCCTTCTCTACCGAGAAGTGGCGGATCGGATTCGATGTGTCCGGGCATTCTTCTGCGCCGCACGAGCCGTCCGGGTTCTGCAGGACGTTCGCGAGGACATGGTTCTCCTGATCGGCGAACGCGCTCACCGTCACCGAATAGGTGACCGTGTACGTCGCTCCAGCGGGGATCGATCCGGTGACCACCAGATCGGTTCCCTGCAGTTCTGCGGTCAGCGCCGCGTTCGATGGCGTGATCGAGCCCGCGACCAGCGCCGCGTCGTCCAGCACGTCGGACAGGTCGTCGACCTTGTCCACCGTCGATGCCGCAGCCCCCACACTCTCGAACGTCAGGGTGTAGGTCACGACCTGCCCGACATCCACAGCTGTGCCGGACGCCGGGTCCACGGTCTTGTCCACCGCGAGCTGGCCGACCGGGTGCTCCGTGCTCGGCGGCACGAACGGGTCGCAGTCCGGGTCGGTGTCGCCGCACACGTAGGGCGGCACATCCGGGGTCAACACATTGGTGAGGACGTTGTCCCCGCGTTCCCCGTCCGGCAGCACCGTCACCTGGTACGTCACCGTGACGACCGCGCCCGCAGGGAGCGACCCCCCGATGCGGATCTGCTCGGCACCCGCGTCGAGCGTCGCCGTGATGCCGGCGACGTCCGCGATCGGGTCCGTCGTGACCTCCGCGTCGTCGAGCACCGCGGAGAGGTCGTCGGTCGAATCCACATCACCGGCGGCCTGGCCGCTGTTGGTGAACGTCAGCGAGTAAGTGATGACGTCACCGGCGACCACACCCGAGCCCGAGACCGGATCGGAGGACTTCTCCGGGGTGATGCGCGGCAGGTCGATGTCCACCGGCGGCGTCACCGGGTCGCAGATGACGCCCGGTGCGCACACGGGCGTCGCCGCATTGACCAGGTCGGCGTCGCCGGCGTTCGTCACGGTCACCGAGTAGGTGACCGATACGGATTCGCCCGCCGCGATCGGCCCCGACCACGCGAGAACCGCACCGGTCACCGTGGGATTCGGCACCGTCGAACCGTCCGACGCCACCGCGACCGCATCGCCGTTGTACGAAGCGTCATCGAGCACATCGGCCAGATCGTCCGTGAACCCGGCCGGCTCGGTCGCCGTATAGGCACCCTCACCGTCGTTCGTCACGGTGACGGTGTACGTCACCACATCGCCCGTCTGCACGCCCGTGGTCGCATCCGCGTCCTTCTCGACGACGAAATGACGGATCGGGTTCGTCGTATCGGGGCAGTCCTCGACACCACACGATCCATCCGGATTCTGCACGATGTTCGCAAGGAGGTGATTCGCCTGGTCGGCGAACGCACTCACGGTCACGGAATACGTCACGGTGTAGGTCTCGCCCGCTCCGACGGACCCGGTGACCACCAGATCCGTGCCCTGGAGCTCTGCGGTCAGCGCCGCATTCGACGTCGTGATCGACCCCGCCACCAACTCCGCGTCGTCCAGGACGTCGGACAGGTCGTCGACCTTGTCCACCGCCGATGCCGCGGCACCGACGCTCTCGAACGACAGGGTGTAGGTCACCACCTGCCCCGCGTCCACCGAAGTGCCCGACTCCGGGTCCACCGTCTTGTCCACCGCGAGCTGCCCGACCGGGTGCTCCGTGCTCGGCGGCACGAACGGGTCGCAGTCCGGGTCGCTGTCATCGCATACGTATGGCGGCACATCCGGGGTGACGACGTTGGTGAGGATGTTGTCGCCGCGCTCACCGTCCGCCAACACGGTCACCTGATAGGTCACGGTCACCGTCGCACCGGCGGGGAGCGACCCCTCGATGCGGATCTCGCCCGCGCCCGCGTCGAACGTGGCCGTGATGCCCGCGAGATCGGCCGTCGGGTCGGTCGTGACCTCCGCGTCGTCGAGCACCTCCGACACATCATCGGTCGATGCGACGTCACCGGCGGCCTGGCCGCTGTTGGTGAAGGTCAGCGAGTACGTGATCACATCTCCGGCGACCACACCCGAGCCCGAGACGGGATCGGACGACTTCTCGGGGGTGATCCGCGGCAGGTCGATGTCCACCGGCGGCGTCACAGGATCACAGATGACGCCCGGTGCGCACACCGGCGTCGCGGTGTTCACTAGGTCCGCATCACCGGCGTTGGTCACCGTCACCGAGTAGGTGACCGATACGGATTCGCCCGCCGCGATCGGACCCGACCACGTGAGAACCGGAGTCGCCAGAGTCGGAGTCGGCACCGTCGAGCCGTCCGACGCCACCGCGACGGCATCGCCGTTGTAAGACGCATCGTCGAGCACATCGGTCAGGTCGTCCGTGAAACCGGCCGGTTCGGTCACCGTATAGGCACCCTCACCATCGTTCGTCACGGTGACCGTGTAGGTCACCACATCGCCCGTCTCCACACCCGTCGTCACGTCCGCGTCCTTCTCGACGACGAAATGACGGACCGGGTTCTCCGTCTCCGGACATCCTTCGACATCACACGACCCGTCCGGGTTCTGCACCACGTTCGCCAGAACATGGTTCTCCTGGTCTGCGAACGCACCCACGGTCACGGAATACGTCACGGTATACGTCTCGCCGACCGCGACGGTGCCGGCGACGATCAGGTCGGTGCCCTGGAGTTCTGCCGTCAGCCCCGGGTTCGACGTCGTGATCGAGCCCGCGACCAACTCCGCGTCGTCGAGCACGTCGGACAGGTCGTCGACCTTGTCCACCGCCGCCGCGGCCTCACCGACGCTCTCGAACGACAGGGTGTACGTCACCACCTGCCCCGCATCGACCGCGGTGCCCGACTCGGGGTCCACCGTCTTGTCCACCACGAGTTCTGCCGCCGGGATGCGCACGCTCGCGCAGTCGTCCTGTCCTGCTGCCGTCTCGTCCGTCGGGATGCAGACGAGGTTGTAGAGGATGTTGTCGCCCGCGGCGGAGTCATACGTCGCCGTGTAGGTGATGGTGACACTCTCGCCGGAGGCGAGCGGGCCGACCCAGGTCAGCTCCTCTCCCACGAGCTCCGCGGAGCCGTCGGTCGGCGAGGTGATCCCTCCGAAGGTCGCGTCGTCGAGAACGGCGCTGAGGTCGTCGGTCACGCGGGCGGGCTCGGCGGCCGTGTAGGCGCCGGGCCCCGTGTTCGTGGCCGTGATCGTGTATTCGACCACGCCGCCGTCCGCAGGGAGCTCGGTCGTGTCGGCAGCCTTCACGACCGACAGCTTCGGCAGCAGGAACTCCGCCTCGGCACAGGCGATCCCGGTGGTGGGGTCGACCCCGTCGCCGTTCGGGGGGTTGCACGCCGGGGTCGGGGTATCCGGCGTGCCGCTGAACACCACGTTCCGGGCGATGCCGTCTCCTCCGGCTGCGACCGTCGCCGTGTAGGTGAGCGTCATGCTCTGACCCACCGCGAGCGGGCCGGTCCAGGTCAGATCGGGGGCCGCGTAGGCGATGGTCCCCGGCATCGTCGCGGTGGCATCGTCGTTGTAGGTGGCGTCATCGAGGACGGCGGTCAGATCATCGGTGATGACCGCCGGGTTCGCCGCGGTGTACGGTTCCGCACCCGTGTTGGTCGCGGTGATGGTGTACTCCACATCATCACCCGGGCGGGTGTCGACGGTCGCGTCGGAGGTCTTCGTCAAGGTGAGGCAGTTTCCGGGCGAAGACGCCTGCGCGCTGACGTCGATGTCACCGTAGGCCCAATTGTCGATGGCCGCGAAGTTCCCCCACTGGTTCGTGCCGGTGGATGCCCACCCGTGGATGAAGCCGGCGCTGCTGAGACCGGCGAGATTGACGATCGGAGTGCTCGTCGTGGACTTGGGGCCCACACCCGACAACGGAACCTCGGTGTCGTCCCAATAGATGGTGTCGTTTCCGGCGCTCGACCCGACGATCTGCGTGATGCGAATGCCGCCGGGCAGAACTTCGACGTCACCGAGCACGAAGTGGATCTCGTCCGTCTTCTCGATGGCGACCTCGAGGTTCACCGTCGTACAGACATCGACGAGCGTTCCAGCGGAGTCCCGGCCGTCCCACGGAGCGCTCACGGCGCCGTCCGTTCCCGATTGGGGGAGCGTGACATCCAGAGGGTCCGTGTACGACCCGTTGCCGTCGACGTCGACCCGTACGACGTAGTTGCCCGTGAAGTTGTTCAGGTCGTAAGAGAGCGCTCCGGCGTGCGAAAGGGCGTTGGTTCGCGTGTACGTGGTGTCGTCGAAGCTCGGCGTGACGTAGTCCGGATTGACGAACTCGTTCCCATCGGCCGACGAAGCGAACCCGGGAAGGTCGGCTGCCGGGGGTTCGAAGAAGAGGTTGTAGCCGGGCCCGCACTCCGGGCCAGGACCCTGATGCTCGGGCGAGTTACTCGTCTGCGCGAGCGATCGATAGGCCGGGGTGCAGAGCGCCGGGTCGACGACGTTCCCGAAGGCATCGCTGCTGAAGCTCCAGCCACCACCGTTGAACACGGGCATCTCCACGGTGTACTGCGAGCCGTTCTCCGACACGACCCAGAAACTGAGGTCGGAGTTGGGGAAGGCGGTGCCCGATCCCGGAGTGAATGAGCTGTACGCGCGGTACTGCTTCGACCACACTCGACCTTCGATCGGTGCGCCGCCGGAGAGCACGGTGATGTCCCATCGCGTGTCGTTTCCCGACCCCGCCGGCCAGTTCGGCGTCTCCGCCCCGATTCCGTCCGTCTCGAGGAGCCATACCCCGCCGGGACCGGTCATGCCGGCCGGCACGGTGCAGACGGTTTCCGGGGCAGTGGCCGGCGGAAGGTCGCAGGTCCAGCGCACGGCGCCCGAGGGGTCGGTCAGGGTGAAGGTCTGTCCCTGCGTCGGATTGAGATCATTGGCGATGAACTCTGCTGTGACGACGTCGCCGGCGGCGGCGTACACATAGAAGGTGTTCTCGCCGATGAGCACCGTGTTCGGTGCATTCGACTCGGCCTGCGATGGCGCAGCGGCCAGGGGACTCAGCGCCCCGAGCACACCGACGGTGAGGGCGACGGCCGCGGCCGTGAAGCGGCTCCTCAGAGAGTGCGGGTTCTGCCGGGCGCGCCTGTTGCGGGACTTGTCGGTCATCAGAACCTCTTCGTGTCGGGCGAGGTCCGTGCGGACTCGCGGGGCGCGCCCCTATGGACCCGCTCCCTCCCCCGAGAGGCTGCGCATATTCAATCACGCCCACCCCTTTTCCGCACCTGATCCGGGAAAAATCACCCCGGGCGACGCGTCACCTCAGTTCGGCATGCACCGGCTTCGGGATGAACATCGAGAAGATCAACGCACCGACCAACACGACGGCTCCGGTGACCAGTGCGGCGACGTATCCCGCTCCCGCTCCCGCCGACTCCGAGGCGAACGAGGTCTGGGCGGCGTAGATGACGACGAAGCTCAGGCCGGCGCCGAGGTTGATGGCACCGGTGTTCAACCCGGGAAGCGACCCGGGGCGCTCCTTCGGTGAGAGCACGACACCCAGACCGTTGAGCATGATGTTGCCGACTCCCGCGTAGGTGATGCCGACGGCGACGGCGAGCAGCAGGAGCACGAGACGGGAGGCGGTCTCGACGTTGGCGACCATGAGCCCGAGCACCACGATGGTGCCGCCGAGGCCGATCCGCAGCATCGTCCGGTACCCGACCGTGGCGGCGAGTCTTCCGCTGAGCGGACCCATCAGCAGGCCGGCGAGGGCGTAGGGCATGAGGATCCACAGCGAGACCTCCTCCGCACTCATCCCGAGGTTCATCGCGGAGTCCTGCGCGAGGGCCGGCACCACGCCGTTCATGATCGCGAAGATCCCGGAGAGGGTGAGGAGTGAGGTGGCGCTCAACGCCCAGGTGGCGCGCTGCTTCAGCTGGGGGATCGAGACGAGCGGATGATCGAGCCTGCCCTCGAGCTTCCAGAAGGAGACGAACGAGACGACGGCGACCACCGCGAGGACGATCACGAGGATCAGGTCCGCCGCCGCGAGCTTCCCGAGCTCGTTCAGGGCGACGAGCATCGAGCCGACGGAGACGACCAGCAGCAGCGAGCCCCACCAGTCCATCCGCGGACGGTCTTCGGCCATCGTCTCGGGGGCGAGGAAGCGCACGACGAGAGCCGCACCGACGGCGACACCGCCCATGGTCCAGAAGATCGAGGCGAAGCCGTGGTTGGTCGCCAGATACCCGCCGAGCAGAGCGTCGCCCCCGGCGATCCCTCCGTTGACCGCGGTCACGACGCCGAGCAGGGTGCCGTAGACCTTCGGATCCGCGACGGCCGCGCGCAACATGATCAGGCACAGCGGAACCACCGGTCCCGACACGCCCTGGATGAGGCGACCGATGAAGAGCATCGGGACGTTGGTGGCGAGCGCCGCGACGACGCAGCCGACCGCCATCACGACGAGCATCCCGACCAGAACCCGTCGGCGCCCGATCAGATCGCCGAGACGGGGGAGGAAGAGGGTGAACAGGGCGGCGGCCGTGAAGAAGACGGTCTGGGTCGCCGCGATCTCGGAGGCGGTCGCGTCGAGCTCACGCTCCATCGTCACCAGAGCCGGGCTCAGCATGCTGGCGTTGAGTTGGAACGCGAGGCACGCCGCGAGGAGCGCGATCATCAGCGAAACCACGCTGGAACGGGTACGAACCGCATCTGTCTGGTTGGTCATTGCTCACTTCTTCGTGTCGATTGTTGGCTGTTCGCGTGCGTAATCCTTTACGCACGTCATATCTTTGAGTCGTGGTGCCACCGGCACCGGGGATGAGAGTCTTGATGAAGAAGGCGTCCGTCACGCTGCACGAGGTCGCAGCCGCCGCCGGTGTGTCCATCGCGACGGTCTCCCGGGCCCTCAACGGCAAGGACCGCGTGTCGGGACGCACGGCCGAGCATGTCGCGCAGGTGGCCGAGCAGCTGGGCTACCGGGTCAACCTCATCGGCCGCGGTCTGCGCGCGGGCACAGGCGCCACCATCGGGGTGGTCGTCCCCGTCATCAGCAACCCCTTCTACGGTGAGCTCATACACCGCCTCGAGGACCATCTGCAGCGCCGCGGGTTCGACCTCGTCATCGCGGATTCACACGGAGACGTCGACCGGGAACGCGATCGTCTGCGCATGCTGGTCGAACGGCGCGTGGAGGGCATCTTCGTGGTGCCGTCCGATGCCGAGCTCTCGTTCGAGGCGGTCGCCGACACCGCGCGCAGGGTTCCGCTGGTGCAGCTCGACCGGCGAGTGCTCGATCTTCCGGCGGACTTCGTCGGGGTCGACAACGATGCCGGCATCGACCTCGCCGTCGAGCACGTCACCTCCCGCGGCGCGAAGCGTGTCGTCCTCGTCTCCGGCAACGACGTGACCTCGGTGGGTCGCGAGCGGCGGGCCGCCTTCGAGGCGACGGTGCGCACCCGCGGGTTGCCGCACGAGGAGAGCATCTTCGGCGAGTACCTGCTGTCGTTCGGCGAGAGCGCCGCGGAGGCGCTGCTGGCCCGCGGCCCGCTTCCCGATGCGATCATCGCCGGAGACGACCTCGTCGCGGCCGGCGCCATCGCCGCACTGAAGCATGCGGGGCGGAGCGTCCCCTCCGACGTGCAGGTCACCGGGTTCGACGGCACGATGCTCGCGGATGTCTGCGAGCCGCGGCTGACGACCGTGGTGCAGCCGTTCGACGAGCTGGCCCGCGAGGCGACGGAGGCGCTGGTGCGGCGGATGGAGGATCCCGACGCGCCGTACATCCTCAGCCGTCTCGCGCCGAGTCTGCGCGTGGCCGAGTCCACGACGCCCGCCGCACCGCGCTGAGCATCAGGCCAATGCGCCGACAGCATCCGTCACCAGGTCCCAGAACTTCGGCGCGTCGAGGGTGATCGCGACGTCGGTGTTCGGCTCCTTGCCCAGCATGTCGTGCAGGTCGACGCAGGTCGCACCGGCCGTGAACTCACCGGTCGTCTCGATGTCGACGTGGCAGCGCTGGACCGTGGCGACGGCCCGATCGATCGCGATGGCGACGGTGATGGGATCGTGCAGAGGTCCCTCCGGCATGCCCTCGGCCTTCTCGTAGGTGCTGCAGAAGAAGCGCAGCAGCTCCACTCCGAATGCCGAGGTTGCGTTGCCGACCGCACCGATCCGCTGGATCACCTCGTCGGTGATCAGTGCCTGGTGGGAGATGTTGAGCCCGACCATGGTGAGCGGAACGCCGGATGCGAAGATCACGGCCGCGGCCTCGGGATCTGCCCAGGCGTTGAACTCCGGATACGCGCCGACGTTGCCGCGGCCGGTCGAGCCGCCCATCCAGATGATCTCCTTGATCTGGGGCACGACCTCCGGATGCTGCTGCAGGAGGAGCGCGATGTTGGTGAGCGGGCCGGTGGGGATCACGGTGATCGGCTCCGGCGAGGCGGCGAGGGTGTCGGCGAGGAACTGCACGGCGTGACGCGGGTCGAGGGGCACGGTCGGCTCGGGGAGCACCGGTCCGCCCAGCGCGTTCTCCCCGTGGATCCATGCGCCGGGGGTGAGTTCACGGACGAGGGGCTTGTCGGCACCGGCGGCGACCGTCACGTCCGTCACGCCGGCGACGGTGAGTGCGATCCGCGCATTCCGGGTGGTGTGCTCGAGGTAGCCGTTGCCGCCCACCGTCGTCACACCGCGGAGGTCGATGGCGTCGTTTCCGGCCGCGAGCCAGATGGCGAAGACGTCGTCGTGGCCGGGATCGCAGTCGAGAAGGACGGGAGTTGTCATGGTGCTCCTTTGCAGATGTACGTGCGTAAACGTTTACACTTTCTATCATGAACGTCAAGCCGGCCGCGATTTCCGCGTTCCGATGCCTCCGCTCGATCCGAAAGCTGCTGCCATGACCTCTCCTGCTCTTCCATCCCTCGTCGTCGTCGGCAGCGCGAACGTCGACGTCACCGCATTCGTCGAACGACTCCCCACTGCCGGGGAGACCGTGGCCGGCGGGCGACTCTCCCGTGACCTGGGCGGGAAGGGCGCGAACCAGGCCGTCGCCGCCGCGAAGTTGGGCGGAAAGGTCCGGATGGTCGGTGCCGTCGGTGACGACGCCGACGGTTCCTGGACCCGCGCGGAGATGGAGCGTGCCGGCGTCGATGTCGCAGATCTGCGCACCGTGGATGACGCCACCGGCACCGCGCTCATCGTCGTCGACGCGGATGCCGAGAACCAGATCGCGGTCTGCCCCGGCGCCAACGACCACGTCTCCCTGGTCGGTGTGACCTTCGGCGCGGACGAGGCCGTGCTCATGCAGCTGGAGATCGCGCTCGCGGTGGTCGAGGAGGTCGTCGCCTCGGCGGAGGGTTTCATCGCGCTCAATGCCGCTCCCGCCCAGCCGTTGCCCGAGGCTCTGCTGCGCCGGGTCGACCTGTTCATCGTGAACGAGACCGAGCGCGAGCTCATGCCCGAGCTGGCAGAGGCGGAACTCGTCGCGGTCACCTACGGCGCGGCCGGCGCTGCGCTGTATCGCCGTGGCGAGGAGATCGCCCGAGCCGACGGCGTCCCCGCCGAGGCCGTCAACACCGTCGGTGCCGGTGACGCCTTCTGCGCGGCCCTCGTACTCGCGCTGCGTGCCGGGCACGCGCCGGCCGATGCGCTGGCCGCCGCCTGCGCGGTGGGATCCGCGGCGGTGTCGCACCTGTCGTCCCAGCCCCCGTTCGAACACCTGAGCCGGTATCTTCCTGTGGCCTGAGCGGCGCCCGGAGAAGGAGAAGGCCCGGTGTCCTCAACGGAACCGGGCCTTCTTCAGAGTGACAGAAGGCCGAGCCCTGTGGGCCCGGCCTTGTGTCATTCGCTGTGCGCGAGGGGGGACTTGAACCCCCACGTCCTTACGGACACTGGCACCTGAAGCCAGCGCGTCTACCATTCCGCCACTCGCGCGAGTGTCTCGTTCCGAAGAACTCAACTTCCCAAAGATATCACGCGATTTCACCCCCTGATGCACGCCTCAGACCCCGATCGGCGGCGTTCCCCCAGGTCACCTGGCTACGATGTGTCTACCGGTCGGCATGCCAGAGGAGCCCAGTGGGACTACTTGACAGCTTTGAGAAGGGTCTCGAGCGCGCAGTCAACAGCGCGTTCGCGAAGACCTTCCGCAGCGGCATTCAGCCGGTGGAGATCGCTTCGGCGCTCCGTCGCGAGGCCGACACGAAGGCGGCGGTCGTGAGCCGCGATCGCATCATCGCGCCGAACAGTTTCGTCGTGCGCCTCAGCCCGGACGACGCGGAGCGGATGCGCGGACTCGGCGGCGCCCTCACCGACGAGCTGCTCGCTCTGCTGACCAAGCACGCCAAGGCACAGGGCTACAGCTTCTCCGGCCCGCTGTCGATCAACCTCGAAGCCGACGAGAAGGTCGCCACGGGAACCGTGCGCGTGAACTCGGGCACGGTCGAGAGCCGGGTGAGCTGGCAGGCCGTGGTCGACGTCGACGGCCGTCGTCTCTCGATCAACCGCGCCCGCACGGTCATCGGCCGGGGGACGGATGCCGACATCACGATCGCGGACGCCGGATCCAGCCGCAAGCACGCCGAGATCCTGTGGGACGGCGAGCGCGCCATGATGCGCGACCTGGGCTCCACGAACGGCACCAAGGTCAACGGCCAGAAGCTCCGCGAGGCCGCCCTCCCCACCGACACGACCATCACCATCGGACGTACCGACCTGGTGTTCCGGATCGTCCCCGTGGCCAGCCCGTCGCGTCCTGCGCCCCGCGGCGACGACGCCACCCGAGCGTTCGGAGCCCTCGGTTGAGTGAACTGATCCTCCTCCTGCTCCGCATCGGGTTCCTCGTCCTGATGTGGTTCTTCGTGTTCGGCGTCGTGTACTCGCTCCGCGCCGACCTCTTCGGCGTCCGTGTGCGCAAGCTCCCCGCCGAGGCGACCGCCGGCGCACCCGCTCCTGCGGCAGCACCGGCAGCGGCCCCCGCGGCGAAGCCGTCATCCGCACGCTCCTCGACCGGACCGGCGACCGTCGCCACCGCCAAGCGCCTGGTCATCACGTCCGGGCCCAAGGCCGGCCTCGAGCTCCCGCTCAGTGCCGACTCGCTCACGATCGGCCGCTCCAGCGAGTCGGCTCTCGTGATCCGTGACGACTACACGTCCAGCCACCACGCCCGCCTGATGCTGCGCGGCGACAGCTGGGCGATCCAGGACCTCGACTCGACCAACGGGACCTTCGTCGCCGGCCAGCGCGTGTCGGCCTCACCGGTCGCCCTCTCGCTCGGCACCCCCATCAAGGTGGGCGCCACGACCTTCGAGCTGCGAGCCTGACCCCGGCATGGTCTTCGAAGGCTCGAGCGTCGCGATCTCCCACACCGGGAAGATCCGCTCCAACAACCAGGACTCCGGGTACTCCGGAGCGAACCTGTTCGCCGTCGCCGACGGCATGGGCGGCCACGCCGGTGGAGACGTCGCCTCGAGCATCGCGATCCAGCGGCTGCAGCCCCTCGACCAGGGCTACTCCTCGGTCGAAGACGCGCAGGCCTCGCTGCAGGCCGCCGCGACGACCGCCGCGGGCGACCTCATCCGCGCCGCGAAGGAGCGTCCCGAACTCGCCGGTCTCGGCACGACGGTCAGCGCGATCATCATGGTCGACGAGTACGCGGTCATCGGCCACATCGGCGACTCGCGCATCTACCTGTACCGCGACGACGCACTGACCCAGATCACCGCCGACCACACCTTCGTGCAGCGCCTGGTCGACTCCGGTCGGATCACCCCGGAGGAGGCGCGCTACCACCCGCGGCGCTCGGTCCTCATGCGGGTGCTCAGCGACATGGATGCCGACCCCGAGCTCGACATGTTCGTCATGCACACGCAGCCCGGCGACCGATGGCTGCTCTGCTCCGACGGGCTCTCCGGAGTGGTCGACGAGACTCGCATCCTCAAGGCGATGCAGCTCGGCGTCGCCCCCGGCCGCACGGCGGACTACCTGCTCAAGCAGGCACTCGACGGAGGCGCTCCCGACAACGTCACGATCGTGCTCGTCGACGTCGGCGGGCAGCATCCGATCCACTCCGGCACCCCCACGATCGTGGGCTCGGCCTCGAACCCCGACGGCGTCTACGTGCCGCCGGTGCGCCCGCCGCGCGGAAACTGGCTGCACCCGGTTCGGCAGGCCGCGAACGAGCCCAGCCACTTCGAGCCCGCCCCCGAGTATCTCGAGGAGCTCATCGAAGAGGATCGGCGTCGCGCGAAGCGCCGCCGGGCGGGCTGGATCGCCGGCGCGCTCCTGGTCGTCGCGATGCTGGTCGTGGCCGCCTTCGCCGCGTACAGCTGGACCCAGACGCGCTACTTCATCGGCGCCGACGACGACAGCGTCGTGATCTTCCAGGGCGTGCAGCAGAACATCGGCCCGATCACGCTGTCCACCCCGATCGAGGACACCGACATCCTCCTCGCGAACCTGCCGCAGTATCAGCGGGCATCCGTCGAACGCACGATCAATGCGCGCTCGCTGGCCGACGCGATGGCCATCGTCGACCGTCTGCGGGCGGGCGCCGACGCGAACGTGATCGAGCAGACACCGCTTCCCACCCCGCTGCCGACGCCGAGCGCGACCCCCGCGGGGGGTGAGGGATGAGCACCGACGTGCAGGCGGACACCACCGTCATCAAGGCCCTCAAGCGACTCCGGATGCCGCAGACGCAGCGCAACCGCGAGTTCTGGTTGCTGCTGTTCGCTTGTGCGATGAGCGGCGCCGCGCTCACTCTCGTCCAGCTGGGCGCACTCGGCGTGATCGACCCGATGATCCTCGCGATCGGCGGCGGTCTCGCGGCCCTCGCCTTCGCTCTGCACATCGTGCTGCGTTTCGTCGCCGCCGATGCGGATCCGTTCGTCGTGCCCATCGCGACGCTGTTGACCGGCCTCGGCATCGCGATGATCTACCGCATCGACATCGCCTTCAAGAACACCGGCTGGGACGCCTACTCCACGAAACAGCTCGCCTGGACCGCGATCTCCCTCGCGGGCGCCATCGCGGTCGTGATCCTGCTGCGCAACTATCGGATCCTGTTCCGGTACACCTACATCTTCGGTCTCGCCGGAATCCTGCTCCTGCTGCTGCCGTTCGTGCCCGGCCTCCGCATCGACGACGCGAACGCGGCCGTCTGGGTGTCGCTGGGCGGCGTCTTCGCCTTCCAGCCCGGCGAGCTCGCAAAGATCTGCCTGGCGATCTTCTTCGCCGGCTACCTCGTACGCACCCGCGAGAGCCTCACGTCGGTCGGCAAGAGGGTTCTCGGCATCACCTGGCCCCGCATGCGGGAACTGGGACCTGTCCTCGTGGTCTGGCTCATCTCGCTCGGGATCATCGTCTTCCAGCGCGATCTCGGTACCGGAACCCTGATCTTCGGCATGTTCGTCGCGATGCTCTACGTCGCCACCGGGAAGACCAGCTGGGTCCTCATCGGCCTCGGACTCGTCGTCGCCGGCGTGGCACTCGCGACGCAGATCCTCAGCTACGTGCAGGGTCGCTTCATCAACTGGCTGTTCCTGTTCGACGCGAACCAGGTCGATCCCGACGGCGCGGGGTATCAGCCGATGCAGGGCCTGTTCGGGCTCGCCCGCGGCGGACTCATCGGCACCGGCTGGGGTCAGGGACGCCCGGAGGTCACGCCGCTCGCGCACAGCGACTACATCATCACCAGCCTCGGTGAAGAGCTCGGCCTGATCGGGCTGTTCGCGATCCTGTGCCTCTACATGGTCTTCGTCAGCCGCGGCATGCGCATCGGTCTCGCCGGTCAGGACGACTTCGGCAAGCTGCTCGCCACCGGCCTCTCGTTCACCATCGCGCTGCAGGTGTTCATCATGGTCGGCGGCGTCACCCGGCTGATCCCGCTGACCGGCCTGACCACCCCGTTCCTCGCCGCCGGCGGATCGTCGCTCGTGGCCAACTGGCTCATCGTGGCGCTGCTGCTGCGCATCTCCGACGGCGTCCGCCGCCAACCGAGGGTCGTGATCGGATGACCAGAGAGCTCCGCCGCCTCAGCATCGTCATGCTGTTCATGTTCATCGCGCTCTTCGCCGCGACCAGCTGGATCCAGGTGGTCGAGGCCGATGCCCTCGCCCAGAACAGCAACAACAAGCGCACCCGCCTCGACAGCTACGAGATCCAGCGCGGCGCGATCATCGTCGACGGCGCCACCATCGCCAACTCGGTGCCCAGCGACGACAGGTACCAGTTCCAGCGCGTCTACACGGATGCCGCGATGTGGGAACCGGTGACCGGCTACTTCAACGCGGCACTCGATTCGCGCACGGGTATCGAACGCGCCATGAACGCCGAACTCTCCGGCACAGGCGCCAATGCCCTGCTCGCCGAGGTCGAACGCATCATCTCCGGCCAGCCCCAGCGCGGGTACAGCGTGGAGCTGTCGCTGAACACGGCGGCTCAGCGCGCCGCCTATGAAGCACTCGGCGGGCTGCAGGGTGCCGTCGTCGCGATGGAACCGAAGACCGGACGCATCCTCGCCATGGTCTCCACCCCGGGTTTCGACACGAATCAGATGGCGACGCACGACGCGGACGCGGCGAACGCCACCTACGACCAGCTCGCCGCCGACCCCGGCAAGCCGCTGTCCAACCGCGCGATCGCCGGCGACCTCAACCCGCCGGGATCGACGTTCAAGGTCGTCGTCGCAGCGGCGGCGTACGCCAGCGGGAACTGGACCCCGCAGTCGACGCTGCCCAACCCCATCTCGTACACGCTCCCCGGCTCCTCCAATCGGGTGTCGAACGCCTGGGGCGGCAAGTGCGGGCCGGGCGCCACGGTCACGATCGCCGAGGCCATCCGGCTCAGCTGCAACATCCCGATGGCGGAGCTCGCCGTCGAGCTCGGCGACGACACGATCCGCGAGATGGCCGAGAAGCTCGGCTTCAACAAGTCCTTCGAGACTCCGCTGGAATCGACCCCCTCCAGCTACCCCCGTGCCCTCGACGACGCGCAGACCGCACTCACCGGATTCGGCCAGGGCAAGGTCACCGCGACCCCCCTGCAGATGGCGATGGTGTCGGCCGGTCTCGCGAACGACGGCGTCGTGATGAATCCCCGGATGGTGGATGCCGTGATCGGGAACGACCTGTCGGTGATCGAGGCCTTCCAGGACAGCGAGTTCGGCCGTGCGATGGAGGCCGATGTCGCCGACGACGTGACCGCGTCGATGGTGGCCAGCGTCGCTACGGGCGCGGCCCAGGGTGCAAGAATAGACGGGATCGACGTGGCCGGTAAGACGGGCACCGCAGAGAACGGAAACAGGCCGCACACGTTGTGGTTCACCGGCTTCGCGCCGGCGGACGACCCCGCGGTCGCAGTAGCGGTCGTCGTCGAAGACGGCGGCGGACAGGGACAATCAGGCAGTGGCGACACCATCGCCGCTCCGATTGCGAAGAAGGTCATAGAGGCGGTGCTGGGCAGATGAGGCCGACGCAGGGTGTGTCGTTCGGTGGTCGTTACGAGCTGCAGTCGCGTATCGCGATCGGTGGCATGGGCGAGGTGTGGGAAGCGACGGATCACGTCATCGGACGTACCGTCGCGATCAAGATCCTCAAGGACGAGTACATGGGGGACCCCGGGTTCCTCGAGCGGTTCCGCGCGGAAGCGCGGCACGCTGCTCTCGTGAACCATGAGGGCATCGCCAGCGTCTTCGACTACGGCGAGGAGAACGGCAGCGCCTACCTCGTCATGGAACTCGTGCCCGGCGAGGCTCTCTCGACCGTGCTCGAGCGCGACGGTGCACTCAGCGCCGACAAGACGCTCGACATCGTGGCCCAGACGGCATCCGCTCTGCAGGCCGCACACGCGGCCGGTCTCGTGCACCGCGACATCAAGCCGGGAAACCTGCTGATCACGCCCGACGGCCGCGTCAAGATCACCGACTTCGGCATCGCCCGCATCGCCGATCAGGTTCCGCTGACGGCGACCGGCCAGGTCATGGGCACCGTGCAGTACCTGTCTCCCGAGCAGGCATCGGGTCACCCGGCGTCTCCCGCCACCGACACCTATTCGCTCGGCATCGTCGCGTACGAGTGCCTGGCGGGCAAGCGTCCGTTCACGGGCGAGTCGCAGGTGGCGATCGCGATGGCGCAGATCAACGAGCAGCCGCCGCCGCTGCCGCCGACCGTGCCGATCCCGGTGCAGAACCTCGTCATGGCGATGATCGCCAAGAAGCCCAGCGACCGCCCCTCGTCGTCCGCGACGGTGGCCCGTGCGGCCCAGGCGCTTCGTCGCGGCGACCTGAACTCCGCGGCCATCGCCGTGCCCGCGATCGCGACCGGCGGGATCGCCGGCGATGACGATGCGACGCGCATGCTCACGGCGTCCGGAGACGACGGCACCACCCGCATCCTTCCCACCACCGCTCAGCTCCCGACAGAGGACGCTGCGGCGGACGAGAAGAAGAAGAAGAGCCCGTGGACCTGGCCGCTGATCGCGCTGATCGCCCTGCTGGTGATCGTGCTCGGCGGAGCCGTGTGGGCGATGCTGATGAACCAGGGCGACCCTGACGCCAAGCCGTCGGATTCGGCCTCTCCCTCGCAGTCCCAGACGCAGACGCCACCACCGGCGACCACCCCGCCGCCCGAGGTGGTCCGCGTCGACGTGACCGCGTTGGGCCTGGCGGGCATGGATTGCGGCACGGCCACGTCCACGCTCAAGGAGGCCGGTTTCACGGGCGAGATCACCTGCCCCGAGGGCGACCCGGCCCCGACCGACGGCGACGTCGGCAAGGTCTACCGCGTCGTCCCCTCCGGCAACGTCGAGACGACGCAGCCGATGACCCTCACGATCTACGCCGCGCGCGCAGCCCTGCCGACCCCGACCGACACCCCGACCATCACGGGCGACCCGATCGCCGGCAGCACCGTCACCATCTCCTGGGGCACCGGGTTCACCTGCCCGAGCGGCACGACGCTCTCCGGATACGTCGTCTCGCTCCAGAACGGCACGTTCGTGTCGGGCGGGCCGAACTTCCAGCCGACGCAGCGGAACACGCAGATTCAGGTGGCTGATGCCGCCGGCCAGCAGCTCATCGTCACGTACCAGGGCATGTGCTCGGGTGGCGACCAGCGCACGTCGTCCGCGTCGCCGCCGCTCTCCGTTCCGATCGTCGCCGCGACCGACCCCGGCGAGGGTGACGGAGGCGGCGGCACCGAAGGGTAGCCTTTAATCCAGCTCAGCCGCAGTCGTTTTCCAGGGGGTAGTACGTGTCCACAGAGCCACGAGTCATCGCGGGTCGATACCGCGTCGACGAGCTCATCGGGCATGGCGGTATGGCCAAGGTCTATCGAGGCTACGACCTGACGCTCGGCCGTGAGGTCGCGATCAAGATCCTCGATCCCGACCTGGCACGCGACACCGCCTTCCGCACCCGGTTCCGCCTGGAGGCGCAGGCGGCGTCCCGCATGTCGCACCCGTCGATCGTGCGCGTGTTCGACGCCGGCGACCCCTCGTCGAATGATCCGTCGTCCGACGAGCCGCCGTACATCGTGATGGAGCTCGTCAAGGGTACGCTGCTGAAGAAGATCATCGCCGACGGCCCGGTGCCGGTCGAAGACGCGGTGCGCTACGTCGACGGCATCCTCGAGGCACTCGACTACTCGCACCGCGCAGGTGTGGTGCACCGCGACATCAAGCCCGGCAACGTCATGGTGACCGACAAGGGCCAGGTCAAGGTCATGGACTTCGGCATCGCCCGAGCCGTCTCCGACTCCTCGTCGACCGTGGCCGAGACCACGCAGATCATCGGCACCGCTGCCTACTTCTCTCCGGAGCAGGCCAAGGGCGAGCCCGTCGATGCCCGCGCCGACCTGTACTCGACCGGTGTCGTGCTGTACGAGCTGCTCACCGGCCGCCAGCCGTTCCGTGGCGAGTCGCCGGTGGCGGTCGCCTACCAGCACGTCAGCGAGACCCCGATCCCGCCGACCGAGGTGAACGAGGATGCGCCGGGCGCACTCGACCCGATCGTCCTGCGAGCCCTCGCGAAAGACCCCTATCAGCGGTACCCGGATGCCGCGCACTTCCGCGCCGCCCTGGATGCCGCCGTCACCGGGATCGCGCCGACCCGCAAGCAGCTCGGTGCACTGACGAGCGAGCTGTACGGTCCGAGCCCGCGTCAGGCTCAGGAGACCGCGCGTTCGCTGCGCCAGCTCAGCTCCGACACCACCATGACCCGCACCCAGTCGGGTCCTCCGGTCGCCTGGATCTGGGCCGGTGTCGCCCTGCTCGCGGTGCTGCTGGCGTCCGTGCTGTTCTGGGTGGTCACGATCAGCATGCGTCCGCCCGAGGTGCCGAGCACCTCGCGCATCATCCCCAACCTCGTGAACGTGTCGTCCGAGCGCGCACAGGACGACCTCGCGAAGCTCGATCTGACGGCGAAGATCGTGATCGAGTCGAGTTCCGAGATCACCGAGGGCAACGTCATCCGCACCGACCCCGAGGCGGGAGTCTCGGTGGAGGAGGGCTCGACGGTCACCGTGCACGTCTCCTCGGGCGTGGAGACCGTGGTGGTGCCGAAGATCGAAGGCATGGGCCTCGACGATGCCACCAAGGCGCTGAAGGCCGCCGGCCTCGAACTCGGGACCGTGATCCAGCGCAACGACAAGGGTCTCGCCGCCGGCACCGTGATCTCCGCCAGCGAGGCGGCAGAGACTGAGGTCGCCCCCGACACCGTCGTCAACCTCGTCGTCGCCAGCGGCAAGGTGACGCTGACCGACCTCGTCGGCTGGACCGTCGAGGCCGCGACGACGAACCTCACCGACCTCGGGCTGACGCCGGTGCCCGTGGAAGAGGCGGACTGCGCTCCCACGGAGCCCCCGACCGTACACTCGATGTCGGTCGCACCGGGCGACGTGCCGATCGGCTCGCCGGTCGAGCTTCGCTACTGCGCCGCGCCCTGAGTCTCTCGCGACGCGCCCCGTGCGCCGTCGTGTCAGCGTGAGAGTGGATGCAGGCTTTCGGATCGCGCCACGGCATCCGCGTCGCCACAGAGTTCCAGCCAGTTCGCGAGAAGCCGGTACCCGCCTTCGGTG
This sequence comes from Microbacterium sp. Cr-K20, assembly GCF_000708325.1. NCBI lineage: Bacteria > Bacillati > Actinomycetota > Actinomycetes > Micrococcales > Microbacteriaceae > Microbacterium > Microbacterium sp. Cr-K20. The sequence goes on along the minus strand of NZ_JARE01000082.1, from coordinate 103,694 downwards.
AGCACGCTCTCCGGGTGGAACTGCACGCCGTGCAGCGGCAGCTCTCGATGCGCGAGCCCCATGACCGTTCCATTCGCCGTCCAGGCGGTGACGACGATCTCGGACGGGAGGTCCGCTGCCGCGAGCGCCAGGGAGTGATATCGGCCGACGTCGAACGGCGACGGGATCCCTGCGAACAGCGCCGATCCGTCGTGCGTGACCGCGGAGACCATGCCGTGCATCAACTCGGGCGCCTCGCTCACCGCGGTGCCGAGCGCTTCGCCGATGGTCTGGTGTCCGAGGCAGACGCCGAGCGTCGGCATCCGCCGTCGAGCGGCGATCCGCACCGCGTCGAGCGACACTCCCGCGTCCGCGGGACGTCCGGGGCCGGGGGAGAGCAACAGGGCGTCGTAGCCGGTGAGCATCCGCTCGAACTCGGCGGCGTCCAGCGCGTCGGATTCGACCATCGTGGTCTCGGCGCCGAGCTCGTGGAGGTAGCCGACGAGCGTGTGCACGAAGCTGTCGTGGTTGTCCACCACGAGAACTCGGGTCATTCGACGTCGACCTCGCCGGGGGCGATGATCGGGCTGATCCAGGGGAACACGTACCAGAACAGCCCGTACAGCACGGCGGCGATGAGGACGACCAGGATGAGGACGCGCAGCCACCACGGGCCGGGCAGCAGGCGCCAGAGTGCGGCGTACATCAGTCTTCTCCCTCGTGAGCGTCCACGGTCACACCGATGGTGCGGCCGGAGGCGGCGGCGGGTCGGTCAGCGCGGTGGGGAGCCCCTCGGCGCGGGGCTGGAAGCTCTCGAACACCCCGTAGGCGACGATGCGCTCGGCGAGGGAGTAGAGCGGAGAGCAGGCGGTGAGCGTGATGTACTGCTCTCCGGTCTGCTGCTCGGGCATCTGCGGCACGTCGGCGAGCACATCGGTCTGTGTCGGCTTGACGTACTCGAGCGTGCGGAAGCGGTAGGTGTACCAGCCGTCGGGAGTCTCGACGACGATCGCGTCGTTCAGCTGCAGCTTGTCGAGCTGGTTGAAAGGCTTGCCCCAGGTGGTGCGGTGTCCCGCCATCGAGAAGTTGCCGACCTCGCCGGGCATCTTGGAGTCCTTGTAGACGCCGATCCCCTTCTGATCCAGGGTTCGCGCACGGCTCGTTCCGCCGTAGATGCCGAAGTTGTAGTCGGCTCCGAAACGGGGGATGTGCATCTGCCCGAACCATGTGGCGTCTGCCGGTGCTACGGGCACCGGGGGCACGTAGGTGGTGGTGCCGTCGTCCTCTTCCACGACCGGCGGCAGCTCCGGCGCCTCGCCCTGTGCGAGCTCCTGCGAGATCGCCGCACCCTCTTCGTTCTTCTGGGCGCTGATGATGATGTCGCCGATCCACATCTGCCACGCCACGAAGAGCAGGACGAGCACTCCCGCGGTGAGGAGCAGTTCGCCGAGCACGCTCGCGAAGGTGGCGCGCGAGCGTGGTCGCTCCCGCCGCGGGCGTCGCCCCCCAGGCACGACGGATGCAGTCATGGCGCGATCATATCCCGGGAGGCTGAACGGATGTCGGAGAGCCCGCCATCCCCTCGCTCGCTGCGGACTCGGCAGCTCAAGGGTCTCTTGGGTACAATGACGGCATGGCACGTGAGCGTAAGAGTGAAGAACCCGTCGTCGAGCGCGCCGAAGGCGAGGCCGCTCCCAACGCCGTGTGGTTCAAGCCGGTGATGATCGGCTTCATGCTGCTCGGTCTCGCGTGGATCCTGGTCTTCTACATCTCGGGCATGCAGTTCCCGATCCCGGGTCTCGACAACTGGAACCTGGCCATCGGTCTCGGCATCGCTCTGATCGGCTTCCTGATGACCACTCGCTGGCGCTGACGCCACTCCTTCTTCCCGAAAGGCCCCTCGCACAGCGAGGGGCCTTTCTTCATGCTCCGAGGGAGGGACGGCTCAGGCAAGGGCGCGGGGTTGTTCCCGGAGCGAGCATCGGGAGGGCCCCGCGAAGCGGGAGGGACCCGCTCTGCGAGCGAAGGGAACGACCCCGCGCCCGACCCACAAGCCGAACCGAGCGAAAGTTATCCACAACCTTCTCCACAGCCTGGGGAGAATTACACCGGTGTTATTCACAGGGGTTAACAACCCTGTTAACAACTCGGGATCAGGACAAAATCAGCAACGGTGGGATGAAGGCGACGACGACGATCAACAGGACGACGAGCGCCGAGAGGAGAACGATCTGCCAGGTGCGCTGGTCTCGACGCCTCGTCCGGGTGTAGATGAGGGCGACCAGGGCGCCGACGATCGCACCGCCGAGGTGCGCCTGCCAGGAGATGCCACCGGCGAAGAAGCCGAAGGCGAAGTTGATGCCGAGGATCACGAGGATCCCGGTCACGTTCGCGCCGATGTGGCGGCCGATGATCAACAGCGAGGCCAGCATTCCGAAGATCGCGCCGGATGCGCCGACCGTCGGGTCCAGGGGGGCGAGGAGGGCGACCGCCACCGATCCGCCGAGGCCGCTGATCAGATAGAGGGCCAGGAAGCGGGCGCGGCCGAGCATGGGCTCGAGGCTCTGCCCCAGCATCCACAGGGCGAGCATGTTCAGCGCGAGATGGATGAAGCTGCCGTGCACGAACAGGACGGAGAGGAGGCGCCAGGGCTCGAAGCCCGCACCGAAGAGGTTCGGGTAGAGATACGGCGCGTAGAAGGCGAGTGCCTGCGTGATCGGACCGTTCATCCCGGGGATCAGCTGCACCAGTCCGATGAACGACGTGACGGCGAGCAGCACGTAGGTGACGACCGGCTTGCCGCTGCGGGCGATCGACATGGTGCCGCCGCTGCGAGCACCCCACCGACGCTGGGCCTTCTTCTGCGCGGGGGTGCGGTTCTTGCGCTCGGCGTTCATGCACTCCGGGCAGATGACGCCGACGGGTGCCTGAGTCTGGCACTCGGGGCAGATGGTGCGCATGCACCGCTGGCAGAGCACGAAGCTCTGCCGATCCGGATGCCGGTAGCAGAAGTTGTCGCGATTGCTCGTGAACTCAGGCGTGGTCATCCGGATCGGCCGCAGCTGTCGTCAGGCCGCGACGATGTCGATCGACTGCAGCACGACGGGCTCGACCGGACGGTCTCCGCCACTGGTCGGCACGGCACCGATCTTGTCGACGACAGCCCGCGAGGCGTCGTCGGCGACCTCGCCGAAGATCGTGTGCTTGCCCTGGAGCCACGGGGTCGGGTCGGTGGTGATGAAGAACTGCGACCCGTTGGTGCCCTCGGGCTTGCCTGTGATGGCGTTGCGGCGAAGGCCGGCGTTGGCCATCGCGAGGATGTACGGCTTGTTGAAGTCGAGCTCCATGTTGATCTCGTCGTCGAAGTTGTAGCCGGGACCGCCGACGCCCTGTCCGAGCGGGTCGCCGCCCTGGATCATGAAGTTCGGGATGATGCGGTGGAAGATGACGTCCTTGTAGAGAGGACCCTCGCCCGGCTTGCCGGTGGCGGGATCGGTCCACTCCTGGGTGCCGTCGGCGAGGCCGACGAAGTTCTTGACCGTCTTCGGTGCGTGATCGCCGAAGAGGTTGATGACGATGTCACCGTGGTTGGTGTGCAGGGTTGCGACGTGGGAAGCGTGAGCCATGCCCTCATTCTCGCAGAGCTTTCGGTGAGTTCGCCCGGCGTACCCCGGATCCGCCGACAGCGCAAGGGCCGGGCGATTCCCGCCCGGTATCCAGCCTCCCGTGGCAAGATGGGGAACCCGTACTCCAATGGACAGGAGAGCATCGTGAGCCTCAGCCGCAAGCGGAAGAAGGAACTGCGTCGTCTTCAGAACGACGCCAACCAGCTCTGGGAGAACCAGCAGGTGCTCGTCGGTCACGCCGCCGATGTCGCCCGCGAGGCCGGACGTCAGCTCGGAAACATCAATCGCGAGCAGGTCGTGCCGGTCATCCAGGACACGTACAACCGCCGTGTCGCCCCGGTCGTCGACCGTGGCGTGAAGCTCGGCAAGCACGTCGTCGACGACAAGTTCGTCCCGATCGTGGGCGGAGTCGTCGGTACGGCGCTGACCGCGTGGGACGTCGCGAACGCCAAGCGCCACGGTGTGGCCGTGCAGGTGCGCAAGGCGACCGCGCCGCAGAAGTCGGGCCCGGGCGTCGGCTCGGTCATCGCGATCATCCTCGGTGCTGCCGCGGCCGTCGGTGTGCTCTACGCCGCCTGGCAGGCGCTGCGTGCCGACGACGAGCTCTGGGTCGCGGACGACCCGCTCGCCGCGCCCGACGCGTGACCCCGTCTGATCTCGCCTCCGTCGCCTCTGGTGGCGGGGGCGATCGGCATGCGCGGGTGCGTGAGGCCGCCGCCGCGCGCGGACTCGACATCGAGATCCTCGAACGCCCTGCGGCCGGCAGCCTGTTCGAGGCCGCCGAGCTGCTGGGCATCCCCCCGTCGGGCATCGTGAAGACCCTCGTCGTGAAACGCTCGGACGATACCTTCCTGTTCGCGCTCGTGCCCGGCGGACGCTCGATCTCGTGGCCGAAGCTGCGCGCCCTGGTGGGCGTGAACAAGCTGCGCCTGCCCGAGCCCGAGCTCGCGCTCCAGGCGACCGGCTACGAGCGGGGCACCATCGTTCCCATCGGCAGCACCACGGATTGGCCGATCTACGCCGACGAGTCCATCGTGGGTCAGCGCATCGCGATGGGTGCCGGCGCTCACGGTTACAGCCTCTTCGTCGAGGCCGACGACCTCATCGCCGCGTACGGCGCGACCGTCGCCGACATCTCGGTTCCCGAGGAGCGCTGACCTCAGAGGATGCCGGCCATGCGCATCGCGATGTCGACGAGCTTGACCCGCTGCAGTTCGGCCACGGACTTCAAGGGGAACCACTCGGCCATGTCGGTCGAGCCATCGGTCTCGAAGCGCAGCTTGCCGCCCGTGACCTGCGCGCGATAGACGATGCGCAGCGTGTGCAGCGGATCCGCGGCCTTCTGCACGCGGCGTCCCGCGGGGATGACCCGGGAGTGGATGCCGAGGAGCTCGCCGACCTTCACGGTGTAGCCGGTCTCCTCCCGGAGCTCGCGGCGCACCGCATCCTCCGGCGACTCACCGGGTTCGAGTCCGCCACCCGGCATGGTCCATGCGACGCGACGGCCCTCGGTCCACCGCGCCAACAGCAGACGCCCGTCGTCATCGGTGACGACCGCGTACGCCGCGACACGCAGGTCCATGGATCACACACTATCCGGCAGCGAGGACCCCGGATGACCGCGTGTCAGACGACCCGGACGCCGCCCACGTAGGTCGCCATCACCCGCGTCTCGGCGAGGTCTTCGGCCGAGACCGTGAGGGGATCACGGTCGACCACGATGAAGTCGCCGAGGAGTCCGGGTGCCAGCGCACCCACCTCATGCTCGCTGAAGAGCTGCCACGCCGCGTTCGTGGTGTGGGCGAGGAGGGCCTGGTCGCGGGTGACCGCCGTGCCGCCGGGCATCCGATATCCGTTGCGCGTGGTTCGGGTCTCGGCGACGGCCATGTTGCGGAACGGCTCGGTGGGGGTGACCCAGCCGTCGTTGTGGAAGGTCGCCCGGTGACCGGCGGCGAAGGCGGCACCGGCATCGGCCCAGGCACCGCCGTGCTCCGGGCCGAAGAGGTCGTCGACCAGCACCTCTCCCCAGTAAGTGATGTGGTCGACGAAGAGACTGACGGTGACGCCGAGGGCCGCCGCGTGCTCGAACTGCACGGGTGTCATGGCCCCGCAGTGCTCGAGGCGGAAGCGGTGGTCGGTGAGCCCGTGCTGCCGGATGAGCTGCTCGTACACGTCGAGCGTCGCGTCGATCGCGAGGTCACCGTGCACATGGCAGGCGAGCTGCCAGCCCGCGGCGGTATAGGGTTCGGCGATCGCGGGCAGCTGTTCGGCCGTGTAGTTCGCGTGTCCGATGTGATGCGGTTCGAGCCCGAGGGAGCGGGTCGCCGGGGTGTCGAGGTAGGGGAAGGAGGTGGCGATGTTGCCCACCCACGGAGAGCCGTCGGACCAGGTCTTCACCCCGGTCTGACGGAACACGGGATCGCCGTCACTCGGCGGAGCCACGACTCCGCCGGGGCGGGACATCTCGTACCACCGCAGCCGCACCGGCATCGCACCCTGCGCCCGGAGAGCATCGATGAGCGGGTTGAGCTCGGGGTTCCACGACAGGTCCGACACCGTGGTGATGCCGCGGGATGCCAGGTCGTGCAGGTGCGCGGGGAGGATCCGGGGGAGATGCTCCTGCGCCTTCGCGAGCATCGGCGCCACGACCTGCTCGACCGCCGCGGCCTCGAGGGCGACGCCTGTGAGCTCCCCGGCGGCATCACGGCCGAACGAGGCGCCGACCGGATCGGGGGTTTCCCGATCGATGCCTGCGGCGAGCGCGGCCGCGGTGTTGAAGTACACGGAATGACCGGAGTTGTGGATGACGACGAGGGGCACGTTGCCCGCGAGCTCGTCGAGCAAGCGGATGTCGGGGTCGGGCAGTCCACGCTGCAGCAGAGCATCCCACCCGTTCGCGAAAACCGCTTCGCCGCCGGCATCCGCCACCGCCGCTCGGAGCGCCGCGAGGACGCCTTCCGCCTCAGGGATCACCACGGGACGGAGGTCGACCACGAGGTCGGACAGCAGGATCGCGGAGAAGCCCGGATGCCCGTGCGGCTCGATCAGACCGGGCATGACCCAGCCGTCGAGGGCTGTGGTCTCGGCATCCGGGAAGCGGCGGAGGAGGTCGTCCGTCGTCCCGACGGCGACGATCGTTCCGTCGTGGACGACCATCGCCTCCACTTCGGCGTCGGCGCTCGGGACGAGCGGGCGGATACGGCCGGTGAAGACTGTCGTCATGGCGTCAGTCTGGCAGTCGAGGTGCCGTCGAGGATCGATCACGAATCAAGAAGCACACCGCGGCTGAGCGTACGTAGTCTGAATCCCACACCAGCAGCACATCGAGAGGACCGACCATGGCCGAGAAAGAGAAGAACTTCAGCGCCGAGGAACGCGAAGCCATGCAGGCCGCCGCGAAGGAGGCCCGCACCCGTCGTTCCCGGGCGAAGAAGTCGCCCGAAGAGCTGCGCGCCGCGGGTGAGGCCGACATCAAGGAGGCGATCGAGAAGCTGACGCCCGAAGACCAGGCTCTCTCGAACAAGCTGCACGCCCTCGTCTCCGAGGTCGCCCCTGAGCTCGTGCCCCGCACCTACTACGGGATGCCGGCGTGGGGTCGCGACGGCAAGGTGCTCTGCTTCTTCCAGCCCGCGAGCAAGTTCAAGGTGCGCTACGGCACGTTCGGTTTCGAGCCCATCTCGAACCTCGACGAGGGCACCGTCTGGCCGACCGCCTACGCGGTCACGGATCTCACGAAGGCCGACCTGGAGTTCCTCGCGGAGCGCATCCGCGTCGCGATCAGCTGACGCCCCTGCCGAGATGGGTGCGCGGCCACGGGCCGCGCACCCTGTCACTCAGCCGTTGATGACCTGCGGCACGGCGACCGACTTGAGTCCCTCGACCCCGAACTCGAGGCCGTAGCCCGACGACTTGTGGCCGCCGAACGGGATCATCGGATGCACACCACCGTGCGAGTTGATCCAGACGGTTCCGGCCTGGATGCGCGCGGCGACCCGGCGCGCCTCCTCCCGCTCACCCCAGACCGACGCCCCGAGGCCGACATCGAGGCCGTTGGCGCTGGCGATCGCCTCGTCCACATCGGTGTACCGGATGATCGGCAGCGCGGGACCGAACTGCTCCTCGTCGACGAGGGCCACCCCGTCGGTCACGTCGGCGACGAGCGTGATCGGGTAGAAGAGCTCCCCGAGCTCGGTCGCGGGTGCACCGCCCGTGACGATCCGACCGCCGTTGCGCGCCGCGTCGTCGACCAGGTCGCGCACGATCTCGAACTGGGCGCGGTTCTGCAGCGGACCGAGCACGTTCTGCTCATCCAGGCCGTTGCCCATCGGGGTCTGCCGAGCGACATCGGCCAGTGCGTCGACGACCTCGTCGTAGACCGAGTCGTGCACGTAGAGGCGCTTGAGCGCCGCACACGTCTGTCCCGTATTGATGAACGCGCCCCAGAAGAGGTCTTGCGCGATGGCGGTCGCGTCGACGCCCGGCAGGACGATCCCCGCGTCATTGCCACCGAGCTCGAGCGTGAGCCTGGCGAGGTTCTGCGCCGAGCTCTCGACGATGCTGCGCCCGGTCGCCGTCGAACCCGTGAACATGACCTTGCCGATGTCCGGGTGGGAGGCGATCCTCGCCCCCACCTCGCGGTCTCCGGCGACACCGATGAGCACATCGCGGGGGAGCACCCGGTTCATGACCTCGATCAGCGCCAACACACTCAGCGTCGTGTATCCGCTCGGCTTCACGACGACCGTGTTGCCCATGCGCAGCGCCGGAGCGATCTGCCAGATGCCGATCATGAGGGGCCAGTTCCACGGTCCGATCGCACCGACCACGCCGATCGCGCGGTAGTGGAGCTCGGCATGGGTCTCACCGTCGTCCACCACGGTCTCCGGCTCGAGGGGCGTCGCGGCGGCGGTGCGCAGCCACGCGGAGCACGCGCCCACCTCGAAGCGGGCATTCGGCCCGTTGAGCGGCTTGCCCTGCTCGCGCGAGAGCAGCCGGGCGAGCGGCTCGGCGTTCGCGTCGATCGCATCGGCCACCTGGTTCAGGAGCGCACTGCGCTCCGCATGGCCGAGTGCATCCCACCCGGGCTGCGCCGCCTTCGCCCGCGCGACCGCGGCGTCGAGCTCCTCGACCGTATGCACGGGCGCCCGTCCGATCGGTTCGCGCGTCGCCGCGTCGACCACTTCGCGGCCCTGACCTTCGGGGGCGCCGACGCGCTCCAACAGGGCGGCCTCGTCCAGAACCGGGGCGTTCTCCGACATCACTGTCTCCTCACGATGGGGTGCGCGACAGGTTCATCGCGCAGTTCGAGTCTGTGCTCGGGGGTCGAGCGGAGTTTGACTGCCCGTGCGGCGCGCTTGCCGGTCCGTGACCGAAGAGCGCGGACCGGGCTCAGTGACCGCCGCCGCGGTACGCACCGACGGTCGCCAATCGGTCGAGGTGCGCGGCCAGCGAGAAGTGCGGGTCGATGCCGGCATCGCTCGGCCGCGTGGCGAGCCGCGCAGCCCATTCCCCGAGCACGGGCGCGAACTTGAAGCCGTGACCCGAGAGACCGGTCACCGTCACGACCCGCTCGCTCTCGCTCACGTCGACGATGGGGGTGCGATCGGGTGTGTAAGCGCAGTGGTGCACGCTGGAGCGCACGGGCTCGGGGTTCAACGACGGGAAGAACTCCTTCGCCTGCTGCCCGATCTTCGCGAGTTCGTGTCGCGTGTACTCCCGCGGAACCTCGTCGACATCGCGGGCGACCGGCCAGGTCGGGTTGCTGCTCGCCTTGATCGAGTATCCGTCGAGGCTCGGCGCCCCGAAGAAGTGCACGGGGCCCACGTCGCGCAGGAACGCGGGGAAGCGCTCGGGGAGGAAGTCGGCGATGTCCGTGGGCATGAACCAGGTCAGCCCGAGGACCTGCAACCGCAACAGGTCGTGCAGCCGGGGGTCCAGCCGTGTGGACCAGGAGCCGGAGGCGAGGATCACGGTGTCAGCGCGGATCGCCTCGGTCGGGGTGCGCACCACCACGCCGCCCGGTTCTTCCTCGATCGCGAGCACCGGGGTGTGGAAGCGCAGCTGCGCACCGGCCGCCTCGGCGAGATCGAGCGCAGCCATCAGCGAGACCTCGGGACGGATGCCGCCGCCGTGGTGGTCGAGCACCCCGACGTCGCCGTCGTGCACGTTGTGCTGCGGGTGGGCGCGTCGCAGCTCCTCGGTGTCGTAGAGGGTGTGCGGCAGGTCGAACTCGCGCACGGTGTCGAGGGTCGTGCGCATCTCCATCCGGTCGGGCTGGGCGATCGACAGGGCCCCCACCTCGAGGTAGAGCTCCCGGCCGGACCGCTGCTCGAGTTCACGCCACAGTCGCCGCGACTCCTGCAGCATCGGCACGTAGCGCCCGCCCTCGTGATAGGCCGTGCGGAAGACCCGAGACTCGCCGGCGTAGGAGCCGCGGTCGTGCACCTTGCCGTACTGCTCGATGCCGATGACCTCGACGTCGTCACGCTGCGACAGTCGCCACGCGGCGAGCGCACCCACCGCCCCCAGCCCGACGATGACGATCCGCTTCCTGACCTGCGCACTCATGGGAACTCCTGACGAATGATCGATGGGGGACGGACGCCGGTCATGCGAGAGCCGGAGTGTCCCAGAGCAGCAGCTCCGTGCCGATGCCCTCGGCCATCGCACGCCGGTAGACGACGGTCCCCCACGCGACGTCTTCCACCGGCATCCCGCCGACGGAGTAGAGGAAGATGTCGTCCTCCGTTCGGCGTCCCTCTGCCTGCCCGCTCATGATGGCGGGGAGGTTCTCGAGAGCCTCGTCGCGCACGTCCCCCGAACGGATCCGATCCAGCAGGTACATGCCGTGGAGCCCGATGTGCTCGTGCGCCGGGTGCGGCACCTCTTCGCTCCACGCCTCGTACAGCCCACGGAAGTCGGCGACGTGTCGCGCTCCGTGGAGCAGTTCGTCGTCGATCATGATGTCGGCGGGCAGGCTCACCAGCGCACCCGGTTTGAGCCACCGCTTCTCGATCCGCACGTAGTTCGCCGAACCGGCCGGCGTCGTGGGGGCGACCGTGACCAGATCGCTGTCGCGTACGGCATCCTCCACACTGTCGACGACCGTGACCGTCGTGAACTGGGGGTACTCGCGCCGCACCCACTCCACGAAGGAGTCGATGCTCGATCGGCTGCGTCCGGCGACCTTCAGGGTGTCGAGCTCGGGGCGCACGGCCACGAAGGCTTCGAGCGTCGTGCGGTTCATCACGCCGGGTGCCACGATGCCCACGCTCCGCGCATCGGGGTTCGCGAGGTGGCGGGCACCGACTCCCGGCACGGCGCCCGTGCGATACGCACTCAGCAGGTTCGCCGACATGTGCGCGAGTGGCGCGCCGGTGTCCTTGTCGCTCAGCGTGAGCATCAGGATCGACCGCGGCAGACCGTTCTCGCGGTTGGCCATGTTCGACCCGTACCACTTGCAGCCGGCCGTCTGGAAGGTGCCGCCGAGGTACGCCGGCATCGCCATCATCCGGCGATGGGGTCCGTCGAGCGGCATTCCCTCATGAGCGGATTCGGCGGGGAAGGTGACCATCGAGCCGTGCGAGTTCCCGTCCGGTCCGCCCATCCGGTAGTCGCCGTCGTCGACGAGACGCAGGGTCTCCTCCATCACGTCGACGCACAGCCCCATGTCAGTGACGCCGGCCGCGATCGTGTCCGGCTCGGACAGATACCGGAAGGTCAGTCTGGTGTCAGTGGTGCTCACAGGTTTCCTCTCGTCGCGTCGACCACCGGCTCGGGCTCGCCCAGGATCGGAGCCTCCGGCAGCTCGGTGCCGTGGCCGATCTGGCGATAGACCTCCGGCCGCGCCCTGCGCAGCCACAGCGCCCACACGACGGCCAGGGCCGAGGGCACGAGCAGCACAGCGGGAAGGATGAAGGTCGTCGGGGTGGACTCGGCCTGACCGAGCAGCACATCCCAGTTCAGAAGGATCAGCACCCAGACGATCGCGAGCGCCACGAAGGCGATGATCGGCGCGACCAGCCTGCTGCCGGCGCCCACCTCTCGGCTGTCGCGGCGGAAGAAGCCGATCACCGCGACCGAGACGAGCACCAGGAGCAGCACGAGTCCGAAGGCGCCGAGGTTGGTGAGCCAGGTGAAGAGCGTGATCACCGGGTACGGTCCGTTCTCGGGGTTCCAGCCCTGCTCGCCGATCGCGAAACCGACGATCACGATGACCGCGATCGCGGACTGCAGGAGCGACCCGGCCCACGGCGCACCGCTGCGAATGCGGACGGTACCCAGCACCCGCGGCAGCACGCCCTCGCGACCGAGCGAGAAGGCATAGCGGGCGACCGCGTTGTGGAAGCTGACGAGGGCGGCGAACAGGCTGGTGATGAAGAGGATCGACATCACATCGACCCAGATGACGCCCAGGTGCTCGGCGACGAAGTTGAAGAACAGCGGAGGACCGGCCTCTTCCGGCGAGATGCCCGCGGGGTCGGTGATCTTGCTCGGGCCGACGGCGAGCGCGAGCGCCCACGAGGAGATGGCGTAGAAGATGCCGGAGACGCAGACCGCGAGGAACGTCGCACGCGGGATGGTGCGCTTCGGGTCCTTGGACTCCTCGCCGTAGATCGCGGCCGACTCGAAGCCCATGAACGCGGCGATGCCGAACGCGAGGACGGCCCCGACTCCCGGGACGAACAGCGCCGAGGGGGTGATGGGGGCCGCCGTGAATCCCTCGGCCGGGTTCCGGAAGGCGAACAGGTCGAACACGATCACCGCCACGAACTCCAGCGCGACGAGCACGCCCAGCACCTTCGCCGAGAGATCCACCCGGTGGACTCCGAGCACGCCGACGAGCACGATCGTGAGGAGGACCCAGACCCACCAGGGGCTCGCCCAACCGGTCTTCGACTCGATGAACGAGCTGATCTGGAACCCGAGCATCCCGTAGATGCCGATCTGCATGGCGTTGTAGGAGAGGAACGCGAGCACCGAGGCCCCGACGCCGGTCGGGCGACCGATCCCCTGCGCGACGTACGCGTAGAACGCGCCGGCATTCGTGACGAACCGGCTCATGGCGGCGTAGCCGATCGCGAAGATGCCGAGTGCCACCGCGAGCACGATGTAGCCGAAGGGGATGCCGTCGACGTGCGTGACCGCGTAGGCGCTGGTCACTCCGCCGGCGAGCACGGTGAGCGGCGCGGAGGCGGCGATGATCATGAATGCGACCGCGAAGACGCCGAGGCGCCGATGCTCGGCCGTTCTCGTCGTCGAGGTTGTGGGAGTGGACGTCACCATGGCACAGCTCCTTCGATGCTCGGGTAAGTCCTCATACTCGCCAGGGGGAGCCGTCGTCGATTGACGGCGAGAGCAGAACACTTGTCTACGCGGGCACAGCGCACGAATGCTAAAATGCAGCATCGTATATGATCGGCCACAGTGAGGTGAGCCCTGATGCAGAGTCTGTCGTTCCTCGACTACCGCCATGCGGTCTCCCGCGCCGTCGTCGCGCTGGACGTGACAGCGCCGGAGCAGGATCGCTTCCAGGGTGCGATCGATGCCACCGCTGCCGGCGACATCCACGTCTTCGCGATCGACGCCGACGGGCACGGCGTGCATCGCACTCCCTCCCTCATCTCCCGTGCCCCGCAGCAGTACTTCAAGTTCTCCCGCATCGAGCGCGGGAGCGGCATGATCGTGCAGGACGGACGCGAGACCGCACTCGGCAGCGGCGACATGGCGCTCTACGACACCGACCGTCCGTACTCCCTGCTCTTCGATGACGCCGTGCAGATGTCGGTGGTGATGTTCCCGAAGGTCCTCCTCGACATCCCCACGGAGGACACCAGCCGCATCACCGCCACACGCCTCAATGCCGGTGGAGCGCTGGGTGCGATGGTCGGTCCCTACCTCGGCTCGCTCGCGGAAGGTGCACACCACCTCGACAGCCGCATCGCCCGACGGATGCTGCGTACCGCCGTCGACATGCTCAGCACCGTGCTCGAGGCGAACCTCGTCGCGACCGACGGTCCGGTGAGCGCACATTCCACGACGCTGACGCACATCCTCACGTACATCGACGTGCACCTCGCCGACAGCGAGCTGTCTCCGTCGCAGATCGCGGCGGCGCACTACATCTCGGTGCGGCATCTGCACTCGATGTTCAGTGAGCAGGGCGCCTCGGTCTCCACGGTCATCCGGCGACGCCGACTGCAGCGCTGCTACGACGCGCTGACCGACCCGTATCAGGCGCACCGCTCCATCGCCGAGATCGCGATGAGTGCGGGCTTCGTCGATGCGGCGCATTTCAGCCGTGTGTTCCGCGCCCAGTACGGAGTCCCGCCCCGCGCCGTGCGCGCCGGTTGACGCCGGGTCCACGGAACGCGGGTGCCGTCGCGGGTACCCGCGCAGTAGCGTGGAACCCGTGAGCACACTGCCCTTCCCCGCCTCCGTGTACGCCGCCCGCCTCGCCCGCGCCGCATCCCTCGCCGCCGAATCCGGGCTGGATGCGATCATCGTCGGGCCTGGCCCCGACCTGCAGTATCTGCTGGGCGTCGAGGGCGACACGATCGAGCGACTGACGGCCCTGGTGATCGGCCCCGACATCGCTCCGACGGTCGTCGTGCCGCGGATGGAGCTCGCGAAGGTTCGCACCACCGCTGTCGGTGAGCTCGGACTCGCGGTCGCCGACTGGGTCGACGGCGAAGACCCGTACGCGCTCGTGACCGAGGCCGTGGGTACGGTCTCCCGCGTCGGCGTCTCGGATGCGCTGCCCGCGCTGCACGTCGTCCCGATCGGCGAGCGTCTCGGCGTGCGTCTCGAGCTGACGACACCCGTGCTCCGCGAAGGACGCATGATCAAGGATGCCGAGGAGATCGCCGAACTGCGCCGAGCGGGGGACGCGATCGACGCGGTGCACCGCCGCGTGCCGGAGTGGCTTCGGGCCGGACGCACCGAGCGCGAGGTCGCGGCCGACATCGCGGAGGCCATCGTGGCGGAGGGCCACCGCACGGTCGAGTTCGTGATCGTCGGCTCGGGCCCGAACGGTGCCGACCCGCACCACGAGGTCTCGGACCGGGTGATCGAAGAGGGCGACGTCGTCGTGGTCGACATCGGCGGTGCGGTGCCGAGCGGCTACAACTCCGACAGCACGAGGACCTACGTCGTCGGCAGCCCTGACCCCGAAGCGGCCGAGCGCATCGCGGTTCTCGTGCGGGCGCAGCAGGCCGCGGTGGATGCCGTTCGTCCGGGGGCGACGGCGGCACAGGTCGACGCGGCCGCGCGGGACGTGCTCGCGGCTGCGGGTCTCGGCGAGGCGTTCCTGCACCGCACCGGCCACGGCATCGGCGTCTCGGTGCACGAAGAGCCCTACATCGCGCCCGGCAACGACCTGGTGCTGCGGGAAGGGATGGCGTTCAGCATCGAGCCGGGCATCTACTTCGCCGGCGCGTGGGGCGCACGCATCGAGGACATCGTGATCGTCACGGCCGACGGCGGCGAGCGGCTGAACGTCGCGCCGCACGAGCTCGTGTCGGTGGGTGCGCACGCGATCGGCTCCTGATGGACGACGTACCGGCGCGGCCGCAGAGTCCCCAGAAGATCTCCGCCACCCACGGCGGTCTCATCCACGAGGTGAGGATCAGCTGGTGGCAGACCGATGACTGGCAGTGGGTGGTGGTCGTGAACTCCCCGGAGCTCGGCGCTGTCGAGCGGCAGGCGAACGATGCT
The DNA here is from genome assembly GCF_000708325.1 of Microbacterium sp. Cr-K20. Lineage (NCBI taxonomy): Bacteria > Bacillati > Actinomycetota > Actinomycetes > Micrococcales > Microbacteriaceae > Microbacterium > Microbacterium sp. Cr-K20. The sequence goes on along the minus strand of NZ_JARE01000082.1, from coordinate 88,374 downwards.
TTCGAGGCGCTGTGCCTGTTGCGGGAAGACCTCGACCCGCGCGGGTGGCGGTTGGGGGTCGCCGGTGCACGGGCCGACGTCTGGCCCAGTGGCATGGCGCGCGATCAGGGTGGTGGTCTGAGCGCGTACCGGCTCGGCGCCGCTGGTCCGCAGGACCTCGTGTTCACGTTCAGCCCCGTGGATCCGACGACCGTCGCTTCCGTCGCAGAGCAGCGCACGGCGGCTGACCGCTTCTTCTCGAAGTTCGGCGGCGGCGGGCGTTGAGCCCGCATCCACCGCGGTAGCATCAGCGCATGCGCCGCCCCCGCAAGGTCTCCTCCGCCAACGCGTCGCCGGCGACACGTGCGCGGTACGCCAAGCGTCGGACGAACCGACTCGCCAAGGTCGACAACGACCTCACCGACGCCCAGTGGCACGACCTCATGGATGCCTGGGGCGGATGCGCCTACTGCGGCGGCGAGGGGGCCGCGTTGCAGCGCGACTGCATCCAGCCCATCTCGCGCGGCGGCCGCTACACGCTCGAGAATGTCGTCCCTGCCTGCGCATCCTGCAACGCCAGCAAGCACAACGACGAGGTGACCGGCTGGCTTCGCCGGAAGAAGCTCGACGAGCGCACGTTCCTCGTCCGGCAGGCGACGATCCTGCGCGATCTGCGTCCGGTCGAGTGAGGCCGAAGCGCGTGAGCGCTGAGGTCTCGTCCCGCGCAATCGTCGGGTCCGTCCCGAAGACGGGAGAAGCTCCTGGGGGCCGAGCACTGTGCGTGCTACGTCTCCAGCATTCAGCCCGTGAGGATCGCTTTGCGAAGCACAGCTTCGATCTGTGATGCCCGTAAGGAAACGCGCCCGACGTTCGCATAGTGAACGGCCTTATGCAGAGGGGACCCCGTCTGCTCCACCAGATCCCGAAACCGGACGGCATCTGGATGCTTGGCCGTACCGGAAAGCCAATTGTGGGCATGATCCCCCAGAGCGATGAGCAATGGCGGACGGCCATGGTTCGCACGCGTCAGGACTTCGAGCTCGAAGCTGAGCACCGCCAGACCGTTTTCGATCGCAGGGTGGGATCGTCCGTCGAACGCTCTTGCGAGGTCCGGTCCATAGGGCGTGGGCGCCAGCTTGAACACGTCCGTGATGTACGGCGCGGGGTACTCCCCTGGAAGCCCTGCGTCGAAGGCCGCGAGCTCGACGCTCGCTCGGAGGAAATGGTCGGTAGACGTCGGCCCTGGATGATGGAAAGGGGCGAAGTCAGCGGACGTGGGATCCAGACTGCTACCGGCGAAGTTGAGACCCAGAAGCGCCACGCTCGGAGTGAGCGGATAAGGTGAGGCCTCGAAACCGGCCCGGTCCGTGTGAGCGATTCGCGTGAGGTCGGCGATAGTGGCTTTCAACCCCGCGGCACTCGTTGCTGAGGAGAGATGCCGGTTCTCTGCGGTGATGCGTGGGGCAGCACCGCAGGGTCCCCAGTGTGCCCACGATGAAGCTTGCCCCAGACGCCATTCATTCGGATCGAGCTTGTCATTGGTTATGTCGTGCTCGCGCAGTTCAACGTATGCGTCATAGCTGAGCCCTGGCAGGGTTCTGTGCGTGTCGGGCATCCGGCACCTCTCATGTCGTCAGTCTCGACGCTACTAGCCTCGATAACCATCGGAGATCTGCTGCGGTGGCCTTCCCTTTCCGACCCGGAAACCGGAGAAGCCCCCGGCAACTGCCGGGGGCTTCTCGATCCTGTGGAGCCTAGGAGATTCGAACTCCTGACATCCTGCTTGCAAAGCAGGCGCTCTACCAACTGAGCTAAGGCCCCGTGAGGGAATTTCTTGAGTTAAAGGGTGGGGCTACCAGGACTTGAACCTGGGACCTCTTCATTATCAGTGAAGCGCTCTAACCGCCTGAGCTATAGCCCCGTCAACCTCCAAGACTTTACCGGAGAAACACGGAAAATCCGAATCGAGGGGGAGGACCCCGGAGAGTCCCCACCCTCGACGGTGTTCAGCGGCCGGGACGGATGGTCGCGGTGCCCGCGGAGAGCGACACGTCGATGGTCCTTCGCGCGCTGGAGCCCTCGTCGACCTTGGCGTTCAATGTGCCGGCACTGACGTCCTGGGTGATCGCGTACTCGACGTCCGGCACGGTCAGATCGAGCGTCCCGGCATTGACCTCGATCGTCGTCTCCGAGGGTGCCGTGCCGGTCAGCTCGACCGTGAGATCGCCCGCAGAGACGCCGAGGTCGGCGCGGATGACGCCGTCGAGGAGGATGTCGGCGCGACCGGCGTTCATCTCCGCGTCGAGCTCTCTGGCCGACCCTTCCACGTCGAGGGCACCGGCGTTGACGCGCACGTCGAGCACTCCGAAGTCACCCACGACGTCCAGGCTGCCCGCGTCCAGATTGAGATCGGCATCCAGCGCATCGTCGCGCAGGCTCTCCGGCAGCGTGAGGACGGCGATCTCCTCATCACCGAACCAGTTGCCGAACCACCAGCCGAACACCCCGTCGGGGCTCCGGACGATCAGTTCGTCACCGTCGCGGTCGAATGTCCACGCGGTGCCGCGGCCGTTGGTGATGGAGAGCTGTGCCTCATCGACATCGCCGAACTCGACTCGCATGGTGCTCGCATCCGCATCGACGTCGATCCCCTCGATGCCGTCCACGCCCACGGTCTGCACCGAGTCCGGACGGCTCGAGGACACGATGTTCCCGGCCGCAGCCGCAGCGGCCGTTCCTCCGGCACCGAGCAGGGCGATGCCGCCGACCACGGCCGTGATGACCATGACCACCGTCGTTCCCGAGGAGCGACCGCCCGAAGCACCGGGCGGGGGAGGCGTCGGAGCCGCCGGCGGGGCGGGCGTCGAGGGTGTCTGCGTCTGTGGTGCGGAAGCGGGCGGGGGAGAAGCGGGCGGCGGGGTGAGCGGGGTGTGCTCGCCCGGGGCGCCGTTGTTGTCGGTGGTCATCGTGCCACTCCTGTCTGGCCGGTCGGCGGCGTCGGGCCACCGGTGTTCTCGATGTGGGCGAGGGCGGCGAGCACGCGGCGGTTGCCCGACTCGTCCTGCTCGAAGCCCAGCTTCTGGAAGATGGCGGTGATGTGCTTCTCGACACTCGCCTCGGAGAGGAAGAGGAGACCGGCGATCGCCTGGTTCGACTTCCCCTCCGCGATCAGCGCGAGCACGGTGCGCTCCCGTTCCGTGAGACGCATCATCCTGTCGTCACGGTTGCGCCGCGTGAGCAGCTGCGCCACCACTTCGGGGTCGAGCACCGTGGCCCCCTCGGAGATGCGCTGCACCGAGGCGAGGAACTCCGAGACGTCGGCGACGCGATCCTTGAGCAGGTATCCGAGCGGACCACCCTGCGCCGCGATCAGGTCGGAGGCGTAGCGCTCCTCGACGTACTGCGAGAGCACGAGGATGGCGAGCGACGGATGCGTCGACCGGAGTCCGAGCGCCGCGCGGATCCCCTCATCGGTGAACGTGGGAGGCAGCCGGACATCCAGGATGCACAGGTCGGGTGCCGTGGTGGCGACGGCCTCGTCGAGGCCCTCGATGTCGGGGAGAGCGGCGACAACCTCGTGGCCGGCGTCCTCGAGCAGACGGACCAGTCCTTCGCGGAGGAGAACGGAGTCCTCGCAGATCAGGATGCGCACGGTACGTTCACCTCCAGGCTGGTCGGTCCGCCCTGCGGACTGTCGAGGCGGAACGTCCCGCCGGCGGCGAGGATGCGGTTCGCGATGCCGTCGAGGCCGCCACCCGGCTGCACCTGCGCGCCGCCGATGCCGTTGTCCTCGACCCGCGCCCAGAGCGTGTTCCCCTCGCGGAGTCGTACGATGACTCGGGCCTCACTGGCCCGAGAATGCTTCGCGGCGTTGGTCAGTGATTCCGCGATCGAGAAGTACACGGCGGCCTCGGCCTCGCGACTGCATCGTCCGTCCATGCGCACATCGAGGTGCACGGGGATGTGCGATCGGCTGGCGAGGGCCGACAGCGCGGCGTCGAGGCCGCGGTCGTCGAGCACGGACGCGTGGATGCCGCGGGCGAGCTGCCGCAGCTCCGTGATGGCCGCCTTGGTCGATGTGTGTGCTTCGTTGATGAGTTCCTTGGCAGTGTCCGGGTCGCTGTCGATCTTCTGCTGAGCGAGCCCGAGCGTCATGCCGACGGAGACGAGCCGCGGCTGGACGCCGTCGTGCAGGTCGCGCTCGATGCGCGTGCGCTCCAGATCGGCGGCGCGGACCGCTCCTTCCCGCTGGGCGGTCGAGGTGCGGACGCGTTCGGTGAGCTCCGTCTCCTTGCTGCGGACGACGATCGCCAGTGACAGCGTGCGGTGCAGCAGCGCCAGGCCGATCATCCCGACCACGGAGGCCGCGATGCCGAGGATACCGACCAGCGGTGCCCAGGCGACGGGGATGCCTCCGCCGCCGAACGGTCCCATGACCGCGTCCGCCGCAGTGAGCGGGGCGAAGGAGATGATGATCGACCACACCAGGCTCCAGGCGAGCCGCAGCACGATGAAGCCGAGCACGGCCGAGATGGCGAAGTTCGCGACCGCTCGCCACATGCGGGGGTCGATCGCCTGGCGCCCGAGGGAGCGCAGCCAGCCGACGAACCCGGGGCGGTCGCGCTGCTGCAGTCGCAACGGGGTGATCGGGGTGCGGTAGAGGGCACCGACACGGGCGACCTCGAACCACCCGAGTCCGTACAGGGCGTACACGAGCCCGACGAGGAGCACGAGGCCGATGCCGGCGGCGAAGAGCAGACCGAGGCCGGTGCCGAGGAGTCCGCCGAGCATGCCGAAGATGGCGCCGCCGAGCGCGCCGACACCTGCGAGGTGCAGGATCGTGAGGAAGATGCGCAACGGCGGCTTCACCGCCGTGGCGGGAGCCGGGGTCGCAGTCTGAGTGGTCATGGTTCCAAGGTACGGCGGGGCAGACACGCATGACACCGAGTCAGCCGGACACTCCGCTTCGGGTTTTCCATAACCCGTCGTGGGTGCTTTCCGCCCCTATCGAGCGCGATGTCCATCTGCTTCACTGGCTGCATGGCAGCCCACGAAGGTGAACCTCACGGCGCAGGTCTCGGCCAACGACTGAACTGGTTGCGCGCGGGAGTGCTCGGCGCGAACGACGGCATCGTCTCGGTCGCCTCACTGGTCGTGGGCGTGGCGGGCGCGACGACCGACAACGCGGCCCTGCTGACCGCGGGGATCGCCGGACTGGTCGGCGGGGCGATCTCGATGGCGCTCGGAGAGTACGTCTCGGTGAGCAGCCAGCGCGACAGTGAACGCGCGCTGATCGCGAAGGAGAGTGAGGAGCTGCGCACCATGCCGGCCGCCGAGCTGGCCGAACTCACCGAGCTCTATCGCGACCGGGGCCTCTCCGAGGAGACCGCACGTCAGGTCGCCGAGGAGCTCACCGCACACGATGCGCTCTCCGCCCACCTGGAGGTCGAGCTGGGCATCGACCAGGACGATCTCGTCAATCCGTGGCACGCGGCGCTCTCTTCGGCGGTCGCCTTCACGCTCGGAGCTCTGCTCCCGCTACTCGCCATCCTGCTGCCGCCGCCCGAGTGGCGTGTTCCGATCACCTTCGTCGCCGTCCTGATCGCCCTCGCGATCACCGGTTCACTGTCGGCGCGGATCGGCGGGTCCCCGCCCCTGAGGGCATCTATCCGACTGGTCATCGGTGGAGCGCTCGCTCTCGCCGCGACCTGGCTGATCGGCACGCTCCTCGGCACGACCGGCGTCGTCTGAGCGCCGAGCACACCGGGGGACGACGAAGGGCGGATGCCGCAGCATCCGCCCTTCGGAAATCCGGTTCGAGGATCAGTTCGACATGAACCCGACGAGCAGTCCGCCCGTCACCTTCACCGCGAGGTTGTAGATCCCGGCGACGACGGCGCCGAGCACCGTGAAGACGATCAGGTTCAGGATCGCCACGACCGCGGCGAAAGCCATGACCTGCGGCAGACCGACGACCTCCGACAGCACGAACTCGTTGCCGGTGATGCCGAGCAGGAATCCCTCAGCGGTCTTCATGATCCCGGTCGCCTGGAGCACCAGGAAGATCAGGAAGAACGCCACCATCGTGACCACGGCGAGAGCGACCGCTCCGAGGAACGAGAGCTTCACGGCCGACCAGAAGTCGACGTAGACCAGACGCAGGCGGACCTGCTTGCCACTGGTCTTGCGTGTCGACTTCTTCGCCAGCTTGTCGGCCACTGTACTCATGCGTCTGTATCCTCGGGGGTCTCTGTCGTCTCAGGTGCCTGGGTCTCGGCATCCTCCGCATCGGCCTCGTCTTCGGCGAGGCCACGCTCGCCATTACGGGCGATGGCGAGGATGCGGTCGGCCTCCGTCGTCCGGGCGAACACCACTCCCATGGTGTCTCGACCCTTGGCGGGGACCTCGGCCACGGCAGAGCGTACCACCTTGCCGCTGGAGAGAACCACCAAGACCTCGTCGTCCTCGGCGACGATCAGACCACCCGCGAGAGTGCCCCGATCGTCGTTCAGCTTGGCGACCTTGATGCCTGTTCCACCGCGTCCCTGGACCCGGTATTCCTCGACCGCGGTGCGCTTCGCGTAGCCGCCGTCCGTGACGATGAACACGAACTTCCCGGGGGCGGCGACCGACGCCGACAGCAGGCAGTCCTCGTCGATCTTGAACTTCATACCCCGCACACCGGCCGTCGCCCGACCCATCGGACGCAGCGCCTCATCGGTCGCCTCGAAGCGCACCGACATGCCGCGACGGCTGATGAGGAGGATGTCGTCCTCGGCGTTCACGAGGAGCGCGCTGACGAGCTCGTCCTCGTCGTTCAGACGGATCGCGATGACGCCGCCTTGACGGTTGGTGTCATACGCCTCGAGGCGGGTCTTCTTGACCAGACCCTCGCGCGTGGCCAGCACCAGGTAGTCGGCGACCTCGTAGTCGCGGATGTCGAGCACCTGCGCGATGCTCTCGTCGGGCTGCAGCGCCAGCAGGTTCGCGACGTGCATGCCCTTGGCATCGCGTCCGGCCTCCGGCACCTCATACGTCTTCGCGCGGTAGACGCGACCCTTGTCGGTGAAGAAGAGCAGCCAGTGGTGCGTCGTCGTCACGAAGAAGTGCTCGACGATGTCGTTCGCACGAAGCTGCGCGCCCTTGACCCCCTTGCCGCCACGGTGCTGGGAGCGGTAGTTGTCGCTGCGCGTGCGCTTGATGTAGCCCTCGCGCGTGACGGTGACGACCATCTCCTCCTCGGCGATGAGGTCTTCCATCGAGACATCGCCGTCGAAGCCGTGCAGGATGTGCGTGCGGCGCTCGTCACCGAAGCGGTCGACGATGCCGGTCAGCTCTTCACGGATGATCGTGCGCTGACGGCCCTCGTCGGCGAGGATCGACTTGTAGTCGGTGATCTGTGCTTCGAGCTCGTTCGCCTGGTCGATGATCTTCTGACGCTCGAGTGCAGCCAGACGGCGCAGCTGCATCTGCAGGATCGCGTCGGCCTGGATCTCGTCGATGTCGAGGAGCTCCTGGAGTCCCTCATTCGCATCGGCCGTGGTCTGCGACCGACGGATGAGCGCGATGACCTCGTCGAGCGCATCGAGCGCCTTCAGGTATCCGCGCAGGATGTGCATGCGCTTCTCGGCCTCGCGCAGACGGAACTCCGTGCGCCGGACGATCACCTCGATCTGGTGCGTGATCCAGTGCGTGATGAAACCGTCGATCGCGAGCGTGCGCGGCACGCCGTCGACGATCGCGAGCATGTTCGCGCCGAAGTTTTCCTGCAGCTGCGTGTGCTTGTACAGGTTGTTCAGCACGACCTTCGCGACCGCGTCGCGCTTGAGCACGACGACCAGGCGCTGACCCGTACGGTCGGAGGACTCGTCACGGATGTCGGCGATGCCGGTGATCTTGCCGTCGCGGGCGAGGTCACCGATCTTCACCGCGACGTTGTCGGGGTTGACCTGGTAGGGCAGCTCGGTGATGACGAGGCAGGTGCGCCCCTGGATCTCTTCGACGTTGACGACGGCGCGCATCGTGATGGAGCCGCGGCCCGTGCGGTACGCCTCGTGGACGCCCTTGGTGCCGAGGATCTGCGCGCCGGTCGGGAAGTCCGGACCGGGGATGCGCTGGATCAGGCCGTCGAGCAGCTCCTCGCGGGAGATGCCGGGGTTGTCGAGTGCCCACAGCGCCGCGGCCGATACCTCGCGCAGGTTGTGCGGCGGGATGTTCGTGGCCATGCCGACCGCGATACCGACCGAGCCGTTGACGAGCAGGTTCGGGAAGCGGGCCGGCAGGACCGTCGGCTCCTGAGTCTGACCGTCGTAGTTGTCGGTGAAGTCGACCGTGTCCTCTTCGATGTCGCGCACCATCTCGAGCGCGAGCGGGGCCATCTTGGTCTCGGTGTATCGAGGAGCCGCGGCGCCCATGTTGCCGGGAGAGCCGAAGTTGCCCTGGCCGAGAGCCAGCGGATACCGCAGAGACCACGGCTGCACCAGACGCACGAGGGCGTCGTAGATCGCCGAGTCGCCGTGCGGGTGGTACTGGCCCATGACCTCGCCCACCACACGGGCGCACTTCGAGAACGACTTGTCGGGGCGGAAGCCGCCGTCGTACATGCCGTAGATCACACGGCGGTGAACCGGCTTGAGGCCGTCGCGCACGTCGGGGAGGGCACGCCCGACGATGACCGCCATGGCGTAGTCGAGGTAGCTGCGCTGCATCTCGAACTGGAGGTCGACCTGGTCGATCTTGCCGTGGTCGTGTTCCGGCTCGGTGCGTTCTTCGTCAGTCATCAATCAATCTCTCTGTCACACATCTGGTCTGAGCCCGCGGGGCGTCAGATGTCGAGGAAGCGGACGTCCTTGGCGTTGCGCTGGATGAAGCTGCGTCGGGACTCGACGTCTTCACCCATCAGCACGCTGAAGATCTCGTCGGCGGCGGCGGCGTCCTCGATGGTGATCTGCTGCAGGGTGCGCGTGGTGTGATCCATCGTCGTCTCCCACAGCTCCTTCGGGTTCATCTCACCGAGACCCTTGTAGCGCTGGATGCCGGCGTCCTTCGGGATCCGCTTGCCGTTGTCGAGGCCGTGCTTGAGCAGAGCGTCGCGCTCGGCATCGCTGAACACGTACTCGTGCGGGGAGTTCGACCACTTCAGTCGGTACAGCGGCGGCATCGCGAGATACACGAAGCCGGCCTCGATGAGTCCGCGCATGTAGCGGAACAGCAGCGTGAGCAGCAGCGTGGTGATGTGCTGGCCGTCGACGTCGGCATCGGCCATCAACACGATCTTGTGATAGCGCGCCTTCTCGATGTCGAACTCTTCGCCGATGCCCGTGCCGAAGGCCTGGATCATCGCCTGGACTTCCTTGTTGCCCAGGGCCTTGTCGAGACGCGCGCGCTCGACGTTGAGGATCTTGCCGCGGAGCGCCAGGATCGCCTGGGTGTGCGGGTCGCGACCCTGCACGGCGGAACCACCGGCCGAGTCACCCTCGACGAGGAAGATCTCGCTGATCGACGGATCCTTGCTCGTGCAGTCCTTGAGCTTGTCCGGCATGGCCGCCGACTCGAAGACGCTCTTGCGACGTGCGGTCTCGCGGGCCTTGCGGGCGGCGAGGCGAGCGGTCGCCGCGTCGAGAGCCTTGCGGATGATGTTCTTGGCCTGGACCGGGTTGCGTTCGAACCAGTCTCCGAGCTGATCGCCGACGACCTTCTGCACGAAAGCCTTCGCCTCGGTGTTGCCGAGCTTGGTCTTGGTCTGCCCCTCGAACTGCGGCTCGCCCAGCTTGATCGAGATGACCGCCGTGAGTCCCTCGCGCACGTCGTCGCCGGAGAGGTTGTCGTCCTTCTCCTTGAGGATGTTGTTCGCACGGGCGTACTTGTTCACCAGGGTCGTGAGCGCCGCGCGGAAGCCTTCCTCGTGCGTTCCGCCCTCGTGGGTGTTGATCGTGTTGGCGTAGGTGAAGACGTTCTCGGTGTACGAGGTGGTCCACTGCATGGCGACCTCGAGAGAGATCTTGCGCTGCGTGTCCTCCGACTCGAACGCGATGATCTCGTCGTTCACGACCTCGGCATGGCGCACCTTGTTGAGGTACTCGACGTAGTCGACGAGTCCGCGCTCGTAGAAGAAGACATCGCCGGGCTGCTTCGTGATCGTCGCGCCCTCTTCCTCCACCTCATAGGCCGAGGACTCGCGCTCGTCGCGCAGATCGATGCGCAATCCCTTGTTGAGGAACGCCATCTGCTGGAACCGCGTGCGCAGTGTGTCGTAGTCGAAGTCGATCGATTCGGTGAAGATCGACGCGTCCGGCCAGAACGTGATGCTGGTACCGGTCTCGTTGGTCGCCTCGCCCTTCTCGAGCTTCTGCTGCGGGATGCCGCCGTCGGCGAAGGAGTGGCGCCAGACGAAGCCCTTCTGCTTGACCTCGACGTCGAAGCGGGTCGACAGCGCGTTCACGACCGAGGAGCCGACACCGTGCAGACCACCGGAGACGGCGTAGGCGCCGCCGCCGAACTTTCCACCGGCGTGCAGGATCGTCAACACGACCTCGACCGTCGACTTGTTCGGGTCGGAGGAGTGCGGGTCGACCGGGATGCCACGACCGTTGTCGACCACGCGCACGCCACCGTCGGCGAGCATCGTCACCGAGATCGTGTCGGCGTATCCGGCGAGTGCTTCATCGACCGAGTTGTCGACGATCTCGTAGACCAGGTGGTGCAGACCGCGCGGACCCGTGGACCCGATGTACATACCGGGGCGCTTGCGCACCGCCTCGAGGCCTTCGAGGATCTGGATCGAGTCGGCTCCGTACTCGCCGGGCTGCTTGATCTTGGGAGAGATCGTGTTGCTCGTGGTCTCGGAGCCGTCGATGGGGTCGGAGGTTCCCCCGGTGTTCGATTCCGTCTCGTCAGCAGGGGATTCAGGCGTCATCAGAGGGCATTCTCCACATCGATATCACGAACTCCCATTCTAGCGGGGTTTCGTCGGGAAATGCCGCTCAACGGCCGTGTGTGGCCCTCTGAGCGTTGTGGACCCCATTCGTGGTGTCCTACCCGTAGGTGTCGCGCGGGCCCCGCCCTGGAACGACTCTGGGACCCCATTTCCAGGAGGGGACGTCCGGTCCGATGAAGCGGAGGTTCTCGACACCCGCGTCGGGATAGCGACGGCCGATCTCGGTGAGGATGGTCGCCCGCATGAACTGGAGGTTCTTCGCCCAGGCCGTCGAGTCGCACTTCACGGTGAGCAATCCGCGCTCGAGAGAGACCGGTTCGGAGTGCTTCGCGGTATCGGCGCCCGCCAGATCGGCCCACTGCCGGACCAGGTCCTCACGGGCGAGCGTGATCTGCCAGCCGGAGTCCCGACTCAGCTTGTCGAGCACCGCGCCGAGTGCACCCGGATCCCGACCCGGGGTGAACGGCGCGTTGTCGTCGTCGGTGACGATGCGGCGCTTGCGCTTCCAGCTCTTCGAGCTCGGCTGCAAGCCGCGCAGACGCAGGTACGTTCCCACGGTTTCGGGCACTTCGACCGGCGGAGTCGATGCGGCGTCAGTCATCCGCTGCCTCCCGCTCGTCGCTGATCGTCCCGGCGTTGATGCGCACCACGTGGGCATGCAGCACCTCGGGGATATCCTCCTCCACCGCTGCGGTCACCACCACCTGCTCGTAGCCGGCCGTCAGAGTCGCGAGGCGCTGTCGCCGATCGGCATCGAGTTCGGCGAAGACATCGTCGAGGATCAGGACCGGGTCTCCCGCCGGGGACTCGCTGCGCAAGAGCTCGGCCGACGCCAGTCGAAGAGCGAGTGCCACCGACCAGGATTCGCCGTGCGAGGCGTAGCCCTTCACCGGGAGATCACGTACGCGCAGGACCAGGTCGTCACGATGCGGACCGGTGAGCGTGAGCCCTCGATCGATCTCGGTCGACCGTTTCGCCGCCAGCGATGCACGGAACAACTCGGCGATGTGCTGCTGATCACCGAGCTTGGCGATGGCCGGTGCCTCCTCCGCATCCGTCGCTGCGTCGTCGTCTTCCTCCGGATCAGCGCCGCCGACCGACAACGCCCACTCCAACTGCGGACGATGGTCGGCGCCGGCGATGGCTTCGTAGGCGTCGGCCACCGGCTGCTGAAGATCGGCAGCCAACCGCTGCCGCGCCGTGATGATCTCGGATCCCAGTGAGACGAGCTTGTCGTCCCAGACATCGAGGGTGCTCAGCCCTTCTCCGCGGATGCCGCGAGCTCTCGCTGACTTGAGCAGAGCATTGCGCTGCTTGAGCACACGGTCGTAGTCCGCGAGGACCGCCGAGATGCGAGGAATGCGCTGGATGAGGAGCTGATCCATGAATCGGCGACGCGCAGACGGATCGCCGCGCACGATCTGCAGGTCTTCCGGGGCGAAGAGCACGACATGCGCGTAGCGCGGAAGCTCGTTCGGCTTCGACGGCGAGCCGTTGATGCGGGCCTTGTTCGAGCCCTGCCGGTTCACCTGCACCTCGGCGAGAACGCGCCGTTCACCATGCGAGAGTCGCGCACGGATGATCGCGAATTCCTGCCCATCGCGCACCATCGGCGCATCCGACGACACCCGGTGCGAACCGAGAGTGGCGAGGAACACCACCGCCTCAGCCAGATTCGTCTTGCCCTGCCCATTGCGACCCACCAGTACGTTCGGGCCGCGGTGGAGGGCGAGTTCGGCGGTCGCGTAATTACGGAAATCGACCAGACTCAGGTGCTCCACAATCACGGAGTCAGCCTATCTTCGGGGTCTGACACTTGTTCTTCTCTGGTGTTCGCGCGTGGGTCGTGGGTGAGGACGCACCCTTCGCTCGCAGAGCGGGTTCCCTCCCACTTCGTGGGTCCCTCCCGATGCTCGCTCCGGGAGCATCCTCACCCGCGACGGTTCGTAGATCGGCTGACGGCTGATCCGGGAACGTTTCGGGTAGGAGAGAGAAGAGATCAGCGGAGGAGGAGGTTCGGCTGAAGAAGGTACTTGAACGAGTCGAGACCGGCCTGATCGACCGACGTCTGGCTCGTGATGAGCACGGGGCTGAGCTTGTTGGCGTTGTCGCTCGAAGTGAACGTCACGCGGACGAACTCGCTCTTCACCGCACCGAGAGCCTCGATCAGATACTGCGGGTTCAGGCCGAGCGTGACTTCGTCGCCGCCCGAGAGAATCGCGTCGACGGATTCGGAAGCCCTGGCGTGCTCGCTGCCCGAAGCATCCATCGTCACACTGTCGTTCGAGAACGTGAAGCGAAGCGGCGCGGCACGGTCGAGCACGAGCGACACACGCCGGACGGCCTCGACGAGATCAGCGGTGTTCACGACCGCGTAGTGGTCGGTCTGCTCGGGGAAGAGGCGACGGACCGGCGGGAAGTTGCCCTTGATCAGCAGCGATGTGACCGTCTTGTTGCCGGCGGTGAACGCGATGATCTCGCGGTCCCCTGCTCCGGAGAAAGCGATCTGGATGGTGCCGGCGTGGCCGAAGGTCTTTCCGACCTCGAGCAGCGTACGCGCCGGAACCAGTGCGGTCGCCTCGACGGATTCCCCGTCCCACGGAACGTCACGGAGAGAGACCCGGTAACGGTCGGTCGCGACGAGGCTGAGGCTGTGACCCGACACCTCGAGCTGCACGCCGGTCAGCACCGGGGTCACGTCGTCGCGGGAAGCCGCGAATCCGACCTGCGAGATCGCCGTACCGAAGTCATCGGCAGGAACGACGCCGGACGACCCGCTCACCTCGGGGATCGACGGGTATTCCTCGACGGGCATGGCCGCGAGGGTGAACCGGGCGGAGCCGCAGGTGACGGTGATGCCACCGTCTTCTTCGACAGCGATCTCGATCGGAGCGTTCGGAAGCCGGCTGGCGATGTCGGAGAGAAGTCGACCGTGCACGAGGATCGTGCCCGGGGTCTCGACGGTGGCTTCGATCGTCGTCCGTGCGGAGGCCTCGTAGTCGAAAGCCGAAAGTGTGAGTCCGGAACCGTCCGCCTCGATCAGCACACCGGCCAGGATCGGCTGCGGGTTGCGCTGCGGCAGAAGCTTGACGACGAACGAGACAGCCTCGCTGAAGACATCGCGGTTGACCTGAAACCTCACTGGTGCTCCCTTGTCGTCGAACTGTGACGCGTTGTCGTCGGCCCTGCCGGTGCAGGGCTTCCCATGCTAGCCCCCTGTTCGCCCGGATCCCTACGCCGGAGTTCTTGTCGTTCGTTCGACGGTTCTCCCCACCGTCTGGTGATGGGATCGCGCCTTGAAAGACTTAACTCCTTAACGGTGTTAACAGCTGTGGATACTGTGGATAACTCGGTGGATAGCAAGAGCGAGTAAGGAACTACACGCTTGTCAGTTGTGGAATCCCTGAGGAATCCGCGGGCTGGGGCCGGCTACGGGTGCGGAGGCTCCCCCATAGTTATCCACAGGTTTGATCGATTGACCCACATTCGTCCCGATCAGATTGACAGTCATCCACAAGTTATCCACATGTGCATAGAGGCATCTATCCGGTGCCGGGAATGCCTGTCAGGACGCGAAAAGGGGGACTCAGCACCCCTTCGGATGCCGAGTCCCCCTCATACCCGCGTGTCGCGGCGTCAGCGACGCCCGAGCTGCGTGGTGATCTCTGTGACCTGGTTGTAGATCGAACGTCGCTCCTTCATGAGCTCGCTGATCTTCTTGTACGCGTACATGACGGTCGTGTGGTCACGGTTGCCGAAGAGCTGACCGATCTTCGGGAGGGACAGGCTGGTGCGCTCCCGACAGAGGTACATGGCGATCTGTCGAGCGGTCGCGATCTGCTGCGATCTGCTGGAACCGTAGAGGTCGTCGACTGTGAGCTTGAAGTACTGCGCCGTGGCCGTGATGATGTCCGTCGGCGAGATGATGTTGTCCTCGGCCGTGTCGATGATGTCGCGGAGCACGGTCTGGGCCAGCGAGATGTCGAGTGCCGATCGATTCAGGCTGGCGAAGGCGGACACCCGGATGAGGGCTCCTTCGAGCTCACGGATGTTCGAGGAGACCACGGTCGCGATGTACTCGAGGACCTCGTCGGGGATGTGCAGCGCCTCGCTCTGCGCCTTCTTCCGAAGGATCGCGATGCGTGTCTCCAGGTCGGGAGCCTGCACGTCGGTGATCAGACCCCATTCGAAGCGGCTCCGCATCCGATCCTCGAAGCCGGTGAGATGCTTCGGGGCGACGTCACTGGTGATGACGACCTGCTTGTTGTGATCGTGCAGTGTGTTGAAGGTGTGGAAGAAGGCTTCCTGCGTCTCGGCCCGCCCCTGCAGGAACTGGATGTCGTCGATCAGGAGGATGTCGACATCGCGGTACCTGGCCTGGAAAGCGGCGCCACGGTTGTTCGCGATCGAGTTGATGAAGTCGTTGGTGAACTCCTCACTCGAGACGTAGCGAACCTTGACCCCGGCGTAGAGGGACTGCGCGTAGTCACCGATCGCGTGGAGGAGGTGCGTCTTCCCGAGGCCGGAGTCGCCGTAGATGAACAGCGGGTTGTAGGCCTTCGCGGGGGCTTCGGCCACGGCGACGGCGGCCGCGTGGGCGAAGCGGTTCGACTGGCCGATCACGAAGTTGTCGAAGGTGTACTTCGGATTGAGCCGTGATTCGTGGCGCAACTGCGTCGGCTGCTCCATCGGCGACTCCACACGGACCTGCTCGTGTCGCCCGAAATCGCCCACCGCGATCGGCGCCGCCTGCTGCTCGGCCAACTCGTGATTGACCACGACCCGATATGAGGTCACTTCCTCGCCGATGTGCGAGAGCGCCTCCATGATCGGCAGCCGCAGGCGCTTGTTGATCTGCGCGGCGGTGAGATCGTTCGGCACCTCGAGGTAGAGCGTCGCGGACATGACGCCGGCCGGGACTGCCAGACTCAGAAATCCCTGCAGCTGGGGAGTGACACGATCGTCATCGACCAGAAGCTCCTGCACCGTGGTCCAGATGGGGACGTCGGGCTGGGCAGGTGATGACATGACGCTCCGGACGAGGAATCGAGGCGGGGTCGACGTGCTGTGCCCCTGTGGATAACTTAGGATGCCACGGTAGTCACCGCGGCTGTGAACGGCAACCTGCCCTTGAAAATACGCGCGCGTGTTGTGCTCGCCGGGCGAGCCCCGGTTGTGGATAATGGCTGTGCGGTTCGTGCCGGTGGTCGACCACGGAAGCGCGCAGATTTGCTCTGCGCGCCGGTAAGACGTACCCTAAGTCGGTTGACTTATGCCTTTTTCGGCAGTTCCCCATGTCTCCGGTCGAAGTGAATCCGGTGGCAGCATTCCCGGAGTGATTCCATGAGCAAGCGCACTTTCCAGCCCAACAACCGTCGTCGCGCCAAGAAGCACGGCTTCCGTGCCCGCATGCGTACGCGTGCCGGCCGCGGCATCCTCGCTGCCCGCCGTGCGAAGGGCCGCACCGAGCTCTCTGCGTAGTCCACTGTGCTCGCCCGCCCGTATCGGCTGACCCGCGGGAGCGACTACCGTCTGGTCGTTCGACGCGGATCCCGTTGTGGCGGGGCGCGCGTCATCACCTCGATGTTGACGACGGGCGAGAGCAGGGCCGCGAGGTTCGGATTCATCATCAGCAAGCAGGTAGGCACCGCTGTGGTGCGCAACACCGTGCGTCGGCGACTCAAAGCCGTGTGCGCGGAAGCGCTGCAACGCGTTCCCGAGGGCACGGATGTCGTCATCCGTGCCCTTCCTGCGTCGGCGACGGCATCCTTCGCGGAACTCCGCGCTGACGTCGATCGGTGTCTGAGTCGACTCGCCCCAACGGTCGCGGTGTCGGCATGACCGCTCTCCCGGCCTCGTCCATCGGGACGGCGCGCATGCAGTCGCAGGATGTGCTTCGCAGCGTTCCCCTGGTGCCGCGCAATCTGGTGCTGGGATTCCTCACCGCCTATCGCAAGGTGATCTCCCCGATGTATGGAGATGTCTGTGCGTACTACCCCAGCTGTTCCGCCTACGCTGTAGGTGCGGTGCAGCAGCACGGCGCGGTGAAGGGGGCGGTGCTCTCGGCATGGCGCATCCTCCGCTGCAATCCCTGGACCAGCGGTGGCGTCGACGACGTCCGTCCGCATGAACACTTCCGCTACGACCTGACTGCACACGGTTTCGTCGTCCCTTCCCGAAAGGACTGATCGGTGGGTCTTGACCTTCTGCTAGCCAGCTCCACTCCCAGCGATGCACCTGCTGCGGGTGGCTTCGATCTGATCGGCACCATCCTCTGGCCGCTGAAGTGGGTCGTCGAACTCATCCTCGTCGCCTGGCACTGGCTGCTGACCACCGTCGGCCTTCCCGCCGCATCCGGTCTCACCTGGGTGTTGTCGATCGTCGGACTCGTCATCGTCGTCCGTGCCGCCCTGATCCCGCTGTTCGTGAAGCAGATCAAGAGCCAGCGAAAGATGATGGAAATTGCTCCTGAACTGCGAAAAGTTCAGGAGAAATACCGAGGTAAGAAAGATCAGCTCTCTCGCGAGGCCATGAGCCGCGAGACGATGGCCCTGTACAAGAAGCACGGCACGACGCCGATGTCGAGCTGTCTGCCGCTGCTCGTGCAGATGCCGATCTTCTTCTCTCTGTACAGCGTTCTGAGTGACGTCAGCAAGCACGCCAAGGACAGTGTCGGTGGCGTCGGGTTGCTGAGCCCGGAGCTCACCAAGGAGTTCTACGACGCGAAGCTCTTCGGAGTCGCTTCGCTGCACGAGACCCTGGGCAACGCGGTCGACGCGCAGAACACGACCGCGATCGTCATCCTGGTCACGCTCGTCGTCCTCATGATCGCCTCGCAGTTCTTCACGCAGCTGCAGATCATCTCGAAGAACCTGTCGCCCGAGGCCAAGACCGGCCAGGCGTACCAGATGCAGAAGATCATGCTCTATGTCCTTCCGCTGGGCTTCATCTTCTCGGGTGTCTTCTTCCCGCTCGGTGTCGTCGTGTACTGGTTCATCTCGAACCTCTGGACCATGGGACAGCAGTTCCTCGTCATCCGCGAGATGCCGACTCCCGGCTCTGAAGCCGCCAAGGCCCGTGAAGAGCGTCTCGCTCGCAAGGGCAAGGCGATCGACTCCTCAGGCAAGGTCGTGCCGATGGCCGCATACGAGGCGGAGCAGCAGCGTCTGCTCGAAGAGGCCGAGAAGGCCAAGGCGGAAGCACCGAAGCGTCAGCAGCCGGTGGGTAAGAAGCGCGCGAAGAAGAAGGGGAGCGGCTCATGACTGAGACCATGACCGAGAACACCGAGCCCACGGTGGCTCAGCTCGAGAACGAAGGCGACGTCGCGGCGGACTACCTCGAGGAACTTCTCGACATCGCCGACATCGACGGAGACCTGAATCTCGACGTCCGTCAGGGCCGCGCCTACGTCTCGATCGAAGCTGAGGGCGACGGGCTGTCCCTGCTCTCCGCCCCCGATACGGTGCAGGCGCTGCAGGAGCTGACCCGTCTGGCCGTGCAGAGCAAGACTGGCTCGTTCTCGCGCCTCATCCTCGACATCGCCGGCTCGCGCGACACGCGCCGTCGCCAGCTCGAGACGCTCGTCGACGCTGCCGCAGCCAAGCTCGATGAGGGTTCGTCCCAGGCCTCGCTGCCCTCGATGTCCAGCTATGAGCGCAAGCTCGTGCATGACATCGCCGCGGAACGTGGGCTCGTCTCCGAGTCGTACGGCGAAGGCGCTGACCGGCACACGGTTCTCCGCCGTCGTTGATGTTTCACGTGAAACATCGATTCTGTGTGAACCTTCATGAGTGAGCTCGAGCAGGAACCGCCGATCTCCGCCGAGCTGTTCGGAGATCGCATCGAGATCGCGCGGGCGTTCACAGCAGCGCTCGCACGTGAAGGGGAGGAGCGAGGACTCATCGGTCCTCTAGAGCTTCCTCGCCTGTGGACGCGCCACATCCTCAACAGTGTGATCGCCGCGCCTCTCTTCCGCGGTTCTGTTGCCGACATCGGATCCGGTGCGGGCCTTCCCGGGATCGTGCTCGCAATCGCTCGTCCTGATGTGGAGTGGACGCTCGTCGAACCGATGGAGCGTCGGATCACCTGGCTCAATGAACAGGTCTCGGAACTCGGGCTGACGAACACGACCGTGCTGCGTGCGCGGGCTGAAGACGTGCCCCCCGCAAGTTTCGATGTCGTGACGGCGCGCGCGGTGAGCGCGCTGCGGACTCTCGTCCCGATCACGGCACCGCTGGTGCGTGACGGGGGAGAGCTCATCCTTCTCAAGGGTATGAATGCGGCGAACGAGGTCGAGGCTGCTCAGAAGCAGATCAAGAAGTTCCGTCTCTCCGACGTACGGGTGGAAGTACTGGGAGAGGGTGTGCTGCCGGAGACGACCCGCGTGGTCCGAGCTCGAGTGCGCTGAGCTTCTGCCATCAGGTAAGCGGGGTGTTTCACGTGAAACACCCCGCTTCTTCGTATCGGGGTAGTCGCGGCGCATCGATGTTTCACGTGAAACACCGCGATAGCTGTAGCTGGCGAAGCCTTCTCATCTACCGGTGGACACCGCTCGGCCGCCGGATTTCGTGCGGGAGAAACCCGGTGTGCATTCGGTCGCCCGTGGGGACTTCACGCAGTCGACCGTGGTCTTCCCTGCGAGTAGGAAGGAGTTCGCGGCTGAGATGGTGACCGTGCACGGAGTTCTACCCATCGACGCGACGCATGCCTGCAAACCAGGGATCTCCGTGCGCGGTGTTTCACGTGAAACGGGCGACCGGTCCTACGGAGGAGGTTCTCCTCTTCTGCCGCGTACCCGTATATCGATGGCGGGTATGACGAACGGGGGAGGCGTCGCGATGGCTGTGAAGGCTGCGGTTCCGGGAGGTAGTGCTCTGTGAGGACCGGGGTGGCTCCCGCTGGTCTGGGCGCTGTTCCCCTCGGCCTCGTCTCGAGCGGTCGCGACCCACTCGTCGTGAGCTTCACCGGTGCTGGTCGGAAGGCGGCGCCGGAACGAGCGGTGATGCCGGCGTGGGGACGGTACGTCTGTGAAGTCGGAGGAACGGCCCACGGTGTCGATAGCACGGCGAGTTCAGTGGGACCCCCTGCGAGGTGCCGCGGTTCTCCTCTGCCTCAGCGTGGTGCCGGAGGCGGACGTGGACGATGTTTCACGTGAAACGTCGCTCTGCGGGGCAGTGTGCCCCGCCAGAACAGGTGTGGCGTACGACGGTGCAACTACCCGCTGCGGTTCAGACACCGCAGTGTCGCCTTGCTGGTGGGCGCGGGTGGGGGAGTGGTTGCCGTCGTTGTCGTGCGCGGCGCGCTCGCACAGCTTCGCTCCAGTCTCTGCACCACACATGTCGAGCCCGCTGCCCGGGTGGCTTCGGGCTATCGTCACTCCTTCCGCCGCATCAGTTGCCTGCGCGAGCGGCCGACCACTCCCTCCCAGCCGACCAGATTGCTCGTGAGGGTTGTCGGCCCCCGTGCCCGCCTCATGAGGAAGTGAATCCGTCATCGTTTCACGTGAAACATCGATCCAGGTGCGTGGTGCGGAGAGCATGGATCCCCTCTCGTCCGGTCGCGGTGCCCATCGAAAGCGAGCTGTGCGGGCTCGCTTCCTGCGGGATCGGAGGCACGTCGTGGACTCGCGTAAGCCGGTGTCGCCCGCAGCGATTAGAGTGGAACGCGGCCCCGAAAGGAGTGGATGTTTCACGTGAAACAATCCGAGAAGACATCGACGAACGAATCGTTCGGGATGGATACACCGCTCGCGCGGGAGATTGCCGACCTTTCGGCCCGGAGGCGCGCACTGGAGGCCGCATCGGTCGAGTTCACCGGCGAGACGCGCGTCCTGACGGTGTCGAACCAGAAGGGCGGCGTGGGGAAGACCACGACGGCCGTGAACATTGCGTCCGCCCTCGCGGGCCTGGGGGCGAAGGTCCTGGTCATCGACCTCGACCCGCAGGGCAATGCGTCGACCGCGCTCGGTGTTCCGCACAGCGCCGACATCCCCAGTGTCTACGACGTGCTCATCGAGGAGTTCCCCCTCGCCGACATCGTCCAGCCCAGTCCCGAAGATCCCAACCTCTTCTGCGCGCCCAGCACGATCCACCTCGCAGGGGCGGAGATCGAGCTCGTCGCACAGGTGGCCCGCGAACACCGGTTGCGGCGCGCGCTCGTGGACTACCTCGCCGACAATCCGATGGACTTCGTGATCATCGACTGCCCGCCGTCGCTGGGGCTCCTCACGATCAACGCCTTCACGGCCGCATCCGAGGTTTTCATCCCGATCCAGTGCGAGTACTACGCACTGGAGGGGCTGAGCCAGCTGCTCGGCAGCATCCAGATGATCCAGAAGCATCTGAATCCCGACCTGCATCTCTCCACCATCCTGCTCACGATGTTCGACGGCCGCACCCGCCTCGCCCAGCAGGTCGCTGAAGAGGTGCGCACGCACTTCCCGGATCAGGTGCTGGAGACGGTGATTCCGCGCTCGGTCCGTGTATCCGAAGCGCCGAGCTTCGGACAGACCGTGATCGCCTATGACGGACAATCCGCCGGCGCCATCGCCTACCGCGAGGCCGCTGTCGAGATCGCATCGCGGACAGCGACGCAGAGCAAGGAGAAATGATGGCCAAGCGCACTGGACTGGGTCGGGGTATCGGGGCCCTGATCCCCACGGCTGATCAGGCGGAGCGTCCCGTCGATGTGTTCTTCCCCGGTGCGAGCCTGCGGCCGGCTGCCGCGGAGGCGACGGTCGGGCCGGATGCCGAGGCCCCGGCGCTGGAAGAGGTCCCGGGGATCCACCTGGTCCAGGTCGACCCGAACGCGATCGTCCCGAATCCGCGCCAGCCGCGGACGCACTTCAACCCGGAAGACCTCGCGGAGCTGGTGCACAGCGTGCGCGAGTTCGGCGTGCTGCAGCCCGTGGTCGTGCGCAAGAACACCGAGGGCGAGTACGAGTTGATCATGGGGGAGCGGCGCACCCGCGCCGCTCGTGAGGCAGGACTCGAGACGATCCCGGCCATCGTCCGCGAGACGGCCGATGAGGATCTCCTCCGCGATGCCCTGCTGGAGAACCTCCACCGGTCCGAGCTCAATCCGCTGGAAGAAGCATCTGCGTACCAGCAGCTTCTGGAGGACTTCGGCATCACTCAGGAGGAGCTGGCCACGCGCATCGGCCGCTCGCGGCCCCAGATCAGCAACACGATCCGGCTCCTGAAGCTGCCCGTCCCCGTGCAGCAGCGCGTCGCTGCCGGCGTGCTGACCGCCGGCCACGCCCGCGCGATCCTCAGTCTCGAGAATCCCGAATCGATGCAGCGCCTCGCCGACAAGGTCGTGAACGAAGACCTCTCCGTGCGCGCCACGGAAGAGGCTGCGAAGTCGCAGCCGTCGGCCGGCAAGACGACGAAAGCGACTCCCGGAGCACGGCGGGCATACCTCGACGAGGTCGCCGGAAAGCTCGGTGACCGGCTGAACACTCGCGTCAAGATCGCACTCGGTGCACGAAAAGGCCAGGTCACGATCGATTTCGCTTCGATTCAGGATCTCAATCGAATTCTCGAGGAGCTCGGCGAGAGCGGCTACGGCTCCGCCAGGTAACACCCACCGTCGTCCGCCCTTCATCTAGACTCGCGTCATCTCGACGTCGAGGGGGAGTCAGTCATGTCCAGAGCAACAGGTCCAGCCGCCATCAAGCGCCGTGTGATCGGGGTCAGTATCGCGGCGGCGTTGGGTGGATTCCTCTTCGGGTTCGACACCGCCGTGATCAACGGTGCCGTTGATGCCTTGGCCGGCGATGTCTCCGGGTTCGACCTCGGAGCCGCGCTGAAGGGATTCGCGGTCTCTTCAGCGCTCATCGGGTGCGCGATCGGAGCGTGGTTCGCGGGACTCGTCTCGAACAGATACGGACGCATTCCGGTCATGGTCGCCGCGGCCGTGCTCTTCTTCGTCTCGGCGATCGGATCGGGCCTCGCCTTCGGTGTGATCGATCTGATCTTCTGGCGTGTGGTCGGAGGACTGGGTGTCGGTGCGGCCTCGGTGATCGCCCCCGCGTACATTGCCGAAGTATCGCCCGCAGCCGTCCGTGGACGTCTGGGATCCCTGCAGCAGTTGGCCATCGTCACCGGAATCTTCGCTGCCCTCCTGTCGGATGCTCTGCTGGCCAATATCGCCGGCGCCGCAGACCAGCCGCTCTGGGGACTCACCGCCTGGCGATGGATGTTCATCGTCGAAGCCATTCCGGCACTCGTGTACGGGATCATGGCGCTACGACTCCCCGAATCCCCGCGCTACCTGGTGCGAAAGGGGGAGCTGAAACGGGCGGAGGAGGTTCTCCAGACCGTCACGGGGACGATTGACGTCGACGCGAAGATCTCCGAGATCACGGGGACCATCGACACCGAGCGCGCTGAGTCCCTGCGAGACCTTCGGGGCAACAGGTTCGGACTGAAGCCGATCGTCTGGATCGGCATCCTGCTCTCGGTATTCCAGCAGTTCGTCGGCATCAATGTGATCTTCTACTACTCGACGACCCTGTGGCAGTCGGTCGGATTCGACGAGTCGAGCGCCCTGCTCACCTCCGTCATCACGTCGGTGACGAACATCGTCGTGACGATCGTCGCCATCCTGCTCGTCGACAAGATCGGGCGGCGCATCATGCTCCTCGTGGGATCCGTCGGCATGACTGTCACGCTGGGGCTCATGGCCGTCGCGTTCTCGTTCGGCACGCTCGACGCTCAGGGGACGGCGACGCTTCCGGACCCGTGGGCGACCGTCGCCCTGGTCTGCGCGAACGGCTTCGTGGTCTTCTTCGGCGCGAGCTGGGGTCCGCTGGTCTGGGTGCTGCTGGGCGAGATCTTCCCGAACTCCATCCGCGCCGGTGCTCTCGCGGTGGCTGCGGCAGCACAGTGGGTCGCGAACTTCTTCATCTCGACCACGTTCCCGGCCTTCGCCGAGATCGGACTCACGTTCGCCTACGGCTTCTACGCGTTCTTCGCCCTCCTGTCGTTCTTCTTCGTGTTCTTCAAAGTTCCCGAGACCAAGGGCAAGGAGCTCGAGGAGATGACCGAGAACATGAAGGTCGTGCGACGCGGGGGTCCGCAGCAGACGTAGGCTGGATGTATGACCGAGTCCGTACAGCGCCGCGCCAGCCTGGAAGTGCTGCGCGCGGAGGCGGCAGACGAGCTCGCGGTCCTCATCCAGGAGCGACTCCTCGGCGGGGAGGACCCCTGGGAGTTCATGGAGGAGCTGCCGAGCGTCGACGAGCTGGTCGTCTACCTCCTGCGCGCCGACAACATCAACGCGAACGACGGAGTGCGCCCGAACGCCGCTCGGCACTACCGTGTGCTGCGGCAGATCGCCCTTGAGTACCCCGAGCTCACTTCAGCAGTCTGGGGGCTTCTCGACGAGAAGCAGCGCCACCGACGCTGGGACCCCAGCGTCGCCGACGCCTCCTGACCGCCTGAGGACACGAAAAAGGCCGCCACCCCCGGGGGATGGCGGCCTTTCGACGTCAGAGGATCAGCCGATGAATGCGGCGAGGTCCTTCTCGAGCGCGAACTTCGGCTTCGCACCGATGATGGTCGTCTTGACCTCACCACCGTGGAAGACCTTCATCGCCGGGATCGACGTGATCTGATACTTCATCGCCAGCTCGGGGTTCTCGTCGACGTTGAGCTTGAGGATGGTGATCTTGTCGGGGTTGTCGGCCTGGATCTCGTCCAGAACCGGCGCGACCATGCGACACGGACCACACCACTCAGCCCAGAAGTCCACCAGCACCGGACCGTCGGCCTGCAGAACGTCCTGCTCCCAGGTCGCCTGGCTCGTAGCCTTTGCACTCATCAGAGTTCTCCTTGATTGGGGTTCGCCTGCTACAACAGCAAACGAGGGAAAAGTGTTCCCGCCGCCTCAGGCGACGATGATCTCGGCGGCCTCCGCAGCCGGAACCTCCACGGAGGCATCCTCGAGATCAGCGAGGAAGTGCTCCGCATCGAGGGCCGCGACCGTGCCGGTACCGGCGGCCGTGATGGCCTGGCGGTACGTCGGGTCGATCACGTCGCCGGCGGCGAACACGCCGGGAACCGAGGTCTTCGACGAACGGCCGTCGACCCAGATGGTGCCCTCGGGCGTCAGCTCGAGTTTGTCGTGCACGAGGTGCGTGCGCGGGTCGTTGCCGATCGCGATGAAGAGTCCGTCGATGGGAAGGTCGCTGAGCGTGCCGTCGACCGTGTTGCGCAGCTGCACACCGGAGACGGAGTCGCCACCGAGGACCTCGGCGACCTCGCTGTTCCACACGAACTCGATCTTCTCGTTCGCGAAGGCGCGCTCCTGCATGATCTTCGAGGCACGCAGCGTGTCCTTGCGGTGGATCACGTAGACCTTCGAGGCGAAACGGGTGAGGAACGTGGCCTCTTCCATGGCGGAGTCGCCACCGCCGACGACGGCGATCGTCTTCTCGCGGAAGAAGAACCCGTCGCAGGTGGCGCACCAGGAGACGCCGTAGCCGGAGAGACGCTCCTCACCGGCGATGTCGAGCTTGCGGTAGGCCGAGCCGGTCGCGTAGATCAGCGACTGCGTCTCGTGCACGGCACCGGAGCCGAGCGTGACCGTCTTGACGGGGCCGTCGAGGTCGAGCTCGGTGACGTCGTCGTAGAGGACCTCGGTGCCGAACTTCTCGGCCTGCTCCTGGAACTTCGCCATCAGCTCAGGACCCTGGATGCCCTCGGGGAAGCCCGGGTAGTTCTCGACCTCGGTGGTGTTCATGAGCTCGCCGCCGACCTCGACCGAACTCGCGATGAGCAGCGGCTTGAGGTTGGCCCTGGCCGCGTAGATGGCAGCCGTGAATCCGGCGGGGCCGGAGCCGATGATGATGACCTGACGCATGTGCTCTCCGTCTTAGAAACTGCGGTCGAATGACCTTCGACTGCTTCAACCCATGGTAACCGCGCGGCATTCCCTCGCCAGTGTGCGCCACCGGGCTGGGAGACGGCTCCGGATGCGGATCAGCGGCCGGGCAGGAAACGACGCACGAGGCCGCCGGCCGCCTTGAGCTCGGGGGCGCGCATGAGGGCGAGGATCGCAACGTAGACGACGACGACCGTGAGGCCGATGATCGCGGTCGCGAGAGTTGCCGGGATGACACCGGACGTCGCCCACCCTAAGGGGCCGCCGAGGAGCAGATACACGCCCCAGCCGGCGAAGCCGGCAGGGACTCCCGCCACGGCGAATCGCAGGATGGCGAGCATCCAGGACCCCACCCCGAGCCCACCGATCTTCCGGTGCAGCAGCCAGGTGGCGACGATCGTCTGCAGGGTGCTTGCGACGGACTGACCGAGGGCGACGGCTGCGGCGAGCTGGGTCAGCGGGATCACGTCTGCGGCGAGGAGCCCGGCCGCGGCCAGAGCGGTGATCACGATGAGCACGCACTGGAAGATCGTGAACCAGAACGGCGTGCGGGTGTCGTCGTAGGCGTAGAACGTGCGCTGGACGATGAAGAGGATCGTCAGCGGGATCAGGCTGATCAGGTAACAGAGCAGCACCAGGGCAGCGCCCTGCGCATCGGGCGCGCTCTCTGTGAAGACGCGCGAGGCGGGAATCGCGGCGGCGGCTACGGCCGCCACTGCGGCGACGATGAAGAACAGGAGGGTGCGGATGCTGCGGGAGATGTCTCCCCGCACCTCGTCGTGACGACCGGCTGCCGCATGCTCGCTGATCTGCGTGAAGTACGGCGTCCCGATCGAGAGCACGATGACCGAGTACGGCAGCATGAAGATCAGCCAGGCATTGCCGGTGACCGCGAGCGAGGCACCCGATTCGGAGGCGGCGCTGACGATCCGTCCCTGAAGGATCCCTGCCGCGAGCGATGCGAACGCCATGAGGAAAGTCCAGCCGGCGAGCTTTCCGACACCACCCAATCCGACGCCGCGCCAGTGGAAGTCCGGGCGGAGTGCGAGACCGGTGCGCCGCCAGAACAGCAGGAGCACGAGGGCCTGGATGGCGATGCCGAGGGTCGCGGTCCCGCCGAGTGCGGCGATCATGTCCGGCGTCCAGTCCGCAGCGCTTCGGGACACGGGCGAGAACACCCATCCCAGCAGGAGGAAGCCGATGATCGAGACGATGTTGTTGACGACGGGGGCCCACGTGAACGGGCCGAAGATGCGGCGGGCATTCAGTGCTTCGCCGAGGAGCGCGTAGAGGCCGTAGAAGAGGATCTGTGGAAGACACCAGTATGCGAGTGCTGTCGCAAGTGCCTGGGTCGTGGGCGGGAGACCACCCGCGACGAGCTGGATCAGCCAAGGGGCGGCGATCGTCGCGACTGCGGTGACGGCGACGAGCACGACCGTCCCGAGCGTGAAGAGCTTCGAGATGAACGCGTTGCCGCCGTCGGCATCCGCGGCGGCCTTCACGATCTGCGGCACGATCACGGCTGTGAGGATGCCGACCGAGATGAGCGAGAAGACGCTGTTGGGCAGTGTGTTCGCGGCGGCGAACGCGTCGGCGGGACCCGACTTGTAGGAGCCGATCACTCCGACGAGGACGATACTGCGCAGCAGGCCGGTGAGACGGGAGACGAGAGTGCCGGCGCCGATGACGGCGCTCGCGCGGCCGAGGCTACTCACGCGTGTCTTCTGTCGTGGTGGCGTCCGGGCGGGCTTCCACGGCTTCCTCTTCCTCCAGGGCTTCGATCTGCGCTTCGACTGCTGATTCCTCGACTGCCTCACGCCGCTTGCGGCGCACGGTGCGGATCACACCGAGCGCGATCAGCAGCACGATGATGCCGCCGAGGACGACGAGTCCGATCGTCTCCCACTCCGCACGCACCGCGACCCTGAGCGTCTGATCACCCTGGATCTGCACGCCCGTGGGGCTGTAGAGACTGAGTCGGAGGTCGACCTCGCCGCTGCCCACTCGAGCCGACACGGGCACCTTGATGCGGGTCGTGGACTGAGCCTGCACGATCGTCTCGTCCGGGGACCTGACCTCGAGACGCGGATCCGTCGGCGAGACGAAGAGCTGCACCGTCACAGGCCACGGCAGGTCGTTGCGCACCGCGATCGGCAGATCGGCGTTCGCCGTGAGCAGCTGGATCGTGCTGGACGGGGGGATGTTGACCGCGTCGAGCGTGGCGTTCGTCTGTGCTTGATGATCCGCGAAACCCTCGGCGAACGTGGCGGCCGATGTTCCAACCGACAGCGTGCGTAGGATCCGGATGCGTTCGGGGCTGAGCAGCACCTGGGGGTCGGCGAGGATCGACGAGAACGCGGTGAGCCGGGACTCATCCGTGAGAAGCGTCGTGACCGCGGCGGACCGCGCAGCATCCGGCTCCCCGGTGACGGTCGCCGCGGCGGGCGGGGTAGCCCGGAGCGTCGCGAGCTCGAACCCGGCGGAGTCGGCGGCGGTGATCGCGTCGCGCAGCGCGTCGGAGGAGCGGTTCTCGTCTCGGTCCAGGCCGACGAGCAGGGGAGCGGTGGGGGCGGCACGCTGTGCCAGCTGGAGGAGGGCGGCCGCCTCGGCGAGAAGCCGCTGACGGTCGGCGGGATTCCGCGCCGCCGCCACCCGCGAGAGCACGTCGGAGGTCGCGGCATCCGTGACCAGGAGGTCGTTGCCGCCAGCTGTCGCATGAGCCGCGCTCTGTCCGCCGACCGCCGTCGAGGAGACGATCGTCGTGGTGTCGGCGCCCACGTAGCCGGCGAAGGCGGTCAGGTCGGCGGAGGTGGGGGTCTGCGGCCACAGGATGTGCGGCAGAGCGCCGTCGATCGCCGTGAGTTCGTCATCGCTGGGGAGTGCCGGAGACTCCGTGGCGCTCGGGGTCGGACCGGGTGTCGCATCAGGCGCATCGGTCGGTGCGGCCGTTGCCGGGACTCCCGGGAAGTTCGCGGGATCGAGCAATGGGGTGAGAGCCCGGGGCTGCAGCAGCTCAGGCAGACCCGCCTGCGCCTGCGCCGTCGCATCCGCATCACCGAACTGCAGCGCGAAACGCGCGTTCGGGAGGTTGTCGAGTCGTGTCAGCCAGTCGCGGGCGGTCTCCGGGGCGGCGGTGCCGAGCGCCCGGATCGCGGCGGGGATGGACGGATCGATGGCCAGCACGGCGGTCGTCCCGGCGACGCCGTCGAGCTGCGCGGTCAGGGTTCCTTCGGGAGCGGTGAGCTCCGAGAGCTCGGCGGCCGTCAGCAGTGCGCCGCCTTCCGGCGTCGCCGTGACGGGAACGAGCACCCCGACCTGCGCGGTCTGGGGGGCGGCGATCACCAGCACACTCGTCGCGGTCGCATCCACGGCCTCGGCGTCTGCGGCATCGCCGGTCGAGGCCGTGAGTTCCGCGCGCAGCGGGTAGACGCCGGGCGCGAGGTCACCCAGG
This sequence comes from Microbacterium sp. Cr-K20, assembly GCF_000708325.1. NCBI lineage: Bacteria > Bacillati > Actinomycetota > Actinomycetes > Micrococcales > Microbacteriaceae > Microbacterium > Microbacterium sp. Cr-K20. The sequence goes on along the minus strand of NZ_JARE01000082.1, from coordinate 59,122 downwards.
GTCGCCTCGGACACGAAGATCGTGGTCGTCGCCGACGCACCGCCATCGATCGGATCGGTGTCTTCGGCGCCGATGGAGGCGAAGGCCCCTGTCGCCTCGCCGTCGTCGAGCCAGGTGGAGACGGCCTCAGCATCGGTGAGCGGGGTGCGATTGAGTTCGACCTCGACCTGACCACCCGTGGTGAGTGCCGCGTCGGTGGCGTTCTCCACGGTGACGATCGCCGACGTGGACGACCCCGGTGCGACGAGCCCGCGAAGACCGGCCGAGACATGCAGCTCGACGCTCTTTTCGTCGTCGGATTGCGCCTGATCGGCGGCGACCGCGGCGCTCGGTGCGACGAACGCACAGCCGCTCACTGCGATCGCGAGAACAGCGGTCGCTCCTGCGAGCCGTCGCAGGCGCGCACGGAGGCCGATGTCGGGGGTGATCGCGGTCATGAAGGTCTTCCTCGAACGCCCGGGAAGAGGCTGCTCGTGAGTACTGACCTAGTGATTCTAGGAGGCTCTGCGAAAGAGAACCCTGAAGACGCGTAGAGTGACGGCCGTGTCCGACACCCCCGCACCGGTCCCCGACCCTCTCCGCACGGCCGCGCTCGCCGCGGATCTCGACGCTGCGGACCTCCGCTCCGAGCCGCTGCGGCGCCTGTGGGGTGAGGAGGCGGACGACGCACTCGCCCGCGGGATGCGGGAGCCGATCCTGCGGGCCATCGACGGTGACTCCGGAACGCTCGCCACGCTCGGGCGTCTGCTCGTGCTCGGAATGCCACAGCCGCGCGCCCATGTCATCGACGCGCTGCCGCGGCTCGGAGTGGACGGACTCGTGGCACTCGGTCTCGCCGAGGCGGACCCCGACACGGTGACGCCGACGGCCCTGCTGCGACCGCAGTCGTTCGTCGACGCCGACGGGGTGGGGGAATGGTGGATCGCGAGCGATCTCGATGAGGTCGCCCTCGACGCCCCGTTGCCCGCCGACCACGTGCTCGGTGTCGGCGGGGCATCGCGCACGCTCGCCGAGACCATCGTCCCGATCGAAGTGGAGCGCGCGCTCGACCTGGGCACCGGATGCGGCATCCAGGCGCTCCTCGTCGCACGACGTGCCGGCACGGTCGTCGCGACCGACATCTCGACCCGTGCCCTCGCGTTCGCCGAAATCAACGCCCACCTCAACGGGGTGACGAACATCGAGTTCCGCCACGGCAGCATGTTCGAGCCGGTGGCGGGGGAGGCGTTCGACCTGATCGTCTCGAATCCTCCGTTCGTGATCACCCCGCGCGTCGAGGGAGTGCCCGCATACGAATACCGTGACGGCGGACTCGTGGGGGATGCGCTGGTGGAGCAGTTCATCCGCAGCGCCCCTGCCCACCTGACCCGGAACGGCATCGCGCAGCTGCTCGGCAACTGGGAGTCGAAGGCCGCGATCACCGGGCTCGCACGTCTCGAAGCCTGGGTGCCGGCCGAACTCGACCTCTGGGTGATCGAGCGGGAGGAACTCTCGCCTCTGGGCTACGCGGAACTGTGGATCCGCGATGGGGGGACCACGCCGCGCGACCCCGGTTTCACGCCGCTGCTGACCGCATGGCTCGACGACTTCGCCGCCCGTGGAGTGACCTCGATCGGCTTCGGCTACGTGCTGATGCGTCGGGGCACCTCGGGCGAACCACTGCGGCGCACCGAGCGCATCGCCCAGCACATCGCGAACGTCGGGGCCGCCCTGGCGACGGGCCTCGCGGCGCAGGATGTGCTCGCCGAAGGGCTGCCGGCCACCCTGGTGGTCGCTGCCGACGTCACCGAGGCGCGGCATCTGATGCCGGGTGACGACGACCCGAGCGTGATCGAGCTGCGTCAGGGCGGCGGCTTCGGTCGCACGATCTCTGTCGACCCGGCTCTCGCCGGTTTCGTCGGCGCCTGTGACGGCGAGCTCACCGTGGTGCAGATCGCGGCCGCGCTGGCGGACCTCTTCGAGGTGCCGCTCGCCGACCTGTGGGCCGACCTCGAGCCCCGCATCCGCTCCCTCATCCTCGACGGCATCCTGCTGCCGGGGGAATAGTCCTCAGATTCATGCGTTGGAATAGATCATGAAGGCTTTCGGATTCCTCTCTTTCGGTCACTACGCCGACGTGCCCGGCTCGGCGACCCGTACCGCGGGCGACATGTTGAAGCAGACGATCGAGATCGCCGAGGGAGCCGACGAGATCGGTGTGAACGGCGCCTCGGTGCGCGTGCACCACTGGGCGCGTCAGGCCGCTTCTCCGATGCCGCTGCTGTCGGCGATGGCCGCACGCACGAAGCGCATCGAAGTCGGCACCGGCGTGATCGACATGCGCTATGAGAACCCGTTCCAGTTCGCCGAAGAGGCGGCCGCCCTCGACTTCATCGCCGACGGCAGGATCGCGCTCGGCGTGAGCCGTGGTTCACCCGAGACGGCGCTGCGCGGCTATGAGACGTTCGGCTACGTCGACGAGGAAGACCCGGAGCGCGGCAGCGTGCTCGCGCGGGAGAAGTTCGACCTGTTCCTGCGGGCGATCGACGGCGAGGGCCTCGCTCCCGGTGACCCGCGGATGGTGGGTGCCGGTCGGTACCTCGCGATCGAGCCGCAGTCGCCGACCCTGCGCGATCACATCTGGTGGGGCTCGGGTTCGCGCGCCACGGCCGAGGAGACCGGACGCAAGGGTCTCAACATGATGAGCTCCACCCTCGTGACCGAGGCGACGGGTCAGCCGTTCCACGAGCTGCAGCGCGAGCAGATCGAACTGTTCCGCTCCGCATACAAGGAGGCGGGGCACACCGGCCGCCCGCGGGTCTCGGTGAGCCGCAGCGTCTTCCCGCTCGTCTCCGACATGGACCGGGCGTACTTCGGCTTGCGCAGCGAGGAGAACGCCGACCAGATCGGTGTGATCGACGGCTTCCGCTCGACGTTCGGCAAGACCTACGCCGCCGAACCGGACGTGCTCATCGCGCAGCTGAAGCAGGACGAGGCCGTGATGGCCGCCGACACCCTTCTGCTGACGATCCCGAACCAGCTCGGCCCGGAGTACAACCTGCACGTGCTCGAGGCGTTCGCGACACACGTCGCACCGGCGCTCGGCTGGAAGCCCAACACGGAAGGACCCGTCCAGGGCGACGCGATCTGACGCGGCGCGCGCCCGCTGGCCGGCACCCCGTATCGAGGAATTCACTTTCGGACCGCACCGGTATATCAGTACGCTGACCGCATGCGTGCCTCTCGCAGAGCGACCATCGCCGGAACCATCGTCCTCATCGCGGTGCTCGTCGGCGTCCTCCCGGCCTCGGCCGCGACCGTCGCCTCCTGGGCGACCTGGCAGCCGCTCGTCGGCGTCGGCGGGGCATTCACGACGTCGGTTGAGGTGGCCGCGCAGCCGGCGATCAGCGCGACCGTCACCAGTGATTCACGGGGTGGCGCACAGATCGGCGTCATCAGCGGGGCCTCGACCTGGCTCTCGGAGGGCACCGCGATCGGGGCGAAGTACGGCTCGAGCAGGGACCAGCCCTACCTGAACCTGCGCCCCCGGGCCGACAACGCCACGAGCCCGTCGACGACGACGTACTCCTTCGCCACGCCGACCCCGACTTCGGGGTGGGCCTTCGCGGTGGGCGACATCGATGCGGACTCGCTGCGGATCCACGCCGTCGCGCCCGACGGACACGTGCTGGATGCGACGGAGATCGGTCTGCGGGACCGGTTCAACTACTGCGCGGAAGGAATCGTCGGCAAGCCGTCGTGCACCGGTGCGGCCGATGATGTGCCGAGTTGGGATGCGACGACTCTCACCCTCACCGGCAACGCGGCGGCCGCGGACACCAGCGGCTCGGCGGCTTGGTTCGAGCCGAGCACCCCGATCAGCTCCCTCAGCCTGATATTCACCCGTCGCTCGGGTCTTCCCGTGTACCAGACCTGGTTCGCGTCGATCGCCCAGGACATCACGGGCACCATCACCGACACGGGGGCGCCGTCATCGGGCATTCCGCTCACACTGACGGACGCGAACGGCACAGTCGTGGGGACCACGACGACCGCGGCAGACGGCACGTACTCGTTCCCCGGGTTCGTCGCCGCTGACGGTTACACCGTGCGCGTGACCCCGCCCGCTGGCAAGATCTCGACCGGGCCGACCACGGTCGCCGTGAACCTCAGCGGCGGGGACGCCGTCGCCGACTTCGGGCTGCGAGACATCGTGCCCGTCGCGGTATCCGGAACCGTGACCGACACCACCGGCGCCCCCATCCCCGGGGTGACCGTGACGATCGACGGACAGACCACCACGACGGACACCGACGGGAACTATCTGTTCGACCAGGTCTCGGTCGGGACGCATCCCGTGACGATCACGACCCCGACCGGCTACACCGTGGCCACTCAGCCGCCGCCGGTCACCGTTCCAGCGGGCAGCGAGGTGCCGATCACGGACGTGGACTTCGTGGTCGCCGAGAACGCCGACCTGCGCGGCGCGGTGCGCGCCAACGGCACGGGCGTGGCCGGCGTCACCGTGACCGCGATCGCTCCCGGCGGGGCGACCCTCACACGGGTGACGGATGCGTCGGGGGCGTACTCGTTCCCCCGACTCGCTGCCGGTGACTACACGATCACGATGACGACGCCCGCGGGATTCGTCGCGACGTCTCCGGCCACGCGGAACGAGCAGGTGGCCGCGGTCGACGTGGAGAACGTGGACTTCGAGCTGGCGCGCCTCGGCGCGATCGACGGCACCGTGCGCGACGACGACGGTGCCCCCGTCGCGGGCGTGGTGGTGACACTCACCGGACCGGGCGCGCCGCAGCAGCTCACGTCCGACGCGGACGGCACGTTCGGGCTCGGCGCCCTGCCGCCCGGCGCCTACACCCTCACGGTTGTGCCCCCGACGGGCACGAGCGTCGTCGGCTCGGCGACGCGCACGGTCGTGATCACCGCGGCCGGCGACGTGATCGCCGAGCAGGACTTCACGCTCGCCGCCGATGCCGTCGTCGTGCCGCCGGACCCGACCGACCCGCCGGACCCGAGCACTCCGCCGACCAGTGGGGGCAACGGGACCGACCCGCTTCCCGCGACAGGACTCGGGCCCGAGACGCTCGCCTGGGCGGCCGGCGGTGCGGCCGTTCTCGTGCTCGGCGCGACACTCCTGATCCTCGGCCGCCGGCGCTCCGCACGGAAGTAGCCCGGGCGGAGAGTCGCACCCGCGTCGCACAGTCCCCCGGGAATCGTGCGACCGAGGGCGAAGACTGCGACCGTGGTCAGCTGCTCTTCGGCGGGCCGAAGAGCTCCTCGCCGTGCTCGTGGAGCAGCTTGTACGCGTCGGCGAAGGTCTCCGGCTCCTTCTCGCCGGGTTTGCCGTACCGGGCCAGAAGCAGCCCGAGCAGCCCGCGTGCCGGGGGCGTCAGCGGCTTGAGGTGCTCCTTCACATCAGGTTGCGGCACCGCTTCCTCCGGATTCGGCGGTGTGTACGAGGGCTTCGTCGTCGGCCAGTCGGCCGGATGCCGGGGCTGATCCAGATTCACGACGTTGAACAGTGTGTTGGCCGAGGCGTCGCGGTCGTTGAGCGGCTTCAGACCGTGCAGACGCGAGAGCGTCGCCGTGACCGAGCCGTGGTGCATCTCGTCGTGGACGATGGTGCCGCGCTTCGTGTACGCCGACACCGCGATGGCCGGGACGCGGCATCCGAGTCGATCGAAGGTGAACCCCATCTCGCCCGCTCCGGTGTCTTTCGTCGGCTTCGTCGCGGCGGGCGGCGGCACGTGGTCGTAGCATCCGCCGTGCTCGTCGAAAGTGATCAGCAGCAGGGTGTTGACCGCGTTCGATCCCGTCGGCGAGGCGCTCGTGCGCACCGCCTCGTAGATCTCGTGGATCAGCAGATCACCGGCGCGCACGTCGGAGATCGCGCTGTCGAAGACTTCTTCGCCCTCGACGAAGCCCTCCCGGGGTGAGCCGAACGGCGGGTGGAAGTCGTTGTGGTCGTAGACCATCCGCGGCTCGATGAAGGCGTACGCGGGGAGCTTGCCGTCCTTCGCATCGGCGTAGAAGTCCTCCATCGTGCCGAAGTGATCCGTGCGCCAGTACTTCTCCAGAACCGGGGCGTGCAGCATGCCGGTGAAGGAGACGAGCTGGAGCTTGTCGATGTAGATCTTCCAGTCGAGCTTCTTCTCCTCGAGCCGGTTGAACACCGTCGGCGCTGCGGGTGCATCGATCCACTTGTCGTAGCCGCCGCCGGCCTGGTTCGTCACGAAGCCGTGCGACGTCGAGGCGTGGAAGAAGGAGCGATTGCAGAACGTCTGCGACGGGACGCCGGCGTACCAGTGGTCGAACACCGCGAACTCGGCGGCGAGCGTCGACAGCACCGGCAGCATCGCGGGAGAGAAGGAGCCCATGATGTGTTTCGCCTCGTCGACGCTCGGCTCCTTGCCCTTGCGCAGCCGACGGAAGTTGATGATGTAGTCCTGGAGGAACCCCGACATCGAGGCCTTCTCGCCGTTCGTCGGGGCGTTGTAGGGCGCCTCCATCTGGTCGACGAAGAGCTCGGCATTCGACTTCGGGTCCACCGTTCCGAAGATCTGGGTGTTGACGTGCGGATACTCCTCACCCGGATCGGGATCGGGGTGGCTCATGATGCGATCGGTCTCGCCCTCGTAGACGTGCGCCTCGACCACCGTGCCGTCGGATGCCTTGTTGCTGTGCGTGCCGAACGCCAGGCCCTCGAACTTCTCACCCGCCGGCAGGTTCTCCTTCGAGTAGAGATACCCGAGGAGATTGTCGAACGAACGGTTCTCGCCCATCACGACCACGACGTGGTCGAACCCCGGCTCACTGCGCGGGGTCAGCGCGGCGTACGGGTCCGGATCGTCGGCGAAGCCGTCGCGCGCACCAGCCGCGACGGATGCTCCGATGGCAGCGCCGCCCGCGCCACCGACGACCGCGCCCGCGAGGGCCGCCCCGCCGATCTTGAAGAAGCCTCGGCGGGAGGTGTCGGGTGCGGGGGAGGACTGCACGTCATCGTCGGCCATGCCGTGATCCTATGGCCGTGGCGTCTCATCGCCGGGGATGCCGTGGAACTACTCCTGGTGAAGAGGCGTCGGGTCGGTGATCGAGGGGCCGGGCCTTCAGGCGGCGGCGATCCAGAGCACGGCGCCGTCGCGCCAGCCGAGACCGGCGGTGCCTTCGGGGATCGGATCCTCGTGCCGGGGGCGCACGACCCTCATCCGCTTGCCGGCGAGTTCGACGATGTAGACGATGTCGGCCCCGCGATAGACGTGGGCGATGACGTCGACGCTCACCGGGGCGTCCGCGCCGACGGTGGGGGACAGGTGCAGGTCCTCCTGACGGAGCACCACCTCTCCGCCGCCGTCCGGGCCCGCACCGGTCAACGGCATCCGGATCCCGGTCCCATCGAGCGTCGCGACGGCGCCCGAGCGGGTCGCCGGAAGGAGGTTCGCCGCCCCGATGAAGTCGGCGGCGAACGGGGTGCGCGGTGCGCCGTAGAGCTCGGCCGGTGCACCCTCCTGCTCGATCACACCGCCGTTCATGAGGACGATCCGGTCGGAGAGGCTCATCGCCTCCTCCTGGTCGTGCGTCACGAACACGGTGGTGAGACCGAGGGTGCGGTGCAGCTCCTTCAGCTCGACCTGCATGTCCTCACGCAGCCGGGCGTCGAGGTTCGACAGCGGCTCGTCGAGCAGGAGCACGCGGGGCTCGAAGGCGATGGCCCGGGCGAGTGCGACACGCTGCTGCTGACCGCCCGAGAGCTGCGCCGGCATCCGATCGGCGAGGTGTCCCATCTGCACGCGCTCCAGAGCCCGCACGGCCAGCTCCTTCTGCTCGGCCTTCGACTTCTCACCCGACATCCGCAGACCGAAGCGCACGTTCTCGACGACGCTCATGTGCGGGAAGAGCGCGTAGCTCTGGAACATCATGCCCAGGTGCCGCTTCTCGGGCGGCAGCTTCGTCACATCCTGACCCGCGATCTCGATCGTGCCGCCGCTGGGCGACTCGAGACCCGCGATGCAGCGCAGGAGTGTCGTCTTGCCGCAGCCCGAGGGACCGAGGAGGGAGACGAATTCGCCGGACTGCATCGAGAGGTCGATGCCCTTGAGCACCTTCGTCCCCTTGAAGTCCTTGGTGAGTGAGGTGATGGTGAGTGTTGTCATCAGACGAACAACCTTCCCAGGCCGATGATGCGTTCGAGCACGATCATGAGGACGACGGTGAGCAGGACCATGAGAGTCGAGACGGCCGCCACAGTGGGCGACGTGCTGAACTCCAGCTGGCCGTAGATGGCGATGGGGAGCGTCTCGAGCTGCGGGGTGCGCAGGAAGAGGGCGATGACCGCATCGTCGAACGAGATGTTGAAGGCGAAGAAGGCGCCGGCCGCGATGCCGGGGCGGGCGATCGGGAGCACGACGAGCCGGTAGCGATTCCAGGTGCTGGCACCGAGAGTGCGCGCCGCCTCCTCGGTGAAGTGGTCGGCGCGGGTCATCACGCCGGTCACGGTGCGCATCACGTAGGGGATCGCGATGACGATGTGGATCGCGATCAGCACGCCCACGTTGGGTGACCCGATCGTGAGCGACGCGATGGACAGGGCGCCGATGGCGAGGATGATCGTGGGGATCGTCAGTGGCGACATCAACAGCGCCTGGATCGCCGCACCGCCGGGAACCTTGAAGCGGGTGAGAGCGAGGGCGGCTGCGGTGCCGATCGCTGCAGCGAGGATCGCGACGGTGATGCCGACGAGCAGACTCAGGCGGAACGGCTCGAGGTAGGTGTCGGAGGTGAGCGCCTCGACGTACCAGTCGAGTGTGAAGCCCTGCCCGGGGAACGTCAGGAAGCGGTTCTCGCCGACCGAGGCACCGGCGACGACCATGAGCGGCACGAGCATGTACAGCGTCACGACGACGCCGAGGACGATCGCGAGGATCCTGCCGAGGATCGGAACGGAACGGACCATGGTCACACCTTCTGCTTCCCGAGCCGGGACGTCGCTGCGAGCACGAGCATGACCCCGGCGAACAGCAGCACGGCCTGCGCGGCCGCGAACGACCAGTCGAGGTTGGTGGTCGCGTCGACGTAGATGGTCTGCGCGAATACGGGGATCTGGGCTCCGCCGATGAAGCGGGGGGTGATGAACGAGCTCACCGACAGGACGAACACGAGCGAGGCACCGGCGACGATGCCGGGTACCGCGAGGGGGAGGACGACGTGTCGCAGCGTGCGCCAGAATCCGGCGCCGAGGGTGCGGGATGCCTCTTCGAGCTGCGGGGTGATGCCCGAGATGACACCGAGGATGCTGAGCACCGCGAAGGGGAGGAGCACCTGCACCATCGCGATCACGACGCCGGTCTCGGTGCCGAGGAAGCCCTGGGTGCCGCCGACGAGGAATTCCGCGCCGGGGATCTGCATCATCAGCCCGGAGGGTCCCATCAGGACGACCCATCCGAACGTGCGGACCACGACGCTCGTCATGAGCGGGAGGATCACGACGATCAGGAGGAAGGAGCGCACCTTCGAGCCGGCTCGGGCCATCACGTAGGAGAGGGGGATGGCGATCACGAGCGTGATCACCGTCTGGATCACCCCCAGGCGGAGCGAACGCAGCGCCGCCTGGAGGTGATATTCACTCGTGAACAACCGGGTGAAGTTGTCGAGGGTGAACCCGCCTGCCGACGATTGCACGCTCATGAGGAGCATGCCGGCCACCGGCGTGACGAAGGCGAGCGCGAGCAGTGCGATCGCCGGCAGGAGCAGGAGCCAGGGCTCCCTACGGGTTCGGACGCTCATTTGGTGATCAGCGCATTCCACTCGTCGGTCCAGGACTGACGGTCGGCGGCGATGTCGCCGGGCGCGTAGACCACGACCGTGTCGAGCTCGTCACCGGTGAGGACCGCATCCGCCGCGTCGTCCGAGAGCTCCGCCTTGGTGTTGACCGGCGAGTACCGCATGTTCTCCGCGAAGACGGCCTGCGCTTCGGGGCGCAGCTCGAAGTCGATGAAGAGCTTCGCGAGGTCGGGGTTGTCCCGGCCCTCGACGACGTTCGCCGTGATGAGGGAGGCGGTGGCGCCCTCCTCGGGGACGATGAACTCGACCGGAAGACCCGCGTCCTGCAGGGTGCCGGCGTAGTCCATCGCGTACGGAGCGATCCACGTGTCGCGCTGGGCGAAGGCGGTCTGCAGGTCGGGCGACGTCGGGACCACAATCGCGTCGCCGGCCGAGGCGAGTGCCCCGAGGTCGGCGATGGCCTTCGAGGGGTCGTCGATTCCGCCGCCGAGAGCATCGGCGACGCGGAGCATCGAGAGCACGCCGTACGTGTTCGAGAAGTCCGTGAGGGCGACGTGGCCGGCGTACGCGTCGTCGAACAGGTCGAGCCACGAGGTGGGCGCCGGAGCATCCGCCTCGGTGTTGTAGACGAGTCCGATCGGTGCCAGCTGGATGACGGGGCCTTCGCCCCGCTCGAGGCCTGCGGTCGCGAGGTCGATCAGGTCACCGGACTCGGACAGGTCGTCGGCCGCGATCGGGGCGATGAGCCCGTCCTGAGCAGCCGTGAACTCCTGGCCGCCCGAGAAGTGCACGACATCGATCTGGGGGCTCGCCTTCTGGGCGGTGACCTGTGCGAGGGCGTCGGCGCTGTACAGCGTGATCAGCTCGACCTTGGCACCGGTCTCCTCCTCGAAGGGATCGACGACGGCCTCGATGAAGGCCTTCTCCCAGTCGCCGCCGAACGAGGTGACGACGATGGTCTCGCCGGCGAACTCCTTGTCGCCGGAGGATGCGGTGTCGTCACCGGATGCACAGCCGGCGAGGACGAGGGCGCCGGTGGCGACGAGCGCCCCGGTGGTGAGGATTCTTCGGGTGTTCATGCACTGCTCCTTCGGGATGGGTCCAGCACTGAGTGAACGCCTTAGACCAGGCGTCCGATGGTGAGCTGCTTCGCTCCGTCGATGCGGATCGCGGCGCTCTCCTTGGCGAATTCCGCGAGTCCTTCGGTGATGCCGCCCCAGATGTTGACGGGTGTCCATCCGAGCGGGCCGAGAGTACGGGCACCACGATCGTAGAAGACTCCGATCTCGTACCACTCGAACGGCAGGCCGCCCATCTGCATCGGACGCTGCCAGTACCACTGCAGGTCACCCGGTGCGGGCACGACCTGCTGGTTCTCGAACGGCACCTTCTCGGGGTCGAAGTTCTGGGCCTCTTCGGGAAGGCCGACCATGACCTCGGGTCCGGCATACATCGCGTGCATGGCCTGCATGGTGACCGGCTTCTCCAGCGCACCCCACATGGCTTCGCAGGTGCGAGGGGCGAGGTCCTCGAACAGGGTGGCGACGGCGCGGACGCCGTTCTCGTACTCGAGGAAGACCTGCTTGGTCATCGTGTTCCTTTCTCTGCAGCGGGGTGTTCCGCTGCGCGTTCACGGGCGGCCGAGACGAACGCCGCGAACAGCGGCATCTCCTCTGCGGCCTCATCGGGGGCGATCATCTTCTCGGGGTGCCACTGCACCGCCCAGAAGGGCCAGTCGTCGTCGGCCTCGACGGCTTCGACGATGCCGTCTGGTGCCCAGGCGACCGGGTGGAGGCCGGGGGCGGGGACGTCGATCGACTGGTGGTGGATGGTGTTCACGACGCGATTCCGCGTGCCGTAGAGCGCCGCGAGACGGCTGCCTTCGGCGAGCGTGATCGGATGCCGGGCCGCCAGCTGCTGGTCGGCGCCGCGCACGGGCTGGTGGTCGGCGGTCGTCGGGATGTCGACGATCAGCGATCCTCCGAAGGCGATGTTGCTGACCTGGAGGCCGCGGCAGATCGCCAGCACCGGCAGACCGCGTTCACGGGCTCCGCGGGCGAGCGCGAGTTCGTAGCCGTCGCGCGAGGGGTCGTAGTTCTTGCCCTCCTGCGGCGCGGCGCCGTAGCGCGAGGGGTGCACGTCTTCTCCGCCGGAGAGGACGAGCCCGTCCAGACGGTCGAGCACCTCGTCGACACCGGCGGTCGGCGGCAGCAGCACCACGGCGCCGCCCGCGGCCTCGATGGGCGCCGCGTACTCCGTGCCCAGGCTGTGGGCCGGGCGACCGCTGCCGAGGTCGGTGTCGATGAAACGGCGCCAGGTGGTGATGCCGATGAACGGGCGGGTCACGAGAGCTCGATCCAGGTGGTCTTCAGGTCGGTGAACTTCTCCAGGGCGTGCAGACTCTTGTCGCGGCCGAAACCCGAGCCCTTGACGCCGCCGAAGGGGATCGTCATGTCGCCCTCCTCGAAGCAGTTGACCCAGACGACTCCGGCGCGCAGGCGCCGCGACAGGGTGTGCACGGCATTGAGGTCGGTGCTCCAGAGGGCGGCGGCCAGACCGAACTCGGTGCCGTTGGCGATCTCGAGCGCATCCTCCACGTCGTCGTACGCGATGACGGAGAGCACAGGACCGAAGACCTCGCGCTGGGCGACCTCGTGTTCGGGGGTGACGCCGAGCACGACCGGGGCGAAGTAGCTGCCGCCATCGACGGCCCGGAACCGCTCGGCACTGCCGGCGGCGAGTTCGCCGCCCTCGGCCTGGGCGCGCTCGACGAATCCGGCGATCCCCGCGAGTTGCCGCTCGCTGACGATCGCGCCCATCGAGGTGGCGACGTCGAACGGGTCGGCGGGGAGGCTCGTGCGCGCGACCTCGGCCGCGATCTCCAGCGCGCGGTCGCGCTGAGCCCGCGGCACCAGCAGGCGGGAGGATGCCGTGCACATCTGCCCCTGGTTGTAGAAGCAGCCGTCGGCGGTGGCGCGCACGGCCCGTTCCAGGTCGGCATCCGGCAGCACCAGGCTCGCGGTCTTGCCACCGAGCTCGGGCCAGACGCGTTTGCCGTTGGAGGCGGCCGAGTAGCCGAGGAACTTCCGGCCGACCTCGGGCGAGCCGGTGAAGGTGACCACGTCGACGTCGGAGTGTTCGCCGAGCGCGCGGCCGGCGACCTGCCCGGTGCCGGGCGTGACGTTGAGGACGCCGGCGGGGATGCCGGCCTCGACCGCGAGCTCGGCGAGGCGCAGCGCGGAGTAGGTGGTGTGCTCGGCGGGCTTGAGCACGACGCTGTTGCCGACCGCGAGGGCGGGGGCGAGCTTCCACGCGGTCATCGTCAGCGGGAAGTTCCACGGCACGACGGCGGCGACCACTCCGGCCGGCTCGCGGGTCACGAGGGCGAGGCTGTTCGGCGCGGTGACCGGCATCTCGTCGAGCACCTTGTCGGCGGCCTCGCCGTACCAGCGGAAGCAGTTCACGACCGCGCGCAGCTCGGTCTGCAGGGCCTCGCGGATGGGCTTGCCCATCTCGAGCGAGATCGTGAGGGCGAGCTCCTCGGCGTTGTCGTGGATCTTCTGCGCGAAGGCGATGAGCAGCTGGCCGCGCTCACGGGGCGCGATGCGCGACCAGACGCCGGAGTCGAAGGCGGCGCGGGCCGAGCGGACGGCCCGGTCGACGTCGGCGGCAGAGGCGGCCGTGATCGGCGGGAGCGCACGACCGTCTCGCGGGCTCACGGGAGTCAGAGGCTCGGCCGAGCCCGCCTCCCACGCGCCGTCGATGAACATGCGCGTGTGCAGGGGCAGCGTCGCCGCGCGATCCGCCCAGTCGTCTCCCGTAGCCGTGAACACGATCGTCCTCTCCAGGGGTGTTGGCCCTGGAGAGGATACTCGCCCTATTTCGCCACTAGGTCAAGCCGTTAAGAACTATCTCGCCATTTCGTTACATGCCAGTAACAGAATCGGCCTACAGGCGGATGGCGCCGGTCGGCATGTCATTCGCCAGCGCCTCCGGGGCCTCGTCGACGATCAGCGAGCCGCGCAGCACCGGGGTGATCACCACGAGCGACTCCACGACCTCGAGACCCTCGTGCCCCGCGACCGCCGGGCCCGTGAGGAAGCGGTAGAACTCGTCGGCATCTTTCACGAGCACATTGGCGAGCAGCTGCGAGGTGCCGGTGGTGGCCGCGATGAACTTCACTTCGGGAGCGGCGGCTAGGGCCGCGCCCACCTTCTCGAGGCGGGCCATCGGCACGCGCAGCCATACGAGAGCCTCGAGTCCCAGACCGAACAGGCTCGGCACGACCTCGGTGCGCGGGTGCATCAGTCCGCGGCGGCTCAGGGACTCCATGCGCCGGCGCGTGGTCGTGACGTTGAGGCCCAGGGCGCGGGAGAGCTGGGCCACCGGCATCCGCCCGTCCTTCAGGAGGAGTCGGATCAGAGCCTCTTCGTCGTCGCTCAGGGAGTCGGCGGGGTCGACCTCCGACCCCGACGACTCGTCGAGCATGCGGGCCTGTTCGTCGGTCAGTACGCCCGCACGCCAGTCGTGCCCCGAGCGGAAGAACTTCAGGACAGTGGTGACATTGATCGAGTCGATGCCCTCGAGCTCCGGGAAGTCGGTGAACAGCAGCTCGCGGATGGAGGCGTCGTCGTGGGGGAGCAGCATGCCGGCGATGTCGCTGCTGCCCTCGAGCACCGAGACCGATGAGGCATCGGCGCGGCGGGCGAGGGTGCGCGCCACATGCCACAGCGCGTGCGGCTCGGTCGTGATGCGGAACAGCACCGCGCGGGCGTGCAGCACGCGGGCGGGGTCGACGTAGGTGGAGACGCGGACCAGTCCGCGATCGAGCAGCCGCTGACCGCGACGGGCGACGGTGCGCTCGGGCAGGTCGACCACGCGGGCGATCTCTCCCCACGACGCACGGCCGTTCACCTGCAGGGCCGCGGCGACGATCCGATCGGTCTCGTCGGCCATCACATCGTTCGCGGGCACGGGCTCTCCTTCAGCGGGACGGACTCGGTGGAAGGTTATCCCAGTCCGGGGTCGCGCTGAGGCGTCGGTGGTCTCCTCGGCGCGGCAGAGTGGAGCGTCGCCGATGACCCATACTGAACCGATGAACCTTCCCGGACACGCTTTCAGCACCACCACCTGGGCAGAGATCGAACGCACCGTCCACCCGGGAATCACGGGGCAGGCGGTGTGGCGATCACAGCAGATCGGAGACACCCGCATCCGCATGGTCGAATACTCGCCGGGCTACGTCGCCGACCACTGGTGCTCGCGCGGCCACGTGCTGTTCGTCGTCGAGGGCACCCTCGAGACGGAGCTCGAAGACGGTCGGACCTTCACTCTGCACGCCGGGCAGAGCTATCAGGTCGGCACGGACATGGAAGCCCATCGCTCGAGCACCGAGACCGGCGCGCGTCTGTTCGTCGTCGACTGACGTCCGGCGTCCTCGCCATCCCGACTGTCAGGCTGGTGACCTAGGTCGTCGGCTGCTCGCCAGCCCTGACCCGTGGACTCGAATCAGATGTCGCTGAAGTCGTTGCCGCCAGTGCTGAGGCGTGAGACGGCGTCGTCGGTGATCTTCAGGTCGATGTACTCCACACCGACCTCACCGGGATTCACGAGGGACGACGTGCCGGGAACCTCTCGGACGCCGATACTGAGATAGTCGGCGGTGCCGTCGCCGTCCTCATCCCACCCGTCCACGGCTCCCGCGGCAATCGCCTCGGCGCGCGTCGAACCGATGCCGATGCCCTCCGGGGTGCGGAACGTGACGCCGGGGGCATCCGCCGACACGACGAGATCGATACGCGGCTCTCGGACCGTCGCTTTCGTTCCTTCCCAATCGAACCCGGCGTACACGCTGCCATAGGGACCCTCGACCGGACCTTCGATCGGTGCCGATCCGAATGCATCGGTGAGGGCGGCGACAGCACCCTCCGAGTCGTCGTACGCGATCACGGGTCCGCTGTCGACCGAAAGCCCGTCGACGGAGATCTCGACGATGCGGTCAGCCGGCGTGGGGGTGGCGGAAGGAGAATCGGCGGGCGATGACGTCGGTGACGGGGAGGCTGATCCGTCCGTGCTCGCGGGGGTGCAGGCGGTGAGCGAGAATCCCAGCAGCACGGCGGCAGCGGAAGCGAGGACGAGGCGGGAGCGACGGTGCATGGCACGAGCCTAGGGTGAGCGCGGGGGAGGGGTCTGACGCGCAGCGAGCGCAATCTGCATCGTTACCGATGGGAGATCTGTGCGCGGTAAAAGGGCGCCGCCGAGGTCGAAACCCCGACGGCGCCCGTGGATGCTGCGGACTACTCGGCCTCGGTCACCTCGACCGTGGCGTGCTGCCGACGGCGGCGCATCGCGAACAGGCCGAGGCCCGCCGCGAGGAGCACGACCGCTGCGACGATGTACGGGACGCTGTCGGCACCCGTGGTGGCGAGGTCGCCGTCCGCGCCACTCGAACCGCCCGAGCCGTCACCTGGCGTGACCGCTCCGCCGCCGGACACCGCGGTGACGGTGACCGAGGCCGTGACCTCGGTGCCGTCGGGCAGGATCGCGGCGAGCGTGTGCGCCCCGGCCGGGGTGTTGGCCGGGATCGTCACCGTGCGCTGGAACGAGCCGTCCGCACCGGCGGTCACCGTGCCCAGCTGCACCGGGTCGGAGCGCAGCTCGAGTCGCAGCTCGGCTCCTTCCGCGAAGCCGCTGCCCGAGACCGCGAGAGTGCTGCCGGCCGTGACCGATGCCGCGCCCAGCTCGATCTCGGCGGGAACCTCGGGCTCCGGCGTGACCGGAGGCGTGACGCCCTTCTCGGTGACCCACTTCTCGCCGGCATCCGACTTCGTCACCGTGAACGTGTCGTACACGGCTTCGACGGGGAGGTCGGTGGTGGCATCCGGCTGCTTCTCCGCCAGGTACGAGCGGTAGACGAGCTGATTCTTCGAGACGTCGATCACCTGGTAGGTGGTGACGCCCTGGCCGCGCAGCACCTGGGTGGCGCCGTTGTTGGTCCAGACGTTCTTCTCCGGCGTCTCGAGCTCGTAGTGCTTCGCGCCGGAGTTCGACACGACGTAGACCGGGCCGGTGGTGATGCCGGGCGTCTCGGTCGCATCGGTGTTCACGTAGCCGCGGGCGTAGGTGTGGTCGTGGCCCATGAGCACCAGGTCGATGTCGTTGCGCTGGAACACGGGGACCCAGTCGGCGCGGAGCTTCGGCTCGTCGCGACCCTCGGATGCCGAGAAGACCGGCTGGTGGAAGGTGACGACGTTCCACTTCGACGGGCTGTTCTGCAGCAGCAGGTCGAGCCAGGCGCCCTGGAAGCGGATCCACAGCTCCTCGCCCTGGGCGATCGGGCAGTCGGCACCCGTGCACGACGGCAGCGCCGGCGGGGTGAGGAAGGTCGCGTCGCGCGTCGCGTTGAGCGTGATGAAGCGCACGCCCTGGTAGTCGGTGTAGTACGCGGTCTCGGCGGCGAAGGCGCTCCAGTGCTCGAAGAGAGCGCGGTACTGGGCCGCGACCTCGGTGTCACCCTTGGCGAGATCGGCCAGTTCGCCGATGGAGCTCATCGACGGGTTGTTGTGCGGGTACTCGAAAGCGGCCTTCCACGCGGTGAGCAGCTTGTCGCCCGAGTACTCGTGGTTGCCGGGGGCGGCCATCACGTTGGTGCGCACGGCCGAGTCCTTCATGCCCTTGAACCAGTTGACCCATTCGTCCTCGTTGCTGGACTTGTTGATCAGGTCGCCCGCGTGCACGGAGCCGATCGAGCGCGGAGCGTTGGCCTCCGCCTGCTTCACGACGCTCGGCCACGTGGTGTCGAGTCCGATCTGGGCGTCGCCGTAGTAGATGAACTGGAAGTCGGTCGCAGACGGGTCTGCGGTGCGGAACTCGTACCAGTCGCTCCAGCTGCCGGGCAGGCCGACGCGGTAGCGGTACTCGGTCGCGGCGGTGAGGCCGGTGACGGTCGCCGAGAAGTGCTTGTTCGGGTTGCCGTTGACCACGCCGGCGTCGTAGGCGTCGACGGTGCGGACGTCGCCACCCGCGACCGGTGCGATCTCGACCTGTCCGACCGTGTGCGACGCGTCGCCCGCGAGCCACGAGAACGCCTGGGAGATGGCCGGCTGCTCGGTCGGGGTCAGGATGACGCGGGTCGGCGGCGCGATCACGGGCGTACCGGGGTCGGATGCCTTCACCAGGGTCAGCGACGACATGTCGAAGTAGATGTCGGAGCTGGTCTCGCGGTCCTGGAACAGCGAAACGGCGATCGTGTTGGTGCCGTCATGCAGCAGGTCGCCCTCGGCGCTGAACGTGGTCGTCAGCGGGTCGCCGTTGGAGTCGCCGGCGTACTCGACGTTCTTCGTGTCGGTGATGCGGCCGTCGACGTAGCGGGCGACCTCTTCACCGTTGATCCACACGATCACGGCGTCGTCGTAGGTGATCGTGCTCTGCAGCGCCGCGACCTGCTCGGCGACTCCCGCCTCGAGCTCGAACGTCGTGCGGAAGAAGTACGTCGGCACGGTCGGCGCCTTCACGCCGTCGAGGTAGTGGTTCAGGAGCGTCTTCGGCGTCTGCGGGCCCACCGATCCGAGCTTGCCGTTCTTCGCGCCGAACGAGCCCGCGGCCGTCTTCCAGCTGCCGTCGTCGAACGCCGGGAGCGTCCAGTCACGGAGCGCGGCCGGTGCGGGCGACGGGTCGGATCCGTCGTCGAGGTAGTGCCAGGCGGTGTCGCCGGTGACCAGCGAGCCGGTCGGCACCTCGGACTCGGGGGCGGCGAGGGCCGCGGGGGCGACGACAGCGCCGCCGAGCAGCGCGAGGAGCGCGACGGACGTCAGTCCGTGACGCCGCCAGCGCACCGCAGGGGTGGGGGAGGTCATGTCCGTCCTTCATGGGGGTGGGTTTCCGTGCTCAGCCGCACGGGGCCCCTCCACCCCATCGGTGTCGGGTGACGGGAGGCTGGCCCTCGGGCGACCGGGAGGTGAACGGTGCGTCGAGTATCGGAATGCTGCCTGGCGAAACCGGAGGGTCCGAGGTTCGGCCGAGGGGGTAATCGCTAGCGTGCCACTGGGCGGGCTGCTGGAGGGAGCCCCATGACCAAATCCGATCTCGCTCAAGCGTGGAGAGCTCTATGGAGGGCCACAATCCCCCCTCGTGCCACCCCCGCGTCTGAAGATGCCGTCGAAAGTGACGCTGTCCTGCTCGCCGAGACACGATACGCGCGTGCGCTCCGGCGAGCTGTGGGGGCAGTCGCTGCCATCGCCCTGCCTCTGGTGGGCATGCAGGCGCTGCTGGCATCGCTGTTAGTATCCAGTGCTGGCGACGGACCAGCCACCGCAGTCCTCGCGCCCGCAGCCCTGTCCGTCGAGCAGGGAGGCAGCGCCCTCATCCTGCTTCTGCCCGCTTCCATCGCATTGCAACTGTTGCTCCGGATGCCGCGCGATCCGGAAAACCACGGGCTTGACGATGCCGTCGCACACCGCCAGTTCTGGGGCCACGTTGCCTTCTTCGTGGCGCTGGCCTCCTCGTACGTCGCGCTCTCGGCTTTCACCGGTGCCTGCGCAGAGAATCTGCCGTCGCCGACTGTCAACGTGGTCGAGGTGTTCAGCGTGCCGATCGGCGCGACACTCACCATGCTCATCGCGGCTGATGCAGCGGTACAGGCCGACGCCGAGGCAGTGCGCCTCGATCTGGGGAAGGAGCGCGCCGCGCGGGCAGTTAGGCAGATGGAAGCGGCCCTCAGACGCATCGTTGGACGGATCGATCCTCACCCGAAGACGTCGCTGTGGGTGCAGGGTGCGATCTTCGGCCTGGTGCTCATCGGCGTCGCAGGTGTGGGTGTCCACCAGGTGTTTCACGACGGCGGCCTCACGGGCGTCTTTGTGATCTTCGCGCTCGTGCTCACGCTCTTCGCTGTGGGAACCGCCGTTCAGGTGCTCCCGTTGCTGCTGCAGTCGAAGATCCTCGACGCGGTGGTGATCCTCGTTCCTCCGGCGGTGGTCACCGTCGTCGTCGCCATGGAGGCAGCGACGACAGCGATGCGAGTCGAAGGCGAGGACGACACCGTCGTCTACCTGCAAGGACTCGGCTATGGACTTGCTCTGCCCTTGCCCGCGGCAATGGTCGTAGCTGTTCTTCTCATCCCACGTGGCCGAGGGCGGGTCACGTCGCCTCTGTTCTCCGTGGCACGACAGAATCTCGAGTCGCAGATCGCCCGTTTGCAGCAACAGGAACCGAAGGCCGAACCCCGGGTGTGGCGGGCTTTGGCAGGGATAGCGATCTGTGTGAGCCCGCTGCCCCCTCTTGCATTCGTCTTGGCGATCGCCGCCACGTGGCAACGGCGCCTTGAAGCGGATGCCCGCCGTGGCTTGATCATCGCCGGGTGGGTCGTCTCATCGACTGTGGCGGTGCTTGAGCTCGCGGGGCTTGCGCTGCTTCCGATATACGGTGCGGCTCTGGGCTGGTTCTCCTTGTCGTGAGGGGTGATCCTGCGCGGGCGCTGGTAGAGTGGTGACATCACGATCAGCCCGCTCGCCTCACGGCTCGGGCTGATTTTCTTTTGGGGGACGTGTGGTCGAGTACACCAAACCATGGCTGTCGATCGAAGATCAGGTCGCGCAGCTGCGCGGTAGGGGACTGATCGTGGACGACGAGGAGAACGCACTACTTCTGCTTGAAGAAGTCGGGTACTACCGTCTCACCGGGTACCTCTACCCGTCTCGTGAGTCCCTAAGCGTCGTAGAGGAGTCAGGACGTCGGTCTATACGCGTGCTCAGCAACTACCGGCATGGCACGCGAATCGAACATGCTTCGGCGCTCATCCAGTTCGATCGCGCGCTGCGACTCCACGTCCTCGAAGCCGTGGAACGCATAGAAGTCTCGCTTCGCACCCAAATCGGCTACATCCTGGGTCAGCGGTCAGCCTTCGCACACCTCGATCAACGAACGTTCACGACATCATTCGTCGAGCCTCGCGCCGATCCTGTGAGCGGTAAGAAGACGAGCTCGCGAGTTGGATCGCAAGTACCAACTACGTGAGAAATGTCGCGGCTCATCAGGCTCGGCTGTTCAACAGGAGACTCGTCGTCGCCCCCACCCGTCCCAAGAACAACAGTGTGCCGGAACTCGCGCACCTTCATGAACTCAGCACTCCGACAAAGGACTTCGGCTTATACAACGCTTTGGCTGTGATGGCCTATCTGCTTCGCAGCATCTCCGGACACGCGGAGTGGATCGAGCGCCTGAGGGGGCTCGTCGCCACCTTTCCCAGCGTTGCGCACCTTGGTATCGACAGCATGGGCTTTCCTCCGAACTGGACTGCCATGGATTTGTGGAATCCGCCTGCGTTGGCTGCTGACTGAGGAACCTCTCGGGCGACCGGGAGGTGAACGGTGTGGGCGGTACCTGCCGAAGCCCCACCGGCCCGCCCCGGTACGCTGGAAACCATGCTCAACATGGCTGACGGCCTCGCCCGTCTCGGTGCGCTCGCCGAGAACCCGGTCGTCCGCACCCTCGCGACGGCGTTCGCGGATGCCGGTTTCGACCTGGCCGTGGTCGGTGGTCCGGTGCGCGATGCGCTGCTGGGTCGGGCGACGCACGACCTCGACTTCACGACGAACGCCGCGCCTGACGACATCCTGGCCATCGTCACGCCGATCTCGACCGCGCAGTGGGACATCGGTCGCGCATTCGGCACGATCGGTGCGCGCGTGCAGGGCGAGCAGGTCGAGATCACGACCTATCGCGCCGACAGCTATGACGGCGTGACCCGCAAGCCCACGGTCGAGTTCGGCGACACGATCGACGGCGACCTCGTGCGCCGCGACTTCACCGTCAACTCCATGGCGCTGCAGGTGCCCGCCGTGAAGCTGGTCGACCCGACCGGTGGCGTGGAGGACCTCATCGCCGGCATCCTGCGCACCCCGGCCGACCCGCGGATCTCGTTCGGCGACGACCCGCTGCGGATGCTGCGTGCGGCCCGCTTCAGCGCCCAGCTCGGGTTCCGCGTCGAGGAGGCCACGGCCGAAGCGATCGCCGAACTGCGCGAGACCCTCAAGATCGTGAGCCCGGAGCGCATCCAGTCCGAACTCGTGCGCCTCATGCAGACCGACGATCCGGTGCGCGGCATCCGGGTGCTGGTCGACACCGGCCTGATCGACGAGTTCCTCCCCGAGGTCACCGAACTGCGCCTCGAGGTCGACGAGCACCACCACCACAAAGACGTCTACGAGCACTCCCTCACCGTGCTCAGCCAGGCGATCGAGCTCGAGCACTCCCGGCATCCGGGCGCCGCCCCCGATGTGCCGCTACGCCTCGCCGCGCTGCTGCACGACATCGGCAAGCCGCGAACCCGCAAGCTCGAACCCGGGGGAGTGGTGACCTTCCACCACCACGACGTCGTCGGCTCGCGCATGGCTCGCAAGCGCCTGCAGTCCCTGCGGTTCGACACCGACACGACCGATGCCGTCGCCACACTGATCGAGCTGCATCTGCGCTTCTTCGGCTACGCCGAGGGCACCTGGACGGATGCCGCGGTGCGGCGTTACGTGCGCGACGCGGGTGACCTGCTGGAGCGCCTGCACATCCTCACCCGTGCCGATGTGACCACGCGCAACAAGCGCAAGGCCGGTCGCCTCGCCAGCGCGTACGACGACATCGAGTCGCGCATCGCAGCGCTGCGCGAGCAGGAGGAGCTCGACTCCATCCGTCCGGAGATCGACGGCAACCGCATCCAGCAGGTGCTCGGTATCGCTCCCGGCCGTGAGGTGGGCGAGGCGTACCGGTTCCTGCTCGATCTGCGGTTGGACGAGGGCGTGCTGGGTCCCGATGTCGTCGAGCAGCGGCTGCGCGAGTGGTGGGCCGCGCGGGGCTGATTTCTGGCGTCAGCGCAGTTCGGGGACGATGATCTCGACTTCGTCGGACACGAGTTCGAAGTCCTTCGGGTTGAACGTGAGGACAGCGGCGCCGAGCGCGTAGGCGTGACCGGCCAGCATGATGTCCTTACTTCGGGCGTGGGCGGGACGGTTCAGGATCACCCGTGACGCGAGGCGCGCGTAGCCATCGGCGGCGGCTTGATCGAACGGAAGCCAGTCGGCTTCGAGCAGTGCCGACAACCGCATCAGTTCGTTGCGTCGACGGCGACGGAGAACCGGATCTGTCGCCCGCTCGACTCCGAGTTGCAGCTCGGAGTACGCGATTGCACTGAGCGCCACGTCAGTCGGCGGCAATCGGACGGCATCGAGCCGGATGAGGACGTTCGTGTCAAGAAGGATCACGGCTCTCCCACGGATCTCTGAAGGAGTCGAGGAAGAACGGGTTCTTGCCGTCGGCCTCCAGTTCGGCCAGCCATTCCTCCCGCATCTTGTCCTGTTCCGGAGCCGACGGGTTCGCATCGACCCTCGCCATCACCTCGCTCGAGGGGACCGACCACCGTCGTGGCCGAGGCACCCGCTGCTGGAGTTGCGCCTCGAGTCCGCTCTCGTCTCCCTGCGCCAAGCGCGTCAGCACATCTCGCACCTCGGCCTCCATCGAGCGGGAGTTCCGCCGGGCACGTTCCTTGAGCGCGACGACGACGTCATCGCTGAGATTGCGGATGGTCACGGTTGCCATGTCTGCCTCCTGACAGCATAATGCTAGCACCCGGTCCGCGGCAGCGTCACCCCTCGCGACGACGCTTCAGCTCGGTGAAGACGACGCCGCTTTCGTAGGCGACCGTCTCGACGATGTCGAAGCGTTCGGGGCGATACGGGCGCTCGCCGAACAGCGGGATGCCCGATCCGAAGAGCAGGGGCTGCCGCTTCAGCACGAGCCGGTCGATCTCGTCAGCGAGCGATGCGGCGAGAGCGCCGCCTCCGCAGAGCCAGATGTCGGCGCCGTCCTCC
This sequence comes from Microbacterium sp. Cr-K20, assembly GCF_000708325.1. Lineage (NCBI taxonomy): Bacteria > Bacillati > Actinomycetota > Actinomycetes > Micrococcales > Microbacteriaceae > Microbacterium > Microbacterium sp. Cr-K20. The sequence continues at coordinate 35,489 of NZ_JARE01000082.1, read as the reverse complement.
TGCTTCAGCCGCCGCACCACCTCGACCGGATCCTCGGCCGTGACCTCCAGGTTCTCGGCCTCCGCGGTCTTCGTGCGGCTGAACACGATCTGGCGGAGGTGCGAGTACGGGCTGGGCAGGCCGCCCACTTGATAGGTGTTCCAGCCCATCAGCACCGTGTCGAAGACCTCGCGCGTCTGGGCGATGCCGAGGGCTTCGGCCGCGACGGTGGGGAGCGTGTCGGCGAAGCGGTCGTTGATCCCGTCCATGTGGTCTCCCTCGATGAGGAAGGCGTCGAATTCACCGTTCGGCCCGGCGATGTAGCCGTCGAGGGTGACGGCGGCGTAGTACACGAGTTCGCGCATGATGATCCAATCACTACAGATGTAGCAGTTACAGTACAACAGACGTAGTGATTGCGCTAGTCTCATGTCATGGCGAAGAACGACTCCCGGCGACGGACGATCGCGGATGCCGGACTCGCGGTGCTCGCCCGAGAGGGCTCGCGCGGGCTCACGCACCGCGCGGTCGACGTCGTCGCCCAGGTCCCGACCGGCACGACCTCGAACTACTTCCGCAGCCGCGATGCCCTGATCGAGGGACTCGTCGAGCGGATCGGGGAGCGCCTCGCACCCACGCCCGAAGATCTGGAGCGACGCGCGACGGCCGAGCCCGGTCCCGCGCTGTTCGCCGACTACATCCGCGACATCGTGCGACGGCTGACCGAGGATCGGGACGTGACGCTCGCCCTGTTCGAGCTGAGGCTCGAGGGCGGGCGGCGGCCCGAGGTCGCCGCGGTCCTCGGCGCCTGGCAGCGGGCCGGCTTCGACGGCGACGTCGCGTTCAACGCCGCGGCCGGCCTCCCCGGCGGACGCCGCGAGATCGCCCTGTTCCACTACGCCATCGATGGGCTGCTGCTCGACAGGCTGACCACGCCGATCGATCCGGAGACGTCCACCGACGACGTGATCGACGACCTGGTCGCGGGGCTCATCCGCTGACACGGCGGGTGTTCCCTCGTGGGCGTGCTGCTCATACACTGAGTCAACGCACATCTTCGACGATCGGAGACCGCTGTGTCTGCGCCGTGGCAGGTATCCCGCGAGTCGCTTCCGGCGACATCGCGACTGATCGTCGAGCGTGCGCACGAGGAACTGCTGGCCGGCAACCTCGAAGACCGAAGGCTGCAGGCGGTGCGGCCCCTCGTGCGCGAGTCGTGGGAGCGGTCGTGGCGGCGAAGGGTCGGGCCCGAGGCCGCTCCGCCGCTCGAACTCGTCAGCGATGAGCTCGACGAGTACCGTCTCGCGCATCCGCTGGCGTCGGCCATGGACATGATCCGCGCATTGCTTCTGCCCGGCGAGACCGAGGACACCGGCGTGATCATCGCGGTGGGCGATCAGGCCGGGCGCCTGCTGTGGATCGAGGGCGACGACCAGCTGCGTACACTCACCGACGACATGGGTTTCGTCGCCGGCGCGAACTGGTCGGAGGATGCCGTCGGCACGAGCGCGCCCGGTACCGCTCTCGCTCTCGGCCAGTCCGTGCAGATCCGCGGCGCCGAGCACTACAACCGACTCGTGCATCCGTGGTCGTGCACGGCCGCACCGGTGCGCGACCCGGAGACGAAGCGGGTGCTGGGTGTGATCGACATCACCGGCGGCCCGGATGTCGTCTCGCCGCAGGCGCGGCTGCTGGTCGATGCGACCGCCCGTGCCGTGGAATCGGAGCTGATGGTCGCGCGGCTGCGGGAACGGAGCGAGGCCCCCCGGAACAGGCCGACGACCTCGAAGCCGCGCACCCCCGTGACCGCCCGGGCGACGCTGCATGTGCTCGGACGGGACCGCGCGCGGCTGGAGACGGAGTCGGCGCACGACGAATCGATGATCGAGCTCAGCGCCAGGCACGCCGCCATTCTGCTGATGCTCGCCGTGCACCGTCAGGGTCTCTCCGCCGAGCGGCTGTGCGAACTCGTCTACGGCTCCGGCGTCTCACCCGACACGCTGCGGCCCGAGATGGTTCGTCTGCGAAAGGTGCTCGAGCGTACGGCCCCCGACCTGGTTCCGGAGTCACGTCCGTACCGGCTGCCCGTCGCCCTCGACACGGATGCGCACGATGTGCTCTCCCTGCTCGACCGCGGCGCGCACCGCGTGGCGCTCACCGCCTATCGCGGACCCGTGCTGCCCGAGTCGACGTCGCCCGGCGTCGAGGACTTCCGCGAATCGGTGCGCGCGGCGCTGCACGAGGCCATGCTGTCGGAGGCCAGCCTCGACGTGCTGCTCGCCTACGCCGAGATCCCGGAGGGGCAGGGGGATGCCGAGGCGCTGCGCCTCGCCCTGGAGATGCTTCCGGCGCGATCGCCGAAGCGCGCGGGAGTGGTCGCACGCATCGAGCGCCTCGCCGCGGACTGAGGCCTCGCAATATATTGCAACGTTGCGCATCGGGGTGCAACCTCACGCGACCTACCGTCGGAGCACAGCCGCGAACCGAAGCGCGGCTCCGTCGAAGGAGACCCCCATGAGCATCGTCGAAGAAGACGTATCCCTCGCCTACGCCGCTCCCGGGCAGCCGGGTGCCGTCGCGAACTATCGCCCGCAGTACGGCCACTACATCGGCGGCGAGTTCGTCGCCCCCGTGAAGGGCCAATACTTCGAGAACATCAGCCCCGTCAACGGCAAGCCCTTCACCGAGGTCGGCCGGGGCACCGCAGACGACATCGACCGGGCCGTCGACGTCGCCTGGAAGGCCTTCGCGAGCTGGGGCAAGACGAGCCCGGCCGAGCGATCGGTGATCCTCAACCGCATCGCCGATCGGATCGAGCAGCATCTCGAAGAGATCGCGGTCGCCGAGACCTGGGAGAACGGCAAGCCGGTTCGCGAGACCCTCGCCGCGGACATCCCGCTCGCCGTCGACCACTTCCGCTACTTCGCCGGGGTGCTCCGTGCACAGGAGGGCGGCATCAGCCAGCTGGACGAGAACACCGTGGCGTACCACTTCCACGAGCCGCTCGGGGTGGTCGGTCAGATCATCCCGTGGAACTTCCCGATCCTGATGGCGGTGTGGAAGCTGGCGCCGGCGCTCGCCGCAGGCAACTGCGTCGTGATCAAGCCAGCCGAGCAGACACCGGCGTCCCTGCTCTTCCTGTTCGACATCATCGGCGACCTGCTGCCCGCCGGCGTCGTGAACATCGTCAACGGGTTCGGCATCGAGGCGGGCGCTCCGCTCGCGCAGCACAAGCGCATCCGCAAGGTGGCCTTCACAGGAGAGACCACGACCGGCCGTCTCATCATGCAGTACGCCTCGCAGAACCTGATCCCGGTGACGCTGGAGCTCGGAGGCAAGAGCCCGAACGTGTTCTTCGAGGATGTCGCCCGCTCGACCAGCGACCCGTTCTACGACAAGGCGCTCGAGGGCTTCACGATGTTCGCTCTGAACCAGGGCGAGGTCTGCACCTGCCCCTCGCGCGCACTGATCCAGCGGTCGATCTACGACGGCTTCCTCGCCGACGGGCTGGAGCGAGTCGGCAAGGTCGTGCAGGGAAACCCGCTCGACCCGGCGACCATGATCGGCGCGCAGGCGTCGAACGACCAGCTGGAGAAGATCCTCAGCTACATCGACATCGGCAAGCAGGGCGGGGCGCGGCTGCTTGCTGGCGGCGATCGGGTCGACCTCGGCGGCGATCTGAGCGAGGGCTTCTACGTCGCTCCGACCGTGTTCGAGGGCACGAACGACATGCGCATCTTCCAGGAGGAGATCTTCGGCCCCGTGCTGTCGGTCACCTCGTTCGACGGTTTCGACGACGCGATCTCGATCGCCAACGACACCCTCTACGGGCTCGGCGCGGGAGTCTGGAGTCGCAGCGGCGACACCGCCTACCGCGCAGGGCGGGCGATCGAGGCCGGACGCGTGTGGACCAACACGTATCACCAGTACCCCGCGCACGCCGCGTTCGGCGGATACAAGCAGTCGGGCGTGGGTCGCGAGAACCACAAGATGATGCTCGACCACTACCAGCAGACGAAGAACCTCCTCGTCTCCTACGCGGAAGGGCCGATGGGCTTCTTCTGAGCTCTAATCCGGGCGGGCGCTCCGGCGTCCGCCCGGACCCATCCGTGAAGGGCGGAAACCATGGTCAGCATCGGCACCTATCAGAGAGTCGACGTGACAGACGCCGCGGCATCCCTCGTCCGCGACCTGACCGCGCAGCACGGGCCGCTCATGTTCCATCAGTCCGGCGGATGCTGCGACGGGTCATCACCTATGTGTTATCCGGTCGGGATGTTCATCACGGGCCCGGGCGACGTGCTGCTGGGGTCTCTCGACGTCGAGCTCGACGCCCCTGTCGAGGTCTACATGTCGGAGTCGCAGTTCGAGTACTGGAAGTACACGCACCTGACCATCGACATCGTGCCCGGTCGCGGTGCCGGCTTCTCGGTCGAGGGCCCGACGGGGATGCGGTTCCTGATCCGCTCCCGGATGCTTAACGACGCGGAGCTGGCGTACTTCGGCTTGGCGGCGTCGGGGACCTGAGGGGCGGAGGGGCTTCAGCTTGAGGCCACGTGTTCCGGAATGCAAGCTGGCCGAGCCGACGAGGGGCGCTCGAGCTGCGTAGACTGTAGAAGCAGGCCCGCCCCACTCTCGTGGATAAGCGGGTCTTGCTGCTTGTCAGGCCAGTTCGATCGGATCCCCGAGCGGATTCAAGTCCCTGAGGTAGTCGTCGTACCAGGTCCACGCAAACTCGTTGCCCGCGTGCGGGTTCAGATGGGTAAACCCCGACCAGGCCACGATGTCCGCGATCTGAGTCCATTGAGACCGCCGCGAGCTGTGGAACATCGGATCCTCGATGATCCGACGTGTGGAAAGGCTCAACGCCCGGTGCGCGTTGTAGTAGATGGGATCCGAGCCGTCCCCATCCATTCCGACTATCCCGTACTCGCGGGACCTGTGTAGTTGGGAATCCCCAAGAGCGACGAGAGACGAGTAGACCGCTTCACGGTCGCGGTTGATGTTCTTGTTCCGCAGAGAGGACCTTCTGAAGCACACTCCGATCTCGATGTGCGGACACTCCCGTACGGCTTCGAGACAGCGCACCGCCACTTCGCGTCCGAGAGGCTTCCAGAGAGTCTCCCCTTGCCTGACGAAACGAGAGGGCGGCGCCGTAGAGACGTGGCCGCGTCCGTTGACGAGCGCAGTCAGGTGCAATTCCTCTGCAGTCGGGATTCCGTAGTCTGCGACAAGTCGCTTCCGAAACGTGAGCCAATGAGTGAGCACTGCATCCCAGTGCTCGACTGCGAGCTCGACCCAGCCATAGACGATCCATCCCTCCTCGAGGTTTCCGGAGTCGTCCGCGTAGAACATGTGAGAGATCGGCCCGGCCACTTCGACACCGTATTCCCGGCACGCACGGCGATGAATCGTCGAGCGAGAGACAGTGGATGAAACACCGGAATACGATTCCAGATACGGGTAGGCCGAACCCGCGGCCCCACCCTGCGTTCGCCCGAGGAACTCAGCGCGGCAGCCGCGGAACCGCGTCGACGAGCGCCCGCGTGTAAGGGTCCTGGGGATCGTGGAGCACATCCGCCGTCGCACCCTGCTCGACGACGCGACCGTTCTGCAGCACGACCGTGCGGTCGCACGCCGCGGCGATCGCGGTGAGGTCGTGCGACACCATCACGAGCGATAGGCCGTTCTCGCGGCGCAGCCGGTCGAGCAGTTCGAGCACCTGCACCCGGGTCGTGACGTCGAGCGCACTCACCGGCTCGTCGGCCAGCAGCACCCGCGGGCGCGACACCACGGCCCGCGCGATCGCGATGCGCTGACGCTGACCGCCGGAGAACTCATGCGGGTACCGGCGCGCGGTGTCGGCGGGAAGCCCGACCGAATCGAGCGCCTCGGCGATGCGGCGCTGGGCGTCGGCACCCGATGCCAGGCCCAATGACCGGAGCGGCTCGCCGATGATCCGGTCGATGCGCTGGCGGGGGTCGAGCGACGAGTACGGATCCTGGAAGACGGGCTGCACACTCGCGCGGAACCGCCGCATCTGCGCGCGGTCACGCAGCGACAGGGGAGCGCCGTCGAACAGCACCTGGCCATCGCGCGGAGCGGCGAGGCCAAGCATCAGTCGCAGGATCGTGGACTTGCCCGCACCCGACTCGCCCACGAGACCGAGCGAGTCGCCGTCGGAGAGGCTCACCGAGATGTCGTCCAGCACCCGGCGGGAGCCGTACGCGAATCCGGCGCCTTGCAGTTCGAGGATCGTCATCGCGTGCCCTCCCCGGCGTCGAGGTACGCGTCGAGGGCGCGGGCGCTGTCGACCAGCATCCGTGTGTACGGCTCGGCCGGCTCCTGCAGCACCTGGGCCACCGGACCCGCCTCGACGACACTTCCGTCGCGCAGCACCACGATGCGATCGACCATGCGCGAGACCACGGCCAGGTCGTGGCTGATGAACAGGAGTGCCATGCCCCGTTCGGCGATCAGCCGCTCGAGGAGCGTGAGCACGCCGTCCTGCACCGTGACGTCGAGCGCCGTCGTCGGCTCGTCGGCGATGAGCAGCTGCGGTTTGGCGGCGAGGGCGATGGCGATCGCCACGCGCTGACGCTGACCACCCGACAGCTCGTGCGGGTAGGCGCGCGCGAACCGCGGTTCCGACAGTGCGACCTCGTCGAGGGCCGCCGCGACAGCCGCATGCAGCTCGGCGCCACGCAGCCCGAGATGGCGGCGCAGCGGTTCGGCGACCTGCCGGCCGACCCGCATCAGCGGATCGAGAGCGGTGAGCGGCTCCTGGAAAACGATCTGCGCCACCGGTCCGCGCAATGGCCGGAGATCGGCATCCCGAGCGTCGACGACCTGATGCCCGTCGAGCAGCACGGAACCCGATGCGACGAGGGCATCCGGCAGCAGCCCGGTGACTGCCAGCGAGGTCAGAGACTTGCCCGAACCGGACTCGCCGATCAGCCCCAGGCGCTCGCCGGCGCCGAGCGAGAACGACACGTCGCGCACGAGCACCCCGGACGAGGAGCGGACTGTGAGGCCGGTGACATCGAGAAGGCTCATCGGCTCCTCCTGCGGGTCGGATCGGCGAGGTCGCGCAGACCGTCGGCGAGGAAGTTCACACCGAGCACGAGCGCGATGATCGCGACACCGGGAGCGATCGCACCGACCGGAGCCGTGAGCACGGTGCCCTGCGCCTCCTGCAGCATCCGCCCCCACGAGGCGTTGGGCGGCGGCGCGCCGAGGCCCAGATACGACAGGCTCGCCTCCGCGAGCACGGCAGCGCCGAACTGCAGTGCGAGGCTCACGGCGAGCGTCGGCGCGATGTTCGGCAGCACGTGCTGGAACACGATGCCCAGCACGCTCGTGCCGCTCGTGCGGGCCGCCGTGACGAACTGCTCCTGCAGCACGCGACGCGCGAGGATACGGGTGAGACGCGCGACCACCGCCGACATCGCGAGCCCGATCGCGAGCACCGCCGACCACAGGGAGGCACCCTGGACGGCGACCACCAGCATCGCGAGGAGCAGCACGGGGAAGGCGATCACCACGTCGAGTCCGGCCGAGAGTGTGTCATCGACCCACGGCCGGGCGAAGGCGGCGAGGAGGCCGATGATCGTGCCGAGGACAGCCGCGATCGCGACCGAGCAGGTTCCGACGATGAGGGCGATCCGGGCGCCCCACATCAACTGCGAGAGCAGGTCGCGTCCGAGCCGATCCGTTCCGAGCAGGTGCAGCCCGCTCGGTCCTTCGAGACGGCCGCCGCTGGTGTCGGCGAGCGGATACGGAAGCCAGAACAGGGAGACCAGCGCCATCAGCACGATGAGACCCGTGAGCACGATCCCGATGACGAGGGTCGCCTTCGGACGCCGGCGCACGGGCACGGATCCGGTGATCAGCTGTTCGGCGACGCGGCTCATCGGTTCCCCGAGACGCTCGAGCGCAGGCGCGGGTCGATCAAACGCTGCACGATGTCGGCGGCGAATCCGACGAGCAGCACGAAGAGGGTGCTGACGACGAGGACGCCCTGGATGACCTGGAAGTCGTGCTGCTCGATGGCCGACAGCAGCAGGCTGCCGAGCCCGGGGAGGGTGAACACGCTCTCGACGACGACCGCACCCAGCAGCGTCGTCGACAGCTCGATGCCGAGGATCGCGACGACCGGCACCGCGCCGTTGCGCACACCGTGCCGCAGCAGCGCCTCACCCATTCCGGAGCCTCCGGCGCGAGCGGTGCGCAGGTAGTCGCTGCCGAGTACATCGAGAGTGGCCGAGCGCACATATCTGCTGAGGGATGCGCTCATGACGATCACGATCGTGGTGATCGGCAGGGCGAGCGATCGCAGCGCGTCGGCGGGGTCCTCCCAGTCGTCACGCGGGAAGCCGCCGGAGGGCAGGACGCCGAGTCCGAGCGCGAACACCCAGACGAGCACGACGCCGACCCAGAACACCGGGACGGCAACACCGAGCTGCGCGAACCCCGAGAGCACGATGCCGTACCAGCGGTCGGACTTCACGGCCGCGGTGATGCCGATCACGAGGGAGACCAGCAGGGCGATCGTGAAGGCGATGAGCGTGAGCGGAATGGTCACGGCGAGGCGGTCGGCGATGTCGGGTCCGACGGGACGCGAGCTCAGGAACGACTCACCGAGGTCGAAGCGGAGCAGCTGCCCCGCCCACGTCGTGAACTGCTGCAGCAGGGGCTGGTCGGAGCCGACCTGCTCGCGGGCCGCGGCGATCTGCTCGGGGGTCGCGTTCACCGAGAGCAGCGCGTTGGCCGGGTCGCCGGGGAGCAGACGCAGCAGCACGAAGATCGCGACCATGGCGACGACGAGCGACACCACGAGGAACGCGAGGCGGCGCAGCAGGTAGGCGAGCATGTGTTCTCAGGATGACGAGGGGATGCCGACGCGCGGCATCCCCTCGCACGTCAGGACTTGACGATGTCGTAGGCGAAGAACTGCGAGTTCAGGCCGTTGACCGGGTACCCGCTGAGGTCACTCGAGGCGACCACGATCTGCGGGTACAGGTACAACCATACGCTCGCGGCATCCGCGGCGATCTTCTCGTTGACCTGCTTCAGCAGGGCCGTCTGCTCGTCGGTCGTGGTGGCCTGTTCGGCGTCGGCGACCCACTGCTGCACCTCGGTATCGTTGTAACCCCAGTAGAAGTCGGGGTTGCCGTACCAGACCACGTCGCGGTCGTTCACGTGCTCCTGGAGGGTGGCTTCGAAGTCCTGCTCCTTGAAGACCTTCGTGTACCACTCGTCGGCGCTGATCGTGTTGATCTCGACCGTGATGCCGACCTCGGCGAGCTGCGACTGCAGGAACTCCGCGACGGCGGGGTGCGGGTCGTAGCTCGGGGTGTCGAGCGTGAACGTGAAGCCGTCGGCGTAGCCGGCCTGGGCGAGCAGGTCCTTCGAGAGCTCCACGTCGTACGGGTTCACCGAGGTGAGGTCTTCGTACCAGGGGTCCGTCGGCGGAACCATCGAGCCGATCAGCGTGCCGTAGTCGCCCCAGATCGAATCGAGCAGCTTCTTCGTGTCGATCGCGGAGTAGATCGCCTTGCGCACGAGGGCGTCGTCGAAGGGGGCGACGCGGTCGTTGAACGCGAGCAGCTCCTTCGTGGTCGAGGTGCCCTCGCTGATCACGTACTCGTCGTTGTCGAACTGCGCGAGCGAGTCGGGGCTCTGCACGCTGGTGATCACGTCGATCTCACCCGTGAGCAGCGCGTTGTTCTCGGCCGTCGCGTCGGTGAAGTACGTGTAGACGACCTCGCCGTTCTTGGCGGGCTCGCCCCAATAGTCGTCCCAGCGCTCGAGGGTGAGGGTCGAGCCCTTCTTCCACTCGTCGAGCGTGTACGGGCCGGTGCCGTCTTCGGTGCTGGTGATGTCGCCGGCCTCGTCGTTCACGATCCAGACGTAGCTGAGGTTGTAGAGGAACGAGATCGACCGCTGCGACAGCGTGAACACGACGGTCGTGTCGTCGGGGGTGGCGATGTCGGCGATCACGCCGAAGCTCGACTTGCGCGCGGAGACCGAATCCTCGGCCGTGACGGCCTCGACGCTCGACTTCACGTCGGCGGAGGTGAGCGGGTCGCCCGAGTGGAAGGTCACGTCGTCACGCAGCGTGATCGTGTAGGTCAGACCGTCGTCGGACACCTGGGCGTCTTCGGCGAGCAGGGGCTCGACCTCACCGTCGTCCGTCAGCCGGTACAGGCCCTCGTAGACGTTGCCGGTGAGTGCCTCGGTCACGCCCTGGCCGCCACCCTGGGTGTTGCTCAGGTTGGTGGGCTCGTACAGCGAGCCGATGAAGATGGTGGCGTCTTCGCTCGAGGCGTCGTCGGTCGTGCCCGACGCGCAGCCGGCCACGAGGGCGAGCGTGGCGACGGCGCCGAGCGCGCCGAGGATGCGAGTTCTTCTCATGACTACTCCAGGGTGAGAGTGTGCGGCTCAGGCCGCATAGATGTCGAAGCCGTCGCGGAAGACGACGTTCTTCTCGCCTGCGCGGATAGGCAGGGGGAAGCGGTTGGATGCCGGCGGCAGCGGGCAGTTGTATTGGGCGCTGAAGCCGCAGGGCGGCACGAACGCACGGTTGAAGTCGAGGGTCACGGAGCCCTCGTCGTCGCGCAGCTGCACGAACAGGAAGCGACCGGATCCGTAGGTCTCCGAGCCGTTGGTCTCGTCGCCGAAGACGAGCAGCAGCGTGCCGCCATCGTCGAACGCGGCGAGGTCGTACTCGCGGCCGTTCAGCTCGAGGCGGATGTCGCCGGGGACGACGAGCTCGCGGGTACCGCCGTTGTCGCGGATGTGCTCGAATGAGACCCGGCGGTTACCGGAGACGGGGGTGAAGTGGCCCTCGAGCACCCACGCCGGGTCGTACTCGTACGTGTCGATGCGGTCGAACGCGCGGATGGCGGGGGCGTCGGCATCCCAGACGCGCAGGCCGTGTTCCGCCTGGCCGGTCTCGATGTCCGTGCGCTGGAGCGGCGTCACGGTCTCGGTGGGGGACGCGGCGCGCTGCGCCGCATCCAGGTCGGGGAGCTCGCCGGTCCAGCGCGTCTCGACCAGGGCGAGGTTGCCGGTGGCAGACGTGACGGAGGCGCGGCGCTCGGCCTGCCACTGGGTGTGCTCTTCGCGTTCAGACATCACTCTCAATTCTCCGGCATGCAGAACGGGGTGGGGCCGGACCCGTCACTCGGGGTAACGCGCACGGGTGCTCGGCTGCGGGCGATATCCATGTACGGGTATCTGCATGTACGGGTGTCTGCCGGACACGAGAGTCTCGTACCCTGGCGGGGAACCCTGAGGAGCCCCATGGACGACCAGCGCCGCACGCGGACCCTGCCGGGCGACCACGTCCTGTGGATCCACGCCGTCGTCTCGGCGGTGACGGCGTTGTTCGTCTTCATGAGGATCGTCGAGGCGGCGGGATGCACGGCCCGCTGCGACTTCTCGGCAATCGACGCGGCCAGGCACGCATTCTGGTGGACGGATCTCGCGGTCTTCATCGTCGCCCTCGGGTCGTACGGCTACTTCCGATCTCGAATCCGAAGATCCTGGATCATCCCGACGAGTGGCATCGTGCTCACGCTGATCGCGTTCCTCGTCGCCAACATCGCCCTGAGCAGCGCCTTGGGTCAGTTGTAGGGACGATCGGCGAGGGCAGGAATCTCCGGTGGTGGTTCGGTCCCTAGTCAGCGAGAGACGGCCTCGTCGCGGTGATCTCGGCCTCCACCGCCGCGCGCAGCCAGGCGGCGTAGCGGTCGGTCGTCCACCCGGACTGCGCGACGAGCTGCTGGTAGCTCTCGGGGGAGAGCAGGAACGACAGGGCGTCGGCTGTCGTCGCCTCATCGATGCCGGGGGCGGCGATGCCGCGCCGTCGCAGCTCCGAGACCAACATGCGGTAGTCCGCGCCGCGACGCTCCAGGATGCGGTGCAGGGCGGCGTCGACGACCGGGTCGGAGAGCGCGGCGCCGAGCAGCACCGTCCACAGCCCGTGACCTCGCGCGTTCGCAGTGGTGATCTGGGTCAGCACGACGTCGAGGAAGACCTCGTCGGGAAGTTCGAGGAGACCCGCGGCGACCTCGGTGTCGGCGAGGGAATCCGCGCCCTCCGATCCCGAGAACGTGGTCTCGAATGCGGCGATCAGCAGCTCGGCCTTCGCGGCCGTGGTCTTCACGGTCTCGGCGGACACCCCCGCCTCGCGGGCGATCGCGGCGATCGTGGTCGCCTGATACCCCTGCGTCGCGAACAGGCGGGCGGATGCGGCGACGATGCGCGAGCGGGTCTCCTGCGCCTGGCGGGCGCGCAGTTCCGATCGATAGGCGCGGGGAGCGGCCTCAACCATTGACTTTCCTAACGGGGTGATGAATACTACGACGGTACATCCGATCTTAGGGAAAGAATCCGCCATGTCCCGCTACCTCATCACCTGCACACCCGCGCACGGCCATGTCGTGCCCTTGCTGCAGATCGCCCGCCACCTCCTCTCCCGCGGCCACGACGTGAGCTTCCTCACGAGCAGTCGCTATGCCGAACGCGTGCAGGCCGCCGGTGCGCGCTTCCTCCCGCTGCCCGTCGACGCCGATGTCGACCTCGACGACGCCGACGGCGCGTTCCCCGAGCGTCGGGGGCTCACCGGTCCCGCAGCCCTGCGGTTCGACATGAGCAACCTCTTCGTCCGCCCCGGCGCCGCGCAGCTCGCCGCGGTCCGCGCCGAACTCGAAGCGCGCCCCGTCGACGCCGTTCTCACCGAGCCGCTCTTCGTCGGCGGGGCGCTCCTGCAGCTGCTGCCCGCGCACGAGAGGCCGCCCGTCGTCGTGCTCGGCATCTTCCCGCTCGGGGCGCGCAGCGCCGACACGGCGCCGTTCGGGCTCGGGGTCACCCCGATGCCCGGCCCTCTCGGCCGCCTGCGCAACGCGGCCCTGCGCACGGTCGCCGAGCGCGCGATCTTCGGTGGAGTGCAGAAGGAGGCCGATGCGATGGCGCGGCGTGAGGTCGGCCGCGACCTCGGCGGCTTCGTGCTCGACTGGGCGGGCCGCGCCGACGCCTACGTGCAGTTCACCGTGCCCGAGTTCGAGTACCCGCGCCCCGACCTTCCCGCCACCGTCCACTTCGCGGGCCCGCTGCCTCCGTCGCCGTCGGACCCCGTGCTGCCGGAGTGGTGGTCCGACCTCGACGGCACACGGACGATCGTGCACGTCACGCAGGGGACCATCGCCAACTCCGACTTCGGACAGCTCGTGCAGCCGACCATCGCCGCGCTCGCCGCATCCGATGCCCTGGTCGTGGTGTCGACGGGTGGACGCCCGGTCGATGCGCTGGCCGGAAAGCTGCCCGACAACGTGCGCGTCGCCGAGTACCTTCCGTACGACCGTCTGCTGCCGCTGGTCGATGTGCTGGTCACGAACGGTGGATACGGCGGGGTCCAGCAGGCGCTCGCGCACGGGGTTCCGCTCGTGGTCGCCGGGCAGACCGAGGACAAGGTCGAGGTCTGTGCGCGAGTGGGCTGGTCGGGTGCCGGGGTGAATCTGCGCACCAGCACCGCGACGCCGGCGCAGGTCGCGCGCGCCGTGGAGCGCGTGCGGTCGGACTCCTCCTATCGCGCGAACGCCGAGCGGATCGGTGCGGCCATGCGCGATGCCGATGCGTGGCGAGAGCTGGACCGATCCCTCGACGAGCTCGCGGTGCGCTGGGGTTCTGTCCGGAGCTGACCCCGTCGGCAGAAAGCGCATTCCGGCGCATGGATGCAACGCGTTGCAACCCCATCCGGTATACCATTCGGGTATACGCCCAGCAGTGTCAGTCCCCAGCTGACCATGGGCGGGGCGGCTCAGCCGCCATGCGGAGGGAGAGTCGATCTTCTTTCGATCCCGAGGGGGGATGGGGTGGGAGTTCGGTCCCCAGCCGACACCCACCCCCACACTCGGACTCCGCCTCAGTTCATGCGACTCAGGAACCAGAACGCGGCGAACGCGATCACGATGATCAGCGGTAGCCACGTGCCGCCGCGCTTCAGTCGGCGTCCCTGCGGGGCGACTCCCGGCGGCGGCGTGAGCGGGCCCGCCGGCGCAGCGAACGGCAGCGCCTGGCCCGGAACCGCAGCGGATGCCGGGGCACCAGGGTTCTCGGCGACCAGGCGCTCGTCGCGCCACCGTGCCCACTGATCGAACTTCGTCAGCAGCGCGCCGACCGTGCCGAACAGCCAGGCCCAGGTGGCGGGATCGAGCGTCGACACCTTGCGCTGCGTGTACAGGAACAGCCAGTCGTCGACGATCTCGACGTCGAGCTGCGCGGCGTTGTCGATGAACCGCGCCATGATGTCGGGCGTGAACAGGTAGAGCGCGTCGCGTTCGTAGCCGGCAGGGCAGTACAGGGTGAAGTGCTGGTCGAAGTCTCCCTCGAGCGACAGCCGCTGCTCCTTGTGGAACGAAGCGGGCAGGTTCGTGCCGAAGCCGTTGTTGCCCTTCGCGTCGAGCACGATGTTCGGCAGCGGCACGTCGAGCTTCACGGCCACGTAGCCCCAGCGGTAGGTGGTCGAGTTCTTCCCCGACTGCACCGTGTACTGGTAGTTGCCGAACTCCACGAAGCGCGGCCTGGTGCCCCGGAGCAGGTCGGTCGACTGCCGCGAGCGGCCGAGGCTGAAGATCATGCCGGGCAGGGGAGGGTCGGCCACCTTCGGCTCGTACGACATGCCGTTCGCCTGCGCGAACCGATGCAGCCGGTACCGCGTGGCCTGCGCGTTGCGCACGCCCATCCAGATCATGACGCCCGCGGCCGCCAGCAGCAGGACGATCAGCACCAGCGGGATCGCCATCGCCGACGGGCTTCCGCCGAGCGACGCGATGCTCACGATCACGCTGACCATGACCGGGATCAGTACGACCGCGGCGATCGCCACGGCGACGATGCCGATGACGGTGGATGCCGACGTCCGCGACGACGGACGCGAACGCAGCTCCGCGGCGAAGGCCCGCACGGCGGCCGCATCGACCGGGTCGGTGAGCGGTCGCGCGTCGAAGGTCGCCTGCGGCGAGGTCATCGGTTCACCGTGTCGGCGTCCCAGGTGAGGTCGGCGCCCTCCGGGATCGCGAAGGCCTCGAGCCGCTCATCGGCACAGAGCGCGTCGATCAGCGCGGGGGAGCCGGCCACGATCGTCGAGTCGAAGTCGACCTCGCTCACCATCACCCAGGCGTGATCCTCGGGCCACAGCAGGCTCGGGCTCTGGGGCGGCCGGGGGAACCCGCGCTCTTCCGCGATGCGATCGCGCCACGGAACCTGCCGGGCCCACTCCGGGTCGGCGAAGGCGCGCGGCGGCGCCGAGAACAGCACGTGATCGCGCATCGGGAGCCGGAGGCGCGGCCCCTCGGAGATCTCGCGCGAGAGGATGCCCTCCTGCCAGGTGGGCTTGCGGAAGACGTTGTTGAACGGATCGTGCGTGCTGCGATCGAGCATCGCCTGATGGTTCGGGTCGTCCGTGAAGGCCAGGGAACCGCCGGACGGGGTGATGCCGTAGAAGCCGAACAGATCGCCGCGGCCCTCCCAGAGCGCGGCGTAGCCGGCATCCGGAGTCTGCGTGTGGTCCACGAGGTGCGTCGCGATGGCCGCCAGGTGCTCCGGGGCGAGCTCGCCCTCCAGCGGGGCCGAGAACTCGCGACCGTCCGGAGCGATCCGAGTCCGCCAGTCCCCATCCGTCGGGGTCCGCACGATCCGGTGCCACTGCGCCAGCGGGTGCAGGGTCGTGTCGAAGGTGGCGGCCGTCTGCGCCCAGGTGGCCGGCTCGTCCACGAACTGTCCGATGAGCGCCTGCTGCTCGGCTTCGGGCAGCCGGTCCCACTCGTCCGAGGTCGGCACCGCACGGTCCGGGAGCGAGCGGACGATCGCCGGATGCAGGATCCGCGCATAGGCGGCGAAACCGCGCGGGACCACCGAGTGCATCGTCTCGAGGTCCGTGTCGAGTCGCTCGCGCACCCAGGCTCCCGCCGAGGGATCAGACATCCACTCCATGCGACCACGCTACCCGGCCGTAAGGTGAGACCCGTGTCCCCGACAGCCGCGCCTTCGTCCCGTGCGTTCGCCCCGGAGTATCCGATCCGCACCGAACGCCTGATCCTGCGTCCGATCACCCCCGATGACGCCGCCGCCATGCACACCTACAAGTCCGACCCGGATTCCGTGCGCTACGTGCCCTACGGACCGCTGGAATTCGCCGACATCGAGCGGCGCATCGCCACGATCTGGTCGAACACGCGCTTCGACAACGAGGGCGACGCCGTGAGTCTCGCCGTCGAGGAGCGTGAGACCGGCGAACTCGTGGGTGACGTGGTGCTGTTCTGGCGCAGTGAGAAGGACCGTGCAGGCGAGGTCGGCTACATCTTCGACCCTCGCGTCGCCGGCCGCGGCTACGCGACCGAGGCCGTCGCCGCACTGCTCGCGCTCGGTTTCGACGGACTCGGCCTGCACCGCGTCGCGGCACGGATCGACGACCGCAACGCGGCATCCGCGCGGGTCGTCGAACGGCTCGGCTTCCGGCGCGAAGCGCGGTTCGTGGAGAGTGAGTGGTTCAAGGACGAGTGGGCGACCCTGCTCGTCTACGCGCTCCTCGACGACGAATGGCGCGGTCGTGACGGCGGGAAATGACGAGACGGCGTGCGATCGGTGATCGCACGCCGTCTCGGGCCGCCTTCGGCTACTGCTTGAGCATGGCGACCGCGAGCTTGTGCTCGTCGTCGATCAGGTGGGAGTGGTCGTCATCCCCGAGGTCGATGCGCACCCACTCGATCGTGCCCGTGAATCCGTTTCCGGTCGCGCCGTAGTCGGGCGACACCGGAGAGGCCAGGTCGCTGCCGACGTCGACCGTCTCGTCGAACGTGAACTGGAACGGGATCGTCTTCTCGACGCGACCCTCACCGATCTTCTCGTCGCCGGCGTAGAGGGTGACGGTACCGCCCTTGGCGAGCCCGCCGCCGTCGTACGCGAAGTGGGCGCGCACCTCTTGTTCGCCGGTCGGGACCGGGGAGTCGGAGCGCACGATGTCGACATCGATACCGAGCAGGTTGTACGCGAAGGCGAGATCGCCGTCCTTCGCATAGAACGACCAGCCGCCGTAGGCGCCGCCCTGGGCGATGAGCACGCCGTCGGCACCCGCATCCGGCACCGAGACCTGCGCGGTGACGGTCCACGACTTGTTCTTGATGTTGATCGTCGAGTTCTCGCTCATGCGCTTCATGCCCGGGTAGAACTTCTGCGAGTCGCCGGTGATGAGCTGCGGGCGCCCGGCGATGTCGGGATTCATCCGCTCGGCGGACCGGATGTCGAGCGGGAGCACGTTGAAGCGGGCCGCCTGGATGAGGAAGAGACGCTGCAGGTGCGCCAGGCGCTCAGGCTCGGCTGCCGCGAGATCGTTCGACTGGGTCCAGTCCTCCTCGACGTTGTAGAGCTCCCACACGTCGTCGTCGAGGCCGTGCGTGGAACCCGTCCAGGGATCCTTGTGCTTCGCCACGGCCGTCCACCCCTTGTGGTAGATCGCGCGGTTGCCGAGCATCTCGAAGTACTGCGTCTCGTGCTGCTCGGCGGCGTCGGCATCCGCGAAGGTGTAGTTCATCGGCGTGCCCTCGTAGGGACGCTGGGTCACTCCGTTGACGGTGGTCGGCTCCGGGATGCCGGCCGCGGCGAGCACGGTCGGGGCGACGTCGATCACGTGACTGAACTGGTTGCGGATGCCGCCCTTCTCCACTCCGCCGTTCGGCCAGCTGACGATCGTGCCGTTGCGGGTGCCGCCCCAGTGGCTGGCGACCTGCTTGGTCCACTGGTACGGGGTGTCCATGGCGTGCGCCCAGCCGACCGCGTAGTGGTTGTACGAGCTCGGCGTGCCGATGTCGTCGATGTGGTCGGCGACGTACTGCTCGGTCTCGATCTCGTTCATGTGGTTGATTGTGAAGCTCTCGTTGGTCGTGCCGTGCATCGACCCCTCGGCGCTCGCGCCGTTGTCGCCGATGATCACGTAGACCAGGGTGTCGTCGAGGATGCCGAGCTCTTCGTATGCGTCGAGCAGACGGCCGACGTGATGGTCGGCATAGTCGAGGAATCCGGCGTACACCTCCATCTGCCGGGCCAGGGCGGGTTTGATCAGATCGCTCATCTCGTCCCAGGCGGGGATGCCGGGGCTGCGCTCGGTGAGCACGGCGTCGGGCGGGATGACGCCGAGCTCGAGCTGACGGGCGAAGGTCTCCTTGCGGATCTCGTCCCAGCCCTGATCGAACTGGCCCTTGTACTTGTCGGCCCATTCGGCGGGCACGTGGTGCGGAGCGTGCGTGGCGCCGGGAGCGAAGTAGGTGAAGAACGGCACCTCGGGGGCGAGCGACTTCTGCTCCCGCACCCAAGCGATCGCCTTGTCGGTCATGTCGCCCATGAAGTGGTAGCCGTCCTCCGGCGTCCCCCAGGGTTCGATGGGGGTCGTGTTCTCGTAGATGGCCGGATACCACTGGTTCGTCTCGCCGCCGAGGAAACCGTAGAAGTACTCGAAGCCGTTGCCGGGCGTCGGCCAGCCGTCGAACGGTCCGATCGCGCTCGCCTGCCAGACCGGCACCTCGTGGCACTTGCCGAACTGCGAGGTGTTGTATCCGTTGAGCTTGAGCGTCTCCGCCAGCGGCGCGCAGCTGTTCGGTCGCAGCGAGTTGTAGCCCGGCGCCGAGGTCGCGATCTCGGTGATGCCGCCCATCCCGACCGTGTGGTGGTTGCGGCCGCTGAGCAGGGCCGCCCGAGTCGGCGAGCACAGGGCCGTCGTGTGGAAGCGCGTGTACTTCAGTCCCGCGGCCGCGACGCGCTCGAAGTTCGGCGTGTGTACGGGGCCACCGAACGCGCTCGATGCCCCGAAGCCGGTGTCGTCGATGAGGACGACCAGCACGTTCGGCGCCCCCTCGGGCGGTCGCACCGGGGTGATCGGAGGGAACGCGGTGTCCGGATCAGTCGCGTCGTAGGTGACCGCGCCGGTGTACGCCAGGTCGGGGATCGGAAGGCTGGAACGCTGCAGGTCGGACATGACACTCCTACGACTCTCGGCGACGGGGCACACGTCGCCTCTTGCCGCACAGCCTAAGGACGGAGGCGAGGAGCCCGGCGGCCGGATCACCCGACGCGGGTGATGGTGGCCGACGCATCCCGCATAATCGAGGGTGTGACTGCGACAGCAACCCTCCCCTCCCTCGACGGCCGCCGCTTCCGGATGGTCTCGTCCACGACTTCTGCGGTCGACCCCGAATCCCCGAGCATCTTCGAGTACTTCGAGCGCGACGGCGCGATCTGGGGCGGATACGAGGGCGACACGGTCACGTTCGGCAAGTTCGTCGGCACGCGCACCGCTGACACGATCTGGGTGTCTTTCGTGCACGTGCTCAAGGCCGACGGCACCGTCGTGACGGGGGACGGCGAGAGCGAGCTCGAGCTCACCGACGACGGCGGCATCCGCCTGGTCGAGCATTACGAGATGCACGGACTCCCGCAGCTCAGCGTGTGCGAGGAAATCGCGGCCTGACGCCGCGCCCCGCGTGCGCCGAGCACGCGGACCCGTGCGCTGAGGGGTCTCAACGCGGGGGCAGCGCGTCCCGGCCCGCCGTGGCCGGCGTCCAGCGCGTCATCCCGAGCGGGATCTCGGTGCTGCGCTCGGGCAGATCGGCCGGCAGCAGGTAGGGCCGGCGGATCACTTCGTCGAGCACGACGACGCTGACCACGGTGCGCACCTCCGGGAGCTGCGCGATGACCCCCGTGGAGAACTCGTGTACGCCGCTCACGTCGACGGCGCGGATCAGTAGCATCGCGTCGTGCTCGCCGGTGGTGATGGCGCACCACTCGACATCGGGCATCTCGAGCACACGCTCGCGGAACGACGCCCAGGCCTGCGGCATCACCGTGACGAACACGAGTGCGCCGATCGAGAGTCCGGCCTTGGCCTGATCGACCCGGGCGCTGAAGCCCGTGATGACGCCGTCGTGCACCAGCGACTCGACCCGTGTGTACGCACTCGCGCGGGAGATGCCGACCTTGTCGGCGAGAGCGGCGATCGAGACGCGACCGTTATCACGCAGCACATCGAGGATTCTGTATGCCGTCTCGTCCAATGGGGCGGCACTTCGTCCAGAATGCTTCGACTGATCCGCATCCTTGCTGGACATATTGCTCCTCACGACCGACGTTCTGGACAGAGCGTGCGGGGACCACGCCCACTCGCTGGACACATCGTCGCATATGATGCGAATCTGAACCCCGGTCGTCCACATCGGTGGCGACTCACCCGAATGTACTCCTCGCCCCTGGAGGTCCTCATGTCGTCACGCCGTATCACGCCGGTCATCGCGCTCGGAGCGGTCGCGATCTTCGCGCTCGCCGGATGCTCGGGAGGGAACTCGGCCGGCAACGGCAACTCCTCCGGCTCCGACTCGCTCGTCATCGACACCGCGTTCTCGATCGAGACGGCCGACCCGGGGCACACCTACGACCCGACCGGCAACATGATCGCGAAGGCGCTGTACGAGACCCTCGTCGACTTCGAGGGCTCCGACGTCTCGACCCCGGTGCCCGGCCTCGCCTCGTGGGAGCAGAACGACGAAGCGACCGAGTTCACGTTCACGCTCGAGGGTGACCGCGTCTTCTCCGACGGCTCGCCGATCGAGGCGAAGGACGTCGTCTTCTCGCTGCAGCGCATCCAGGGCATGGCCGACGCGAAGCCGAACTTCCTGCTCGGCGGCCTCACCATCACCGAGGTCGACGACAAGACGATCCAGATCACGTCCGAGACCCCGCTGCTCCAGCTGCCCGCGATCCTCGCGAACCCGGCGCTCGGCATCGTCAACTCCGACGTGGTGATCGAGAACGGCGGCACGACCGACGGCACCGACTCGGCGCAGAAGTTCCTCGACGGCGAGTCCGCGGGTTCCGGTCCCTTCGTCCTCGACACCCTCGACCTCAGCTCGCAGGTCGTGCTGACGAAGAGCGACGAGTACAACGGCGACGAGGAGGCGGCGTTCACGCGCGTCGTCGTCCGCAACGTCTCCGAGAGCGCCACGCAGCTCGCGAACCTCAAGGGTGGCGACTCGATGGTCGCGATGGACCTCAACGGCGACCAGGTCGCCGGCCTCGGCGACGGTGTCACGGTCGACTCGGTTCCCTCCGGGCAGACCATCTTCCTGCTGCTGAACCAGTCCGAGGCCGTGGCCGGTGAACTGGCGAACGTGAAGATGTCCGAGGCGATCCGCTACGCGCTCGACTACGACGCGCTGCTGGAGCTGGCCGGTGCCGGCTCCGTGCAGGCGACCGGCGTCATCCCGCCCGGATTCGAAGGCGCCCTGGAGTCCGGCGTGGATCAGGACCTGGACAAGGCCGAGGCGGCACTCGCCGAGGCCGGTTACACGGGTCAGACCCTTCAGCTGAAGTTCCCGAACGACTACCCGGTCGGCGGCGTGGAGTTCACCCCGCTCGCCGAGCGCATCCAGGCGCAGCTCGAGGATGCCGGCATCACGGTGGAGCTGGCCCCCGCGCCCTTCGCGACCGAGCTCGACTCCTACGTCAACGGCACCGAGGGCTTCGGCCTGTGGTTCTGGGGTCCGGACTACGCGGACTCCGCGAACTTCCTGCCCTTCGCGCCCGGACTGAAGGTCGGACTCCGTGCCGGTTGGGCTGCTGAGGCCAACCCCGAGATCGCCGGAATCGCCGCCGGTGCTGCCGCGGCGACCGACCCCGAGCAGCGCACGGCCGCGTTCACCGAGTTCGCCGAGGCGATGCAGGCCGAGGGCCCGTTCGTCCCGCTGATCGTCCCGGGTCGCAACATCTCGTCGGCCGACAGCGTGAGCGGTGCGGTGTACAACTCCGTCTGGGAGATGGACATCGCCGAGATCACGCCCGCCGGCTGAACGGAAATCCCATGACGACAGTGGCGGTGCAGAGGCAGGCGCAGCGGCGCCGATCGCCTCTGGTCGGATACCTGCTGCGGCGGGCAGGCACGTCCCTGCTCCTGCTGGTGGGCGTGACGATCGTGACGTTCGCGCTCACCAACCTGGTGCCGGGAGACCCGGTCTCGGCCGCGCTCGGTGAGGGCGCGTCGCAGAACCCGGCGACGCGCGAGGCGTTCATCCAGGCGAACGGACTCGACCAGCCACTGTTCGTGCAGTACTTCATCTATATGGGGAACCTGCTGCGCGGGGACCTCGGCACGTCGCTGGTGACCGGACGCCCGGTCACCAGCGACCTCGCCACCGCGGTGCCCGCGACCATCGAGATCGCGATCGGCGCGATCATCGTCAGCCTCGCGGTCAGCATCGTGCTCGGCACCCTCGCCGCGTACCGTCGCGGCCTCGTCACCGACCAGGTCATCCGGGTCGTGACCCTGGTCGGGTTGAGCGTGCCGACCTTCTGGTTGGCGCTCGTCAGCTTCTACGTCTTCTTCCTCGAGCTGCGCATCGCCCCGGGATCCGGCCGCATCTCGCCGTCGATCACGCCGCCGCCGCGCGTGACGGGCCTCTACACGGTCGACTACCTCCTGAACGGCGATGCGGTCGGCTTCTTCGACGCCCTCGCGCACCTCGCGCTGCCGGTCATGGTGCTCTCGCTCGTGACGATCGGACTGCTCACCCGCTTCATCCGCACCTCGGTGCTCGAGGTCCTCGGCAGTGACTACGTGCGCGCCGCCCGGGCCAAGGGGCTCCCCGCCATGCGCGTGATCCTCGACTACGTGCTCCGCGGAGCCTCGCTGCCGATCCTCACCGTGGTGGGTGTCGCGTTCGGGGCACTGCTCTCGGGCACGGTGCTCGTCGAGTCGGTGTTCGCCTGGCCGGGGCTCGGCACCTATGCCTACAACTCCGCCGCGAACCTCGACCTGCCCGGCATCATGGGCGTCGGTCTCGTGGTCGGCATGATCTACCTCCTCATCAACTTCATCGTCGACATCCTCTACGGCGTGCTCGACCCGAGAGTGAGGATCGCATGAGCCGCATCGCCGCCGCCACGCCCGCCGGCCGCTTCCGCTGGCCCCGCGCCTGGCGCACCCCGCTCGGCATCATCGGCACCGTCATCGCGGGCGCCTGGGTGATCGTGGCCTTCACCGCGCAGTGGTGGGTGCCGTATCCGCCGAATGCCCAGGTGCTGCCTCGCCTACAGGCGCCGGGCATCGACACGCTGCTGGGCACCGACGGCAACGGCCGCGACATCTTCTCGCGTCTGATGACGGGTGCGACCGTGAGCCTGCCGCTCGCGCTCATGCTCGTGATCGCCGCGATGATCATCGGCACCGTCATCGGCGCCGTCGCCGGATACTTCGGCGGCTGGGTCGATGAGACCCTGATGCGCATCACCGACCTGTTCATGGCGTTCCCGACCGTGATCCTCGCGATGGTGGTCGCGGCCTCGCTCGGCCCGTCGCTGTTCAACGCGGTGATCGCGGCGATCGTGGTCTCGTGGCCCCAGTACTCCCGCGTCACCCGCAGTATCGTGCTGGGTCTGCGTGGACAGAACTACGTGATCGCCGGACGGCTGCTCGGGCACTCGCCGGCCCGCACCCTGTTCGTCGACATCCTCCCGAACATCGCCGGGCCCGTGCTGGTGCTCGCGACTCTCGACATCGGTGCGGCGATCCTGCTCCTCTCCGGACTCTCCTTCCTCGGTCTCGGCGCACAGCCGCCGACTGCGGAGTGGGGGTCCATGATCTCGGGTGCGATGCAGAACTTCGACGCCTGGTGGCTCGGGGTGTTTCCCGGCCTCGCGATCCTCACGGTCGTGCTGGCGTTCAACTTCCTCGGAGATGCGATGCGCGATGTGCTCGACCCGACGGCCGAGATCACGCACGAGAAGGCCGCGGAGCACAAGGCGTCGGCGACGGGGGTGGCGGCATGACCTCCGTGCAGGGAGCCAGTGTGCTCAGCATCCGCGACCTGACCATCGACATCGGCCGTCCGCTCGTGAAGGGCGTCTCGCTCGAGCTCGAGGCCGGTCGCATCCATGGCCTCGCCGGCGAATCCGGATCGGGCAAGACGCTGACCTCGCTCGCCGTGCTGGGGTTGCTGCCCCGGCAGGCGAAGACCGGCGGATCGATCCTCCTCGGCGGCGAGGAGCTCGTCGGCCTCAAGCGCCGCTCCCTCAACCGGGTGCGCGGCAAGCGTATCGCGATGGTGTTCCAGGATCCTTCCGCGTCGCTGCACCCGCAGCTGCCGGTCGGCCGCCAGCTCACCGACCACATGCGTGTGCACCTCGGGCTCAAGGGCGCGGCGGCACGAGAACGGGCGATCGAACTGCTCGAGACCGTGCAGGTCCCCAACCCCGCCGAGGCCCTCAAGCGCTACCCGCACCAGTTCTCCGGCGGACAGCGCCAGCGCATCGCGATCGCGTGCGCTCTGGCCTGCGACCCCGAGGTGCTGCTGGCCGACGAGCCGACCACGGCCCTCGACGTCACCGTGCAGGCCGGCATCCTGCAGCTGCTGCGCGACCTCGCGGTGGAGCGGAACCTCGCCGTGCTGCTCGTGACGCACGACCTCGGTGTGATGAGCGCGATCGCCGACCGGGTGGCCGTCATGAAGGACGGCCGAGTGGTCGAGCTCGCCGATCGCGAGACGCTGTTCCTCGACCCGCAGCACGACTACACGCGGATGCTGCTCGCGGCTCTGCCGGGTTCGCGCATCGATGAGGCACCGGAAGGGCAGGCCGCAGATGAGTGAGGTCCGAGTCCTCGACGCGCAGGACGTGGTCGTGCGCTACCCCGGCAACCCGCCCGTGATCGCCGTGAACGGTGTGTCGATCAGCGTCGCCGCCGGGGAGACCGTCGCGCTCGTCGGTGAGTCCGGCAGCGGCAAGTCCAGCCTCGCCCGCGCCGTCGTCGGCATCGAGAAGACCGCCGGCGGAACGGTGCTCTTCCGCGATGAGCCCGTGGCACCGCTCGGCATCCGTCGTCGGCCCACCGCGATGACCGGCATCCAGATGGTGTTCCAAGATCCGGCGACGTCCCTGAACCCCCGCCGCCGTGTGGGCGACCAGATCGCCGATGGCATCGCGACCGCCCGTGCGCGCGGCGCCGAGGGCTCGACCGTGGATGAGTGGCTCGAGCGCGTCGGCCTGCCGACGACCGTGAGCACTCGCTTCCCGCACCAGTTCTCGGGTGGGCAGAAGCAGCGCATCGCGATCGCCAGGGCGCTGGCCGCGCGGCCAGCGCTCCTCGTCGCCGATGAGCCGATCTCGGCACTCGACGCCTCGACGCAGACGAGTGTGGCAGGCCTGATGCGTGACCTGGTCGCGGAGTCGGGAGCCGGGATGCTGTTCATCTCGCACGACCTCGCGGTGGTCCGCCGCATCGCCGACCGCACGTTCGTGATGTTCGGCGGCCGTGTGCTCGAGTCGGGTCCGACGGATCAGCTCTGGGCCGCGCCGCAGCATCCGTACACGCAGGCGCTGCTGGCCGCGATCCCGGAACCCGACGGTGCCGGCCGCATCCCCGCCGCGCCTTCGGTCGATGACCGCACGGTGTGGGCCGAGATTCCGCCGGTCATGTACTGAGCGCGTGACACGAAGGAGATCTCCCGACCTGAAGGACCGG
Organism: Microbacterium sp. Cr-K20; assembly: GCF_000708325.1. NCBI lineage: Bacteria > Bacillati > Actinomycetota > Actinomycetes > Micrococcales > Microbacteriaceae > Microbacterium > Microbacterium sp. Cr-K20. The sequence continues at coordinate 9,949 of NZ_JARE01000082.1, read as the reverse complement.
ATCGGGCACGAGCTCCTTCAAATCGCGCGATCTCCTTCACTCCGCGTGACCCGGAGTTCCGCGTGACCCGGAGTTCCGCGTGACCCGGAGTTCCGCGGGGATCCCCGAACGCACTGCGGGCCGAGGCGAATAGCCCCGGCCCCCAGCATCAGCTCCGCATCAGAGCGGTGCGACGATGTCCTGCTTCACGTCCCACTCGGTGATCTCCATCGCGACCTCGACCGACTGGCCGTCGAGCGAGGCGGTGCTGGTCGACGCGAGGTTGACGTAGTCCGCCGTGACCTCGAAGACGACGTCGACCGTGGTGCCCTGCTGGTCGATCGTGCCGGTCAGGAGGAAGACCTCCTCGGCCAGGCGCTCGCCGGTGCCGGTCACCGTGAACTCGCCGGTCATGGCCTCGGCGGCGGCAGCCGGGTCGAGCGACGTGACGTCGGCGGCGGCGGCGCTCAGCGCGGCGATGACCGGGTCGCTCGACTTCGGATCCGCGACCTGCCACTCGCTCGTCGCGGACTTCACCCAGACGTCGTCGCCGATGGCGACCAGCGAGCCGGCCGGAGAGATCGACTCGAGGGCCTTCTCCGACGGGTTGAACTTCGCCGTCGACTCGATGCCCATGACGGTGGTCTTCGCCGCGTATCCGGCGGTGTCCGACATGGCGTCGGCGATGCAGGCGCCCAGCGCCTTGCCGTCGACGGTCGCGTCCACCTTCAGCTCAGGGCAGTCCGTCGCCGGAGCCTCGGCCTCCTGCGAAGCACCGCTGCTGGGCTTCGACTCAGCCGGCTTGTCCGATCCGCCCGACGAGCATCCGGTGAGCAGCACGGCGGCGGCGAGAATCACGCCGACCCCCCATTTGTTGACGCGCATTGGCGTCCCCCCTCTGGTCGAGTGCCCGATGACCGTCACCGGGCACGCCCTCCAGCATGCCAAGGGCGGGCGCCGACCCGTGCGGGCGACACGGAGGAATCTCCGCTAGACTGTCGAGGTTGTCTGCTTTCCGGCGTCCATTCGGGATTCCTGGGGCGGGCACGTGCACACACCCTCCTGCTCCCGGGAAAGTCCCGAGAGCCGTTCTAGTCCGAAGGAGGTGGGTAAGTGACGCACCAGTACGAACTCATGGTCATTCTGACTCCCGAGATCGACGAGCGCCAGGTCGCACCTACGCTCGACAAGTTCCTGAAGGTCATCACCAACGATGGTGGCTCGATTGACAAGGTCGACATCTGGGGTAAGCGCCGTCTGGCCTACGAGATCCAGAAGAAGAACGAAGGCATCTACGCCGTCGTCAACTTCACCGCTACCAGCGAGGCCACGCAGGAGCTCGACCGTCAGCTGAAGCTGAACGAGCAGATCATGCGCACCAAGGTCCTCCGCTCGGAAGAGGCTCAGGCGATGGTCGCTTCGGAGGCCAAGCGCTCCGAAGAGAAGGCTGCTCGCAAGGCCGCCAAGGCTGCGAAGGCCTGACGTCCATGGCCGGCGAAACCGTCATCACCGTTGTGGGAAACCTCACGGCCGACCCCGAGCTGCGCTACACGCAGAACGGGCTGCCGGTGGCGAACTTCACCATCGCTTCGACGCCTCGGAACTTCGACCGTGCCGCGAATGAGTGGAAGGACGGCGATGCGCTGTTCCTCCGTGCATCCGTCTGGCGCGAGTTCGCCGAGCACGTGGCGGGTTCGCTGACGAAGGGCATGCGCGTCATCGCGCAGGGCCGTCTGCGTCAGCGCTCCTACCAGGACCGCGAGGGCAACCAGCGCACCGCTATCGAGCTGGAGGTCGACGAGATCGGCCCCTCGCTCCGGTACGCGACCGCGCAGGTCACCCGTGCGGCCTCGACCGGCGGTGCCGGCGGTGCCGGTGGCGGCGGACAGGCTCGTCCCGCGCAGCAGCAGGTGTCGGAAGAGCCGTGGTCGACCCCCGGTTCCTCGACGAGCGCAGACGCCTGGAGCACTCCGGGCAGCTTCGGCGACGACACCCCGTTCTGAACAACTTCTGGATCCGGCCGCCGAGCTCGTCTCGGAAACCGGCATCCGCTCATCACTAAGGAAAAACAATGGCTGGAAAGTCGAGCGGCGACCGCCGCAAGCCGCGGAAGGGTGGCAAGCCCACCGCTCCCGCGAAGTCCATCCGGGTCGGTGTCATCGATTACAAGGATGTCGCCACCCTTCGCAAGTTCGTCTCGGAGCGCGGCAAGATCCGTGCCCGTCGTATCACCGGTGTCTCGGTGCAGGAGCAGCGTCTGATCGCCACGGCGATCAAGAACGCGCGCGAAATGGCGCTCCTGCCCTACGCTGGCGCCGGCCGGTAAGGGGTATCGAGATGGCAAAGCTGATTCTCACGAACGAGGTCGCCGGGCTGGGTAGCGCCGGTGACGTTGTCGAGGTCAAGAACGGGTACGCCCGGAACTTCCTCATCCCGCAGGGCTTCGCTACGGCGTGGACCCGCGGTGGCGAAAAGCAGGTCGCTTCGATCCAGGCCGCGCGTCAGGCACGCGCGATCCACGATCGTGACGACGCTGTCGCGCTGAAGAACGCTCTCGAGGGCACCAAGGTGCGTCTCGCGGTCAAGGCCGGCAAGGAGGGTCGTCTCTTCGGCTCCGTCAAGACCGACCACGTCGCGGATGCTGTCGCAGCCGCCGGCCTGGGTTCGATCGACAAGCGCAAGGTGCACATCCCGTCGCCCATCAAGGTGACCGGTGACCACGAGGCGACCGTGCGTCTGCACGAAGACGTCACTGCAGTCATCACGCTGCAGGTCGTCGCCGCCAAGTAAGGCACTTCCCGGAACGCCCCCTGTCCTTCGGGACAGGGGGCGTTCTGTGTGTGTGGGGTGTGTTTCCTGGGTCTCGGCCGTACGGACGTCGGGAGTTCGGACGGATGTCGGACGAAACGCGGCACTTTCTCCCGACCGGTGTGCGAACTCCCGACATCCGGCGGTCACCTGCCCGTCCTGCATCACAGAACCCCGCGCTCGGCGCCCACTGCTATTGGCCAAAGGTCGTAGATGAGCCGTCACAAAGTCTGTTCGAAGGTTCTCAGTCGTTCGGCGTAATGAGCGGGCACCCTCCGTCGTCTCTCCATGTGAGGGTGGTTCGGCCGAAAGGGGGCCGGGCTGTCGGAGGGTGAGGGAACCGTGAATGATCAACGCCGCGTGCATCGGCTGTTCGAAGAGCTGGAGGCCGAGTGCGGCACTGAGGTGGAGTGCCTCGCCGACCGGGTGTCGGCGCTGACCGGTATGGACATCGAGATCGACGTTCTCGACGAGGCGGAATGGGCGACCATCGCGCCGTTCGAGCTCGCCGTGGGTGATCGCACGCGGATCCCTGTGCGTGGTTCCGATCCTCGGTGGTTTCGACTGCACGTCGTGACCCACGAGCTCGCCCACGTGCTCTGTGGGCACACGCGGTGCGAGGTTCTGCCCATGACCTTCGACCAGCTGAGGTCCCCGGCGCGATCCTGTCTCGCCGGAACCGGAGCCGGACCCGGAGCCGGAGCTGGAGGCGGGCCAGGCTTTACTTCTTCACCGATCTCCGAGGCGGAAGCCGAGGCCGAGGCCGAGGCCGAAGAGCTCTCGCTGCGGCTGAGCGCGTTCGTCCGTGCGCCCAGCCTGGCGCACGCCTAGGTGCGCTGATGCCCGGGCTCCTATCGCCCGGCCACTCTGGGAATCCCGTCTTCGGGTCCGGCGCCCCGAGTCCGGCGCCCCGAGTCCGACGCCCCGAATAGACTGACGCTCCCGGCGCGCAGCGGCTCCGGGGGGAGGGGGCGCCATGGGGAAGCGCAAGACGCCGGAGCAGCTCGCGGATGAGGAACGCCGCTACCGGCTGGCACGGGGCGCGCACACCCCGGAGGAGTTCGCGCAGCTCGTCGACGACCCGAATCAGGGGATCCGTGCGGCGGCGGCTCACAATCCGGATGCCGACGCGCAGGCTCTCGCCCGCTTCGCCACGGATCGGTTCTGGGGTGTGCGGATCGAGGTCGCCCATCACCCGAACGCCACTCGTGAGATCGTGGTGAGTCTGCTCGAGGCCGACCCACGCAGGCGGGGTGTCGTGCACCATGCCGCCCGTGAGCGTCTCATCGCCGAGGGTGTCGTTTTCGACGACGAGGGCCTGCCCCTCCTCAACTGAGCTCGACCTGGTGCGGTCGGTCCGGCGGTTCGCTCGGAGATTCGCAGTTCCCTCGGCCACTTTCCTGCAAAGAGGCCGAGGGAACTGCTGTTCTCCGAGCGAACTGCGGTGGGCAGGGCGCGACGGATGCCCCGCGGTGGGGTCCACGGGGCATCCGCCCTTGTCGCGCCGGCGTCGAGCGACGAGCGGGGGACTCGCCAGTAGGGATGGACGCCGTGCGCACCGGCGATGCGGGGTCTCCTCCCCCGAGGACGACCGCACCGCCGGCGTCTTCGCTACGCCGTCATCCGACGACGGCGCAGGAGTCCGGCCCCTCCGAGGAGGAGCAGGGCAGCGGCGAGTGCGATCAGTCCTTCGGTCTGAGCGCCGCCGGTCATGGCGAGCCCTTCCGCCTGGCCGGTGGTCACCGCGCCAGAGGCTGTCGCGGCACCGGCCGACGTGCCCGGGGCCGTTCCGGGGTCAGTGCCCGGGTCAGTCCCGGGATCGGTTCCCGGGTCGGTTCCCGGGTCCGTTCCCGGGTCGGTTCCCGGGTCCGTTCCGGGGTCCGTGCCCGGGTCAGTTCCGGGGCCGGGGTCGGTCACCGTCGCCTCGCCGACCACGGAGATGGCGTTCCCGCCGATCGTGATCGGGAGCGTCACCGGCAGCCCCAGCTGGGTGCCGCCGAGGATGCCGTCGGTTCCGGTGGTGGTGTTGCCTCCGGTCGCGGGCGCGGTGGGTGCGGTGGTGATGCCGCCGGTGCCGGTGACGGTGGCGTCGTCGAGTGCGGAGATCGCGTTGCCGGTCACGGCCACGGGGGCGGTGACGGGTGCGGTGATCTGGGTGCCGCCGAGGATGCCGTCGGTTCCGGTGGTGGTGTTGCCTCCGGTGGCGGGTGCGGTGGGTGCGGGGGTGCCGGCCGTGCCGGATCCGGTCGCCGCGCTGTCGCCGAGCAGGGAGATCGCGTTGCCCGACACCGTCACCGGTGCCGTCACGGGCGCGATCGCCTGCGTGCCGCCGAGGATGGCGTCATCGCCCGAGGTTCCCCCCGTCGTGGCGGGAGCGGAAGAGCCCCCGGTGCCGGCCGTGCCGGATCCGGCCGAGCTCGTGTCGCCGAGCAGCGAGATCGCGTTGCCCGACACCGTCACCGGTGCCGTGATGGGCGCGACCACCTGGGTGCCGCTGCCGGTCCCGTCGTCACCGGACGTCGTGCCCGATGCCGCCGGAGCGGAGGATGCCGGTGCTGCGGCTCCCTCTCCACTCGGTGCAGCGCTCTCAGCGTCGCCGAGCAGCGACACTGCGTTGTCCGTCACGGTGATCGGTGCATTGACCGCGAGCAGTGCCTGCGTGCCCGAGAGCACGCCGTCGGCGCCGTTCGTGGTCACGAGAGGTGCCCCGGCCGGGGTCTCGGCCTGGGGAGCCGAGTTCTGGGGAGTTGCGGCCGGGGCACTGGTCGATGAGCTGTCGTCGAGCACGCTCACGGCGTTGCCCGACACGGTGACGGGCAGGTTCACGGTCACCACGGCCTGGGTGCCGGATGCCGTGCCCGAGGACCCACTGGTCACCGGCGCCGGCGCCGGTGCGGGTGCCGGTGCGGGTGCGGAGACCGGAGCGGGTGCGGGTGCAGCTGCCGGGGCGGGTGCGGGCGCCGCGACGACGTCGCCGAGCACGGAGATCGCATTGCCGACCGCCGAGATCGGTGCCGAGATCGCTGTCTCCACCTGCGTGCCGGAGAGCAGTCCGTCGTCTCCGGATGTCTCGGCCGCGTTGGCGGCCGTCGCACCGAGGAGCGTGATGCCCCCGGCGATGAGCGTGCCCCACAGGGCTCGCTTGAGGTAAGTGCGCATGATCGTTTCTCCTGACTGGATGGATCGTCTGATGGGTGCGCGCGATCACAGTGCGCGCGCAGCACGGCATCTGTCGTCCCCGTGGGAACGACGTGACGGTCCGTCAGTCAGGAGAGACGTCGGTGTCGGCGACAGGCGACGAAGGAAGCACGTCGTCGGCTGCGCCGGATGTCCGCTCGCCAGCACGGAGCGGAGCAGGGTCCACATCGCTGAGGCGCGCGTGGGCAGGGCTGGACCCTCCGCCGGGGCCGGCGGAGGAAGAAGCGGGTACGGGGGTGCCCGGCGGACTCCCGGACGGAGCGCCCGCGGGCGCGGTCGCAGTGTCTTCCGTGGCCGGGGCGGACTCGTGCGAGACGAGGTCCGCGACCGAGAACGACACGGCGGATGCGCGCGCGGATGCGGCGACCGAAGCGCCGAGGATGGGCGAGGACGTCACCTGCGTCGCGGAGACGGCGGCGACGGTGGTCGGGCTCACGGGGGGATCGACGACACCGGTGCCCGGAGTCGGATCGGGGTTCGTCGGATCGAGCGCCTCGAGCACCGGCGGCACGGTCCCGTTCGTCACGTCTCCGAGGAGGGCGGTCGTGTCGTCGACCACTCCGACCACATCGCGCACCGCGGTGACCACGCCGAGGTCGGTGACGAGTCCGCCGACGACGGGGACGCCCGCGACGGTGTCGAGGATCGGGTCGGTGATCTGCGCGACCGGCGAATCCGTCAGAACCTCGGTGACCGGTTCGACGACCGCGTCGACCGTCTCGGTGACGGCGTGCACGACCGGCGCGGTCGCAGGACCCACGACGGGGGTCTTCGCGACGGTGTTCGTCACGGTCTCGACGACGGCGGGAACGGCTTGTTGCACGGGAGCGACGACCTTCGTGACGACGGGTGCGACGACCTTGGTGACGACGGGGGTCACGGGTGCGGTGACGGCCGACACGGTTTCACTGACGATCGAGGTCAGCCCGTCGAGCGGGCCGTCCTGCTGCTCATCGGCGTGCGCGGATCCGCCCCCGAAGAAGAGGGTGAGCGTCGCCCAGGCGAGCGCTCCGACGGCACCCCAGAGGACGACGGCAGGAACGCCGCGTCGGGTGGCCGGAACGTCCACGTCGACCTCCCCCTCCGAAGGCAACGTACCTCGACGCAGGTGCATCGATTGCGGGTGACGATACTCGCGAGCAGACCGTCTGTCTAGGGGGTTTTGCGCGCGTTTCCGGGGATGTCGGGTTGTGACGCGCCCGGTGAAATCTCGGCTTGACTTTCCCCAGGTTCTACACATCCCCCTCCCGAGAGGGGCAACCTTCAATGCGCGATTTAAACTGATTCTCATCCACAGGCTGGGGAAACAGCTAAACCCTGGTCAGGACCAAGAAAAAAGTTTGAACTCACACCCATCCACGGGGTTATCCACACCCGTTGTGCACAGACACTCCGGCTTTGTCCGCACGCTTTCCACATGGTTATCCACAGGCCGTGTTGCATGTGGAAACAGTCGCTCGTAGCGTGGGCGAGCGACCGAATGTCGGAGGCACCTGTTTCGCTGCGCGAAGCGGCAATTCTTGGCCGAGAGCCACGCGGCCCGCCGTCGGAACGCCTCATCAGAACATCGCATCGGAAACGTCGCATCGAAGGGAAGACTGTGTCGATCGCCGACATCTCAGAGGAGCGGATGGGCGCGAAGCGCGCGCCCGAGCGTACCCCTCCTCACGACCTTCTCGCCGAGCAGAGCGCGCTGGGCGGAATGCTCCTCTCGAAGGATGCCGTCGCCGACGTGATCGAGACGCTCAAGGGCGCCGACTTCTACATCCCGAAGCACGAGCTCATCTTCGAGGCGATCCTCTCGCTCTACTCGCACGGCGAGCCGACCGACGTCGTCGCCGTCACCGACGAGCTCATCAAGACCGGCGAGCTGGGTCGCGCCGGCGGCGCCGACTACCTGCACACCCTCACCTCGATCGTCCCGACCGCGGCTAACGCCGGCTACTACGCGGGCATCGTCTCGGAGCGCGCCATCCTCCGCCGCCTCGTCGACGCCGGCACGCGCATCGTGCAGCTCGGCTACGCGGGTGAGGGCGACGCGACCGACATCGTCAACAACGCGCAGGCCGAGATCTACTCGATCACCGGATCCGAGACCGCCGAAGACTACGTCCCGCTGCAGATCGCCGTCGACGCGGCGCTCGAAGAGATCGAGGCCGCCAGCGGTCGCGACGGCTCGATGACGGGTGTCCCCACCGGCTTCCGGGAGCTCGACGAGCTCACCAACGGCCTCCACGGTGGGCAGATGATCGTCGTCGCCGCGCGTCCCGCCATGGGTAAGTCGACCCTCGCGCTCGACTTCGCGCGGTCGGCATCCATCGGCCACAACATCCCCTCGGTCTTCTTCTCGCTCGAGATGGGCAAGAGCGAGATCGCGATGCGTCTGCTCAGCGCCGAGGGCCAGATCCCGCTGCAGAACATGCGCAAGGGAAACCTCGACCCCCGCGACTGGACGACCGTCGCCGCGACCCGAGGCCGCATCAACGACGCGCCGCTCTACATCGACGACAGCCCCAACATGACGCTGGTCGAGATCCGAGCGAAGTGCCGTCGACTCAAGCAGCGCGAGGGCCTGCGCATGGTCATCATCGACTACCTGCAGCTGATGACCTCGGGCAAGCGTGTCGAGTCGCGTCAGCAGGAGGTCTCGGAGTTCTCGCGAAGCCTCAAGCTCATCGCCAAGGAGCTGCAGGTGCCCGTGATCGCCCTCTCGCAACTGAACCGTGGTCCCGAGCAGCGCACCGACAAGAAGCCCGCGATCAGCGACCTGCGTGAGTCCGGCTCGATCGAGCAGGACGCCGACATGGTCATCCTGCTGCACCGCGACTCGGTCTACGACAAAGACGTGCGTCCCGGCGAGGCCGACCTGATCGTCGCCAAGCACCGTAACGGTCCGACCGCCACGATCACCGTCGCGTTCCAGGGCCACTACTCCCGCTTCATGGACATGGCCCCGGGCGGCGACTTCAACTGACGTAGGGCGGTGTCGGCCAGCTATGCCGTCTGGGCTCTTTCGTTGGCGGGATAGCAGACAGGCCGTCGGTGGGTGCGCCTCACATAGGTTGGACGTATGAGTTCCGAACGGCGCGACGGCTCCGAAACTTCGATAACTGACCTATGGCTTGAGCGCATTGAGTTGGACGTCGGCGGACTTTCACGGCCGCAACTCTTGGACGCGTTGCGTTTAGCCGGTGTCTCATTGAATGCGCATGCTGAGGCTCTCATCGCGCACCCGGTGTTCGAAGAACCCGTTCGCGAGCGGATCCGTATCGTGGACCGCACGGTCGCGGAGCTCGGTTTTCGCGGAGGTGCAACGCTGCCGAGGATCTACGCGGCGGCGGAGGAACTCGGTCTCGGGCTGTGTCCTGTCGTGACCGGCCCCTACCTCCGGTTGGCCTGGGCGACGCAGGCCGACTCATCCAACTCGGTGCTGTCCGCGGAGAGTTCCCCCGACGGAGCGGTCAATGTTGCGTCACCCGTGCTGAACGACGACGTCGAGTTTCCCAAGGGGTTTTACCTGCGCGTCGTCGATGGCCAGTCGTGGTTGCGCGGCTATCGATGTGACGACCTCTACGTCCTCGCGCCCGACGTCCGGTTCGCCTTTCGCCAGCCCGCCTGACGCTGCATACCTCCTCACCGTGCAGCTGCCGGCGGCATCCGAGTGCCCGCAGCCGCTCCCGATCGAGAAGTGAGCCGGCGTCTCCGGGCGGCCCCGGGCCAGTCCTCCTGACTCCGCGACATGTCGCGGGCGACGGTGTCGGCCGGGTGCTACCGCCCGGCGACCAGCTGGTTGCCGGAGCGCGCGACCAGCGGACCGAGAACGGTGGCGGCGTCGAGCTCGGCCACGCCGTCGATGCGGAACACCGTACGCTCGCCGGGAAGCAGGGTCACCAGGCCGCGGTCGACGCGGGCGTCGGGGGACAGCCGGTCGACGAGCAGGGTGAGGTCGCGCACCAGCGCGCCC
>NZ_JARE01000081.1:0-28604 GCF_000708325.1 Microbacterium sp. Cr-K20 | reverse complement strand
AGGATCACGATCTTCTGCGGCTTCAGACGCGCCAGCTCTGCGGCCACGACGGGTGGCAACGCGCCCGGCTCCGTCAACAGCACCGGACCACCGAAGTGCCCCGCCGCCGCCGCGCCCGCCAACGCATCCGGGAAGTCCCGCCCGTTCGCGAGATACACCACCGGCACGCCCGCCGTCGGGAACGACGCCACCGATACCGCCACCGCCGTCTCATACCGACCAGGACCCGACTGACGGGAAACCGCGGCGACGGCGGCCTTCGGCGTGACCGCGGCGGATGCGGCGGAGGCCGCGGAGGAGCCGACCGCGTTCGTCGCCTTCACCGTGAACGTGTATGCCGTCCCGTTCGCGAGGCCCGTGACCGTGGCCGTCGTGGCACCCGTGGTCGTGGCGGTCTTGCCGCCGGGCTGCGCTGTCACCGTGTAACCGGTGATCGCGGACCCGCCGTTCGACACCGATGCCGTCCACGACACCGTCGCCTGAGCGTTGCCGGCCACCGCCGACACCGCGGTCGGGGCAACCGGAGCGGTCGGGGCGGTCGTCGGCGTCACGGCCGCAGAGGCGGCAGACGCGACCGACGTGCCGATCGCATTCTTCGCCGTGACCGTGAACGTGTAGGCCGTTCCGTTCGTGAGCCCGGTGACCGTCCCGGTCGTGGCACTCGTCGTCGTCACCTTGGCACCGCCCGGCGACGCCGTCACGGTGTAACCCGTGATCGCAGACCCGCCGTTCGAGGCCGGGGCCTTCCACGACACCGTCGCCTGTCCGTTGCCGGCCACCGCCGTGACCGCGGTCGGGGCACCGGGAGCCTTCGGCGCGGCCACGGGGGTGACTGCCTCCGAGACGGCCGACGGCACGGACGTCCCCACCGCGTTCGTCGCCGTGACGAGGAACTTGTACGCGGTGCCGTTCGTGAGTCCGGTGACCGTTCCGGTCGTCGCACCCGTCGTCGTCACCTTGGCACCGCCCGGCGACGCCGTCACGGTGTAACCCGTGATCGCAGACCCGCCGTTCGAGGTCGGTGCCTTCCACGACACCACGGCCTGCCCGTCGCCGGGAACGACCGACACCGCGGTCGGAGCGGTCGGCACCGTCAGGGGCTTGAGCGTGGTGAACGAGACCCGCGGCGATTCCACACCGCTGCCGACCGCGTTCACCGCGGTCACAGACGCCGCATAGGTCGTCTGCGCGGTGAGCCCGGTGAGCGAGAAGGACTCACCGGTGACGGCGATCTCTCGGACGAGCGCTCCCCCGGTGTAGATCCGCACCGAGTACCCGGTGATCGGAGATCCTCCCGAGGCGGGCGCGGTCCAGTCGAGCTGTGCGGCCGCGTCCTGCAGCTTCGACACGACCGGCACCGTCGGCGCTTTCGGCACCGCGGGCTTGGCCATGACCGTCAGCGTCGCGATGTCGGTGGTCTTCGTCGCTCCATCCGAGGTGAAGACGGCGCGGAACGCTGTGCCGGAGTCGGCCAGCGTTCCGGTCAGCGCGAGCGTCGAGTCGGTCGCGCCCGCGATCGTCGTGAATGCCGAGGCACCCGACTTGCGCTTCTCCCACCGGATCGTCGGTGCCGTCGCACCCGACGCGGCGGCGCGGAAAGTCGCCGTCTCGCCGTCGGTCACGGTGACGTCGGCGGGCTGTCGCTGAATCGTGAACTCATCGCTGATGGACTGCTCCGGCGTGCGCGGCTCCTCCTCCGAGGCGAGCGCACGCAGCTGCAGCGGGACGCTCACGGTCCCTCCGGCGGAGACCTCGACGGCATCCGCCTCGCTCAACGTCTTCTTGCCGTCGAACCACGTCGTGCCCGTCGTCGGCGAGTAGACGTACAACCCGTACGATCCCGCCTCCACCGGTGGCAGCGTGTAGGTCCCGTCCGCATCGGTGGTGGTCTCGACGTCGAGGATCGTTCCCCCGGGCGTGGCACCGAACATCTGCGTCAGGGGTGCGATGAACGCCCCGATCCCCGTATCCGGGAGCGTCGCGAGACCGACCGTCGCCCCCGCGAGCGGATCGCCGTCGGCGTTGAGCACCGACCCGATGATGACGCCGCCGAGACGCATGGAGGCGTCGACGGCCGTGACCGGCTTGCCCGCGACGCTGATCTTCGTCGCGGATGTGGAGGTCGTGGCATCCTTCCACCACTCCTCGACGTAGAGTCCGTTCCAGTTCACGAATCGCACGGTGTAGGTGCCGTCAGCCAGGGCGGGAGTGCGGTAGGTGCCGTCGCCGGCGGTGGTCGCCGAGGCGACGATCTCCCCCGCGGCGTTCCAGACATCGACCTGGATGCCGGGCAGCGGATTCGTCGTGTTCTCGCCGGTCGCCCGGCCGCTCACCCGCTGACCCTTGGCGAGCGCGAAGGTGATGTCCGTGAGATCCGTGCCGGCGAGGGTGACGCGCCGTGTCGCCGCCGAGTAGGTGGTAGAGCCCTCCGCCGCGACGACATCCCAGGCCCCGGGGGCCCCGACCACGACTCGGTAGCTTCCATCGGATTGGGTCGTGCCATAGGCGGACGAGTAGGTGACGAGCGAGTGCGCCCGGACGGATGCCCCGGACACCGGCTCACCCGTCGCGGCGTCGGTCAGGCGTCCGCTGATCGTCCAGCCCCGCTGGGTCGTGATGTCGAGCACCGTCTGCTTCCCGGCGACGACGGTGAGAGGCGTCGTCGTCTCACGCAGCGCGTCGCCGTTCGGGGAGTATCCCGAGGTGCGCACCCGATACACGCCCGGTTCCACGGAGAACCCGAACTTCGTGCCGGTCACATACGAGGAGTCGACGTAGTTCCACCACTCGCCGTCCTGGCGCTCGATCGTCACGTCGACGCGCGCGATCTCCGATCCGTCTGTGGTCCTCAGCGTTCCGGTGACGTTCAGGTCCTTGCGCAGATCGATGTCGACGCCGCCGAAGACCTGACCGGGGGCGACGGTGATCGGCGTGAACCCATCGGGCGAGCCGGCGCCGTTCCAGTAGACATCGTCGACCGAAGCGATCCACGTGCCCGTCAGGCCGGAGACCTCCCATGCAACGGCGGAGCCGTCGGTGGTCGGCACCGCGATCGAGCGCTGCGCGGAGCCGTCCTGCCTGGTCAGCGTGACCCAGTACGTCTCACCTGCGACGCTCGGTGTGAGGCTTCCGCTGATCGTGCCGCCGAGGACGGCGGTGACATCGGCGCGGAACGTCGCATCGAGACCGAGCTCGATCACGACGGCGGCCGGATCGTCGGCACTGGCCCCGAACCAGACGTCGGCGACGCCGCTGGAGCCCGAGGTGACCTTGACGACGTAGTTCTCGCGGTTGAGACCCTTGACCGCGTATCGGCCCTGCGCATCCGTGGTCGCGGTGGCGACGGGCTGGTAGGTGTCATGCGCGGCGTAGACCGAGACCGTGGCGCCGTTCACCGCGGTGCCGTTCGCGAAGGACACGGTACCGGTGATCGAGCCGCCCTTCACGGCGACGAAGTCGATGCCGCCGTAGACCGCGCCGTCCGTCGTCGCGCGCACGGTATTGGCCTCGGCGGCGCTCCTCTTGCCGTCGTACCACTGCTGCGGCGCCCCTGCGGAGCCGGCGTGGCTCAGACCGACGGTGTAGTCGCCGGCCGGCAGGTTGTAGGACGAGTACGAGCCGTCGGCGCCGGTCACGGTGGACGCGACGTCGTCGCTGCCCGCACGGGTGAACGAGATCGAGTCGCCCTGTCGAGGAGTCCCGTCCGGATTGGTGGATCGCCCGGTGATGCGCACCCCGGCCGTCACCGTGGCGTTGTGGCCGGTGAGCGAGGCGGACGCGCTCGTGACGGTGATGGTCCCGGCATCCGCCCAATTGCTGACCCCGGGCCAGTATGTGACAGGTCCGGAGCCGTAGAAGCTCAGATCGTAGGTACCGGGCACGACGTTGATGAGGGTGTACGTGCCGTTGGCCGCAGTGGACGCGGACCGGGAGAGGCTCCCGGGCACCCACGGGCGCGGGTTCAGCGTGACACCGGCGCCCTCGACCGGGTTCCCCTTCAGGTCGCGGACCGTGCCCGAGATCGTCCGGGAGTTCACGGTCACCCCGATCCCGATGTTCGACACCGCGCCGTTCACGACGATCAGCTTCGCGGTCTCGTACGAGGTGCCTCCGTGGTAGCCCTGGATGCCCGGCCCGTAGGCGCTCACCGAGGCGCGATACGTACCCTTGGGCACGGTCATCGACCAGGGCGTCGAGCCCGTCTGGATCGACAGCGGCTGCTCGAATTGCGCACCGTCCGATGACAACTGGAGCCGAGCTTCGGTGGGCGACAGCGGACCGGTGACCGTCACGGTTCCCGACACCTGCTGTCCGGCGACGAGCGCGACGTCGCCCAGCGTCGAGACGGCCGCGACGGGCTCCAGGACCCACTGACCCTCCGACCAGTTGCCCGGAAGGATCTTGCGGTCGGTGCCGATCGTCCCAGGGACGTAGCCCGCGCCCGGGGTCACCAGGAGGTAGAAGGGACGCGCCGTCTCCACGTTCATCGTGAACGTCCCGTTCGCACCGGTGGTGATCTGAGCCAGCAGGCCGGGACCATCGCCGTAGATGGCCTCTGCCCGAAGGTTCACGCCCATAGCCGCCGCGCCCGCGGGGGTCACGAAGCGTCCGGAGACGGTGACCCTCACCACCTCGCCGTAGCTCGATTCCGGCGGGTCCGCCTCGGTCGCTGCCGCATCGACGATGCGCGACTGAGCTGCCGGGGCATCCGGGGTCGGCGGCTCGGCGTCGGAGGCATCGTCGGACGATGCGTCGCGCGACGAGACGTCACCGAGCTCGGTGCTGATCTGCGCTCCGTGGGCCGCCGAGACCACCGCGGGGTCGTCGCTGACCAGGTCCGATGCTGCTGCGGTGACGATCGTCGGCGTCGCAGGCGCGATCTCGTCCGCGACGGCGGGCACCGCGGAAGATGCGATCAGGGCGAGTGCAGTGAGCAGGACCCCGCCGGTGCGGAGCATGCGGGACCGGAGCCCCCGGTGCGATTCGGACAGCGCAGCGCGACGGCGCGAACGGACAGGACTCACGGACAATCTCCCCTAGATCGAGCGAAGCCGGCTCAGTCCATTCGATCGAACAACCGGTATTCTGCGCTGATCGTAGCAGAGGGCGAACCCTACGTCGGATGGTTGGTTTTCGACGGGGAAACGCCGAGAAGCACCTCAGGAGGCGGCGGAGTGAGCCAGCACGGCGCCGGCCTCGCGCAGCCAACGCGCGGGGTCGGCGAGAGCGGCCTCGGAGGAGCCGGCGAGATCGGTGAGAGAAACGGATGCCGCGAACAGCGCGGTGTCGGCATCCGCGGTGATGCGTCCGGCGGCGAGCAGCGCGCGGGTGTCCGCGACGGCGGCGAGGCCGGCGAGGAACGAGGGCACCTTGCCGTCGCCGGACTGTCCGTCGTAGGAGCCTTCGCCCGTGATGACGAAGTCGGCGTCGGCGATCGCGTCGGCGAGGCCGATGAGCTCGGCCACCTCGGCGGCGCCGGGTGCGAGCACGCCGCCCCACACGACGAGCGCGGCACCGGTGCCTCCCGCCGCGCCATACCCTTGCCCCGCCGGGTCGATGCCCAGCAGGTCGGCGAGGCGGCGCAGACCGTCATCGGCGAGGGCGATGTCTTCTGCCGAACGCAGCCCCTTCTGCGGCCCGAAGACCGCGGCGGCACCCCGCGGGCCGGTGAGCGGGTTGGTGACGTCGGTCAGCACGCGCACCTCGGGTGCCGCCCGCAACCCCGTCACGTCGACCGTGGCGATCTCGGCGAGCCCGCGGGCGCCGCGGGCCACGGGTGCGCCGGAATCGTCGAGGAACCGCGCACCCAGCGCGGTGAGCATCCCGGTGCCGCCGTCGGTCGAGGCGCTCGATCCGATGCCGACCACGAGACACGAGACACCGTGATCGAGGGCTGAGGCCATGGCCTGGCCGAGGCCCGTCGTGTCAGCATCCCAGGGCTGCAGCTCGTCGAGGAGCTCGATTCCGGAGGTCGAACCGAGGTCGACCACCGCGGTTCCCGCGGGCGCATCCTCTCTCGGCGGCAGCAGCAGCCACGAGGTGTCGATGCGGGTGCCGGCAGGCCCGTCGACGACCACGGGCATCCGAACCGCACCGGGGACCGCGGCCTCGAACGCGGCGACCGTGCCCTCGCCGCCGTCTGCCATCGGTCGATGCACGAACTCCGCGGCCGGATCGACCGCGGTCCATCCCTCGGCGAGCGCCGCCGCGGCGTCGGCCGCCGTGAGCGTGCCCTTGAAGCTGTCGGGCGCCAGCACCACGCGGGTCATCGGGGGATCGCGGGAGTGCTCGCCCGCACGACGACTTCGAGCGGGAGCGGCGACTGCTCCCAATCGGCGTCGACCGTCGCGCGGAAGGCCTGGTAGCCCACCTCGGTCAGCGGTACGCGGACGGTCGTCAACGCCGGGGACACGTCGCTGCTCGCGGGCACGTCGTCGAAGCCGCAGACGGCGATGTCCGCGCCGATCTCGCGACCGGCCTCGCGGATGGCGGACATCGCACCGATCGCGACGACATCGCTGATCGCGAAGACGAGGGTTCCCGCCGGCACCCCGTCGGCGAGGGCGGCCGCCATGCCCGCCGCACCCGATTCGCGCCGGAAGTCCCCCCGCCGCACACTCTCCACCGCGCCCCCGGCATCCTCGAACCCGGCGCGGAACCCGGCCAGACGATCATCCGAGGTGCGCACGCCCTCGGCGGTGCCGAGCACGATCGCTGAGCGGTAGCCGAGCTCGGCCATCCGCCGACCGAGCGCCTCGGCGCCGGAACGGTTGTCGATCTCGATGCGCCGATCCGCGTCGCCGTCCGGCCCGAAAGCGACGACCGTGCCGCCCAGGCGGGCGAACTCGGCGAGCTCGTGCGCGGTGTCGACCTCCCTGGGCTCCTGCGTGCGCGAGGCCGCGAGGATCAGCCCGCGCGGACGCTGGCCGCGCAGAGCACGCACGATCCGCGCTTCCCGCTCCTGATCGCGTTCGGTGATCGCGATGGTCACGACCAGTCCGTGCTCGTCGGCACCACGCGCGACGCCGGATGCGATCAGCCCGAAGTAGGGGTCGGCGATGTCGGCGACGAGCAGGGCGATGACGGGAGACGTTCCCCGGGCGATCGCCTGGGCGGAGACGTTGGCCGTGTAGCCGAGTTTCGCCGCCGCGGCTTCGACGCGTTCGCGGAACGATTCGGCCACCTTGCGCTCCGAGCCGTTGAGCGCGCGCGAGGCCGTGGCCAAGGAGACACCGGCCTCGCGAGCCACGTCGTGCAGCGTGGGCGCGGGGCCGCGGGGATGACGTGAGGCGCGCTCCGACGACGGCCGCTCCGCGGGGGATGCGGGGTTGGTCATGTCTCCGAGCCTACTTCCCGGAAATTCTTCACGCGGGCCTCTCCAGATAGTCGCGCAGCGCTGCCGCCTCGCGGGCGAGCAGGGCCGGATCGTCGCCGGGCACGAACTCGAGAAGCGCATCCCGTGGGGGCGCCGCGGCCGATGCCGCCGCCGCGAAGAACCGGGTCCACAGCGCGTCCCGCGCGCGCAGGGGCAGCCGCTCGTCCTGCGGCCACCAGGAGAAGACGTGGGCCGCCCGCGTGTGCGCGGCGAGCGCGAGGTACTCCTCCAGCACGGTGTCGACGGAGGCTCCGACCGTCGGCTGCCAGTAGGTCGACAGCGCCGGGCTGCCGACCTCGGCGAGGAGCCGCAGCGTCGTCGGCGCCGTGTCGGCGAGCGTGCGGGAGTGGAACTCGAGAGCCAGGGCGATGCCGCGGCCCGCCGCCTCTGCGGCCGCGGCCTGCAGTCGGTCGACCACCGCGCTCCAGTCGTCGGGGGTCGCGGCATCCGAGCCGATCCTGCCTGCCCAGATGCGCACACGATCGGCTCCGAGGGCCTCGGCGCTGTCGAGCACCGGGGTCAGGGGCTCGTCCGCTCCGGCGCGGAAATACGACCCGTACGACGCGACCGCGAGGCTCGCGTCCGCGGTGAGGCGGGCGACCTCTCCGGCTCGGACGACGTCTCCCGACGGCACGTGCACATCGCCGCCCCACTCGATCGCCTCGAGCCCGGCATCCGCTGCGAGCTCGATGATCCGCTCGGGCGCGAGCGCGCGGAAGGTCACCGAGCACAGTCCTGGGCGGGTGCGGGTCATGGCGTCATCCTCTCAGTCCCGTTCCTGCCGGTGACCGGCGGGCGTCATCCGAGGTGCGGGGAGACGGCCGCGGCGAAGGTGTCGGCCGTGCGGCGCACGACGTTCGAAGGAGCATCCGCCCAGATGTCGGCGTTGAAGATCTCGACCTCGATGTCGCGGTCGTACCCGGTCGCGATGACCGCACGAGTGAGCGAGCCGAAGTCGATCACCCCGTCGCCGGTGTAATGCCGCGAGAGCAGCACGTCGGACGGGAGGGGCGTCTTCCAGTCGCACACCTGGTAGGTGGCGATGCGGCCTTCGCGACCCGCGCGGGCGATCTGCTCGAGCACCTGCGGATCCCACCAAATGTGGAAGGTGTCGACCGCGGCGCCCACCACGGCGGGCTCGAAGTCGGCGGCGATGTCGAGCGCCTGACCGAGCGTCGAGACGACCGCACGATCGGAGGCGAACATCGGATGCAGCGGCTCGATCGCGAGTGTGACCCCCGCGGCCTTCGCCTCGGGAGCGAGAACGCCGATCGCATCGCGGACACGCTCGCGCGCCCCGATCAGGTCGCGCGACCCCTCGGGAAGGCCACCCGCGACGAGCACGAGCACCGCGGTCGAGCCCTCGGCACCGGCGGCGGCCAGGGTCGCGGTCTCCTCGATCGCCCGACGGTTGTCGTCGAGCGCGGCCTCCCGCTCCGCCCCGGCCGGCAGCGTGAAGAAGCCGCCACGGCAGTGGGTCGTGAAGCGCAGCCCCGAGTCCGACAGCATGCCGGCCGCGATGTCGAGGCCGACCTCGTTGACCGGCTCGCGCCACAGTCCGATCGCCTGGATGCCGGCGTCGGCGGTGACCCGCAGGGCCGTGGCCAGGTCGGCGTACTTGATGGTGGCCTGGTTGATCGACAGGCGCGGATCCACGGCGCTCATGCGTCCACCCCGTTCAGGCGCAGCATCCCGTGCCACCGTTCGCGGGCGCGGTCGGGCTGCTCGAGCGCGAGCGAGGCGTTGGCGAGCTCGACGATGCGGCTCAGATGCGGCAGGCTGCGCGCGGAGTGCAGGCCTCCCACCATCTGGAACGCCGGTTGGTGCCCGTTCAGCCAGGCGAGGAAGGCGACACCGGTCTTGTAGTAGAAGGTCGGCGCGGCGAAGACCTGTCGGCTGAGCTCCTCGGTCGGGCCGAGGATGCGCAGGTACGCCTCCGGGTCTCCGGCATCCAGCGCCTGGATCGCCGCCGACGCCACCGGGGTGATCGCCGCGAACGCCCCCAGCAGTGCGTCGGAGTGCCCCGCGCCGTCGCCGACGGTGTCGCCGCCGATCAGGCTCACATAGTTGAAGTCGTCGCCGGTGAACATGCGCACGCCCTCGGGAAGCCGCTCGCGCACCGAGATCTCGGACTCGGCGTTCAGCAGGCTCATCTTGACGCCCGCGACCTTGTCAGGGTTCTCCGCGATCACATCGAGCAGCACTGCGGATGCCGTCTGCCAGTCGTCGGCGCCGAAGTATCCGGCCAGCTCGGGGTCGAAGGCCGTGCCGAGCCAGTGCAGCACCACGGGAACGGTCGCGCGCGACAGCACCTCGCGGTAGACGCGGCGGTAGTCGTCGGCATCCGTCGCGACGCGGGCGAGGTGGCGAGAGGCCATGAGCACCGGCCCGGCCCCCTGCTCCTCGGTGAAGTGCAGCTGCTCGAGGTAGGCGGCGATCACCTGGTCGATCGAGATGTGCGTCTCGGCGACGTGGTCGGTGTTGACGCCGACGACGACCGAGCCGCCCTCCTCCCGGGCGACCTCGGCGCTGCGGGAGATCAGCTCCCGGGTGGCCGCGGCATCCAGCCCCATGTTCCGCTGTGCGGTGTCCATCGCGTCGGCGACGCCGAGCCCCCACGAGTACACGTTGCGGCGGAACGCGAGCGTGGCGTCCCAGTCGATGTCGGCCGGCTGCCCCGGGGTGTTGTCGGCGTGCACCTTCGGCACCACATGCGCGGCGGCGTAGGCGACCCGGCTCTGCAGCGGGGTGGTCGGACGGGTGTACGCGCCCGAGTCGTTGAGGGAGACGTCGGCGGTCTCCCCGGTCGCGCGGAGAAGTCGGAGGGTGCTCATGCGCGCCTCAGCCCAGCGCCAGCGGCTCGAGGGCGATCTTGCGCCCCTCGGCACTCGATGTCAGACCGGCCTCGGCGAACTGCACACCGCGGGCGCCGGCGAGCAGGTCGAACGGATAGTCGGTGCCCTCGACGTAGGAGACCAGGTACTCCTCCCACTGCTGACGGAATCCGTTGAGGAACACGTCGTTGGTCGGCACGTTCTGCCAGTCGGCGTCGTAGTCGCGGGTGTCTTCCAGGTCGGGGTTCCACACCGGCTTCGGGGTGGCGTTGCGAGGCTGGATCTTCGCACCGAACAGCCCGACCACGGCCGATCCGTGCGTGCCGTCGACCTGGAACTCGACGAGCTCGTCGCGGTTCACCCGCACGGTCCACGACGAGTTGATCTCGGCGATCACGCCGCCCTCGATCTCGAAGATGCCGTAGGCGGCGTCTTCGGCCGTGGCGGTGTAGTGCTCGCCCTTCTCGTCCCAGCGGTCGGCGATGTGCACGGCCGCCTGCGCGTAGACGCTCTTGACCTCGCCGAAGAGGTTCTCGAGCACGTAGTTCCAGTGCGGGAACATGTCGGTGATGATGCCGCCGCCGTCTTCGGTGCGGTAGTTCCAGCTCGGGCGCTGGGCCGGCTGCCAGTCGCCCTCGAACACCCAGTAGCCGAACTCGCCGCGCACCGAGAGGATGCGGCCGAAGAACCCGGAGTCGATCAGGCGCTTGAGCTTCTGCAGGCCCGGCAGGTAGAGCTTGTCGTGCACGACGCCGGTCTTGATGCCTGCGTCCTTCGCGAGGCGGGCGAGCTCGAGCGCCTCCTCCAGAGACTCGGCGGTGGGCTTCTCGGTGTAGATGGCCTTGCCCGCGGCGATGGCCTTGCGGATCGCGGTGGCGCGGGCCTTGGTCACCAGGAAGTCGGCGTAGATCTCCCACTGGGGGTCGGCGAGGGCGGCGTCGAGGTCGGTCGTCCAGTCTTCGATGCCGTGCTTCGCGGCGAGCTCGGCGAGCTTGGCCTCGCTGCGACCGACGAGGATCGGCTTGACCGTGATGCGGGAGCCGTCCGGCAGCTCGATGCCGCCCTCTTCGCGGATCGCGAGGATCGAGCGCACCAGGTGCTGTCGGTATCCCATGCGTCCGGAGACGCCGTTCATGATGATGCCGATCTCGCGGGTGTTCGCCTGGGTCATGGTGTTCCGTTTCTTTCGCGGGAAGCAGTTCGCGCTTCGATTCGGTGCGGATCGGAAAGCGCTTTCCGAGATCATGCCACGAGATGAGAGCCGAGCGCAACCGCGACGCGAGATGCCCGGCGAGGACGTACGGTCAGCCGGCGTGCTCGGCGCTGAAGAGCTCGCCGATCATGTCGTAACCGGCGCCGCGGGCGAACGTGTCGCTGTCGGCAGGCACCGAGACGACTTCGGGCGAGACGCCGTCACCGAACGCGTACTCGCCGGCGAGGGCGTCACGGCATCCATCCTCGAACGGGGTCGCCGCGACTTCTTCCGCGAGCACCAGCACCACCCGCTCCGGCCCGAACATCTTCGCGGCGTTCGCGATCGCCGTGCCGAGCAGCGCCCCGCCGCCTCGGAGCACATCCGCAGCCGCAGGAGAGGAGAGATCAGCGGATCCGCGCGCCTCGAGCGCGCGACGAAGACCCCAGACACTGCTGGTCGTCTCCAAGCAGCCCACATTGCCGCAGTGGCAGACCGCACCACCCGCCCGCGTGCCGATCGCCGAATGCGCGAAGCCGCCTGCGCCGCCGCGGTAGCCCCGATGGATGCGCCCGTCCACGAGCAGCGATGCTCCGAGACTGGCACCCACGCTGAAGACGATCACGTCGCGCTCGGCGAGGTCGGGGTCGAGAAGCAGGAGCCCGGTCGCGAAGCTGTTCACGAGGCTGTCGATGACGACCCTGGACTCGAGCCTGTCGGCTACCAGGGCGGCGAACGGCACGTCCTGCCAACCGAGCGCGCCGCTGTGGCGGACCACGCCGCGCGGCCTGTCGACGACCCCGGAGAGGGCGACGCTCACGCCCCGCAGCATCGAGCCCTGGTGGCGCCCGAGAAGCGCGGTCACCGCCGCAGCGATCCCGTCAGCGGCAGCATCCGGGTCCGTGGCGGGGAGCGCCTCGGTCACGGTGGCGATCACGTCGCCGCGCAGGTCGACGAGCGCGACCTCGACCGACTCCCGCGAGAGCCGCACGCCTGCGGCCACGACGGCATCCGTACCGAGTTCGAGAAGTCGTGCGGGTCTACCGCCCGTGCCGCGCAGCACGTCGGTCTCGCGCAGCAGCCCGTCGCGCACGAGCTGGGCGGAGATCCCGGTGACGGTCGCAGGACTGAGGCCGGTGACGCTCGTGATCTCGGCTCTCGAGGTGGTCCCCCGGCGTCGGACGACATCGAGGACGAAGGCCTCGTTGATCTCACGAATGAGCGCCTTGCTGCCGATCCGACCCGCGAGCCGTTCGACGATCACCCCGTCACCCATGCCACTCCTTCGTCGCTGCCGATGCTCCCATCCTATTATTTTTGTCATTGACAAAACGAAACACCGATGCTTGACTTCTGGGCATGTCGAACACCGTGGTCCGAACGGACTCTCCCGCACCCCCTCCCGCAGAGCATCTGCTGGTGAGCATCTCCCCTGCGGAGCGCGCGGCCTTCTTCCCGACATCGGCAGAGCACGCCTTGCGCTCCGTCGCCACCGACGTCCGCGTCGTCGACCCCGATGCGCTCGCCACCTCCGACCTGGCACGGACCGAGCTCGCCGTCGTCGCCTGGGGCTTCCCCCGACTCGACGAGGAGATGCTCTCGCGCATGCCGAACCTGCGTCTCGTCGTGAACGCCGCGTCCTCCGTGCGCAGCCTCGTGAGCGACGCCTTCTGGGCCTCCGGCATTCCGATCACGCAGGCGGGCGCCGCGATGTCGCCCGCCGTCGCGGAGATGTCGCTCACCCTCACACTGTCCCTGCTGCGCCGCGCGCACCGCATGGATCACGCGCTTCGATCCGGACGCCCCTGGGACGATGCCCGCACGATCGATCGCGCGAGCGAGATCTCCGGGGCGGTGGTCGGCGTCATCGGGGCGTCTCGCACCGGGCGCGAGTACATCCGCATGTGCCGTGCACTCGGCGCGGAGGTGCGGGTGTACGACCCCTACCTTCCGCCCGACGACGAACTCGCCGCCGCCGCCGCGGTCGACCTCGACGTGGTCCTGTCCGACAGCGACGTCGTCGCGATCCACGCGCCCGCCACCGCCGAGACCGCGGGCATGATCGGCGAAGCCGAGCTCGCGATGATGCGTGACGGGTCGGCCCTCGTGAACACCGCGCGCAGCTCCCTGATCGACATGGATGCCCTCTTCCACCACGTCTCGAGTGGACGCATCGATGCCGCGCTCGACGTGTTCGACGCCGAACCCCTCCCGACCGACGACCGCTGGCGCGCGCTCGACAACGTGCTGCTGACGGCACACGTCGCCGGTGCCACGGCCGAATCCCGCGCGCGAGCCGGAGCGATCGTGGCAGATGAGATCGCCCGCTTCCTCGCGGGGCAGCCCCTCCGTCACCGCGTCACGCGCGAATCGCTCGAGAGGATGGGCTGACATGGCGCGCAATATCCTGCTCCTGCACTGCCACGACCTGGGCCGCTTCCTCGGGGCATACGGCGTGACCACCGTGACCACCGTGCATCTCGATGCGCTCGCGGCCGAGTCGACCGTGTTCACCTCCGCCTTCGCCACGTCACCGCACTGCAGCCCGGCGCGCGCCTCCCTCTTCACCGGCGCCTACCCGCAGCAGCACGGAGTGCTCGGCCTCACCCACGAACCGTTCGGGTGGGACCTCACGGATCCGACGACGCACCTCGCCCACCGCCTCCGGCAGCACGGCTACCGCACGGAGCTCGTCGGCGTGCACCACGAGTCCCGCACGCACGCGGATGCCGAGATCGCTCGCCGGCTCGGCTTCGATCAGGTGCGCTCCGGAGGCGACCGCGACGTCGTCGTGACCCGCACGATCGACGCGCTCACGCGCGCGGCGGCATCCGGCGAGCCGTTCTATCTGCAGGCCGGATTCCACGAGCCGCATCGCGAGCCGTCCGACCGCGACCGCGCCGGCATCATGGGGTTCCTCGGCGATGCCGTGGAGCCGGATGCGACGCACGGCGTCTCGGTGCCGTCATACCTCGCAGACACGGCCGATGCGCAGGAGGAGATGGCCGAACTGCAAGGCGCCGTGCGCCACATGGACGAGGGGGTCGGAGCGATCCTCGCGGAGCTGGAGCGACTCGGCCTCGCAGACGACACCATCGTGGTGTTCACGACCGACCACGGGCTCGCCCTCCCTCGCGCGAAGTGCACGCTCTACGACGCGGGGCTCGGCGTGGCACTGTTCCTGCGCGTGCCCGGCCGGCCCCGCTGGCAGGGGCGCCGCGTCGGACAGCTCGTGAGCCACGTCGACGTCGTCCCCACCCTGCTCGAACTCGCCGTCTCCGACCTCCCCGCCGACGTCGCGGGGACGAGCCTGGTGCCCCTCGTCGAACACGACGAACCCGCCCGCACCTTCACCTTCGGGCAGCTGACCTATCACACCTACTTCGATCCCAAGCGGTCGGTCCGGTCCGCCGATGCGAAGCTCATCCTCAACCTCTCGAACGCTCCGCGCGCCATGGACCCGACGCAGTCCTGGATGCATCGCAGCGTCCCGATCGACCTCACCGGCCCCACGATCGGCACGAGCCCGGTGATGGAGTTCTATGACCTCGCCGCCGACCCCGACGAACTCGTCAACCTGATCGACGATCCCGATCGGACGGCACAGGTGTCCGAATTCGCCGCCGCGCTGCGCCACTGGATGCTGGAGACCGCGGACCCGCTGCTCACCCACCCGACCTCACCACGACACGCCCTCGCACTCGCCGGCCTCGAACAGATCGCGAGCGCACACCACGATGCGCCCGTCGAACTTCCCCTCTGACCACCCCTCTTCCCGAACACCAACCAGCCCCCACCTGCACCCGAGAAAGAGATCACTGCAATGACGCACCGCATCGCCCGAGCGACCGCCCTGACGGCAGTCGCGGCACTCGCCCTCACCGCCTGCTCCTCCCCCTCGTCCGCGCCGGAAGGCGCCTCCGACGGCGAAGCGAAGGGCGAAGTGACCCTGTGGATGTACCCGGTCATCCGAGACGAAGCCGCCAGCAAGGACTTCTGGGAGCAGACCGAGGCCGATTTCGAGAAGGCGCACCCCGATGTCGACCTGAACATCGAGCTGCAGACCTTCGACAAGCGCGACGAGCAGATCTCCGCCGCCCTGGCCGCGAACTCCGGCCCCGACATCGTCCTGATCACTCCCGACCAGGCAGCGACCTACCTCAACGTGGGCGGCCTGCAGCCGGTCGACGAGGCCATCGCCGAGGACCGTGACGTGTTCTTCCCCGCGACGCTCCAGGCCGCGACGTTCGAGGACGAGCTGTACGGGGTTCCGCTGTTCCAGAACGTGTTCACCACCGCCTACAACAAGGCCGTGTTCGACGACGCGGGGATCGAGCTGCCGACCACGTGGGACGAGATCCGCGAGGCGGCGCCAGTGCTGGCCGATGAGGGGGTGGCCGTGATGGACTACCTCGGCACCCCGGAGCAGACCCTGAACCTCAGCTTCTACCCCTTCCTGTGGCAGGCAGGCGGGCGGGTCTTCTCCAAGGACGGGACGAAGGTCGCCTTCGACTCGGATGAGGGCGTCGAGGCACTGCAGTTCCTCGTCGATCTGCAGGAGGAAGGCGGTCTCCCCAAGGATGCCGCCACCCAGGCCGTCGGCATCGAGGGCTCACCCCTCGCAGCCGGCACGGTCGGCATCCGTCCCACCACGTCTCCCGCCGAACTGGCGCAGATGCGGGCAGCCCTCGGTGAGGATGCCGTGGTCGTCGGCGCTCCGCTCGAGGGCGAGGAGCAGGCCACCTACGGCAACCCCGGGCTGCTCTCGCTCACATCCATCAACAAGCAGGAGAACAGGGCTGCCGCCTACGAAGTGCTGTCGTTCCTCACGTCGAAGGATTTCCAGACCGAGCTGAACACCGCGGCGGGCAACTTCCCCACCCGCACCGACGTCGCCATCGGCGGCGACGAGGCCGACCGCGACGCATACGAAGCGGCCCTGGCGGTCGCGAATCCGGGCGAGCCCAATCCGTCGGCCCGTCAGGTGATGGCTGTCCTCGCCCCGTACATCCAGTCGGCGCTCCGCGGCGACCTGACGCCGAAGGAGGCGCTCGACAAGGCCGCCGCCGAGGCGCAGGACGTCCTCGACCGCTCCTGACCGTCTCGCGCGGGGGCTCCGGCCCCCGCGCACTCCCCCCGAGAGGACGCCATGTCCGTCACCACCGCATCGCGCCGGGCCCCTGACACCAGGGCCGCCGCCGGCCGTGCCGCACGCCGTCGCGAGGCGTGGGCCGGCATACTGTTCGTCCTCCCGACCCTCGCGATCTTCGCCGCCTTCAAGTTCCTGCCGATCGCCGGGGCCGGGGCGATGAGCCTCACCCGCTATCGCCTGAACGGCGACATCGAGTTCCTCGGTGCCGACAACTACACGCGACTGTTCGCCGATCCGCACTTCTGGCAGAGCCTGTGGGTCACCCTGCTGTACGTGGTGCTGTTCGTACCGCTGATCATCGTGGTCTCCCTCGCCGGGGCCGTGCTGCTGAACCGTCTCGTGCATCTGAGCGGCCTGTTCCGCGCCCTGCTGTTCGTGCCCTACCTGAGCTCGTTCGTACTCGCCGGCATCGTGTGGAAGTGGATCTTCGCCTCCGACGGCCCTCTCAACACCGCGATCACCTCGGTGGGGCTCGACCCGGTCCCGTTCCTCACCGGCGACCAGTGGCTGGTGCTCGCGAGTCTCGCCGTCGTCGCGGTGTGGAAGGGCTTCGGATACTCGATGCTCATCTTCCTCGCCGGACTCAAGGCCCAGCCGGCCGAAGTGCACGAAGCGGCCACGATCGACGGCGCCGGGGCCTGGACGTCGTTCTGGCACATCACGCTCCCGCTGCTGAAGCCCGTGCTGTTCTTCGTGCTCGTGATCGAGACGATCGTCGGCTTCCAGGTCTTCGACACCATCTACGTGATGACCGGCGGTGGCCCCGCCCGCGCCAGCTACAGCCTCATCTACTTCCTGTACGACCAGGGCTTCAAGTTCTTCGACTTCGGGTACGCCGCGGCGGTCGGCATCGTGCTGTTCGTCATCGTGCTCGTCCTCTCGCTCATCCAGCGGGGATTCTTCGAAAGGAAGGAGCGGTCATGACCTCCACCGCCCTGACTCCGGCCGCAACAGCGGGGAGCATCCGTCCGACCCCGCCTTCGGCGACTCCCCGGCCGCCGCGTCGGCGCCGCTCGCGCGGGCAGACCTGGACGCTCGTCTCGCTCATCGTGATCTCGCTGTTCACGGTCGCCCCTCTGCTGGCGGTCGTGATCCTCGCACTGTCGCCCGCAGACGCCCCCACGATCCCGCACGCGATCCCGGAGGCGCTCACCTTCGACAACATCATCCGGATCTTCCGGGTGGGCGAGTTCCCTCTCTGGGTGTGGAACTCGACCGTCTACTCGGTCGTCTCGGTCGTCGTCGTCCTGTTCACGGCATCCATGGCCGCCTACGCCCTCGCCCGCAAGCGATTCCCCGGCCGCAACGCGCTGCTGTGGTCGATCGTGGCGACGCTGATGGTCCCGATGCAGGCGACACTCATCCCGACCTTCATCCTGGTCGCCGGCGCCGGTGGCGTGAATACGCTCTGGGGCCTGATCCTGCCGACGCTGGCGAACGCGCAGGCGGTGTTCCTGATCCGCCAGTTCGTCGCCGACATGCCGGACGAGCTGTTCGATGCGGCGCGCATCGACGGCGCCGGCGAGTGGCGGACCTTCGTGTCGATCGTGCTGCCGCTGATCAAGCCGGTGCTCGCGACGCTCGCCATCTTCGTCTTCCTGTGGCATTGGAACGACCTGCTCTGGCCACTCGTGGTCGGACAGTCCGACGAAGCGCGCACCCTCACCGTGGGTCTGGCCACGCTCAACACCGAGACCGTCTCGACCTCGAACATCATGGCGGCCGCGCTGATCAGTTTCGTGCCCTGCTTCGTGATCTTCATCTTCCTGCAGCGGCACATCGTCGAGAGCATCACGGCGAGCGGGATCAAGGGATGAGCGCGCAGGATCCACTGCGCTTCGGGCTGATCGGCGTCGACTCGTCGCACGCGCTGCAGTTCACGAGACTGCTCGGCGACGGGCGCACCGGACGTGTCGCCGGCGGCACGGTCGTCGCCGCCTGGCAGGGGCCGACGTCGACCGACTTCCCGCCCAGCCGCGACCGCAACGACGCCAATGCGTCGACACTCGCGGAATCGGGGATCGCCCTGCTCGGCTCCCCCGCGGAGGTCGCTGCTGCCGTCGACGTGCTCCTGCTGGTATCGTCCGACGCCCGCACCCGCCGCGACCAGTTCATGAGCGTCGTGGGATTCGGCCTGCCGGTCTACGTCGACACGCGCTTCGCCGCGAACCCGGAGGATGCGGAGGCGATGCTGGCCCACGCGGAGGCCTCGGGCTGCCTCGTACTGAGCGGGTCGCCGAAGCGCTTCACCCCCGAGTTCCGCGCAGCGACCACCGCCGGGGCCACCTCTGCCGCCCTCGCCGGCCCGCTCGTCGTGCAGCCGGGGCATCCGGGACTCTCCTGGTACGGCGTGCACCTGGTGGACCTCGCCGTCGCCGCCCTCGGACCGGACTGCGTCAGCATCGAACCACGACGGGCCGACCTGCTGCTGACCTGGTCCGACGGACGCACCGCGACCATCGGCGGCCCCGCGGAATGGAACCCGTGGACGCGCGGGCAGCTCCGCACCGCGCACGGCGCAGCCTCCTTCGAGATCGAAGCGAATGAGGACATGCTCGCCGGGCTTCTCGAGTCGATCATGGCCTCGAGCCGCTCCGGCACACCGAACATCGACCGCGCCGAGGTCCTCGCGATCTGCCGCATCGTGGCCGCCGGGAACGAGGCGCTCGAGTCCGGCGCCACCGCCCGGATCCCCGAGCACACAGCCTGAGGACGCTCCGACCCCGACCGCCGGCAGGCCCGCTCAGCTCGCGCTGTCGCGTTCGACGAGCTCGGTCGGGATGACCGCGGAGCCCCCGGGCTGCGGGGCACCCTCGATCGCATCGACCAGCGCTGCGACCGCACGGTGGGCGAGGGCGGCGAAGTCCTGGCGGATGGTGGTCAGCGGCGGACGGTAGTTCGCCGCATCCGGCACGTCGTCGAAGCCGATGACCGCGACATCCTCGGGCACCCGGCGGCCGGACTCGGCCAGGGCGCGCATCAGCCCGAGCGCCATCTGGTCGTTGGCGCAGAAGACCGCGGATGCCGTCGCCAGCCCTCCCCCCGCCGAATATCCCGAGTCGGCACTCCAGTCGCCGCGGACCACGGCGGACGGACGGATGCCGGCGGCGATCAGCGTCTCGCGCCATCCCCGCTCACGCTCGACGGCCGCGAAGGAGTCTTCGGGGCCGGCGAGGTGGTGCACCGTCTCGCGTCCGAGGGCGAGGAGCCGAGCAGTCGCCGCAGCCGCACCGCCCGCATGGTCGCTGTGCACGGAGGTGACCCCCGCGTCGGTCGGCGCATCGACCACGACCAGGCGCAGTCCCGCGGGGGGCTGCGTTGCGGGCACGAGTGCCGAGGCCTCGTTGAGCACGATCGCGCCGTCGACCTCCTGCTCGGCGAGCCGCTCGAACGCCTCGGCGACGCCGTCGGTCGCGGTCACGAGCGTCAGGGCGTATCCGCGTTCCGCCGCCGCTTCGGCCGTAGCCTGCAGCATCCGCGAATTGCCGACCGTGGCGAGGGTGGTGACGACGAGGCCGATGGTCTGCGAGCGTCCGGTGCGCAGGGCACGGGCGGCACGGTGCGGGCGATACCCGAGCTCGGCCATCGCGCTCTCGACGCGGGCGCGGGTGTCCGGGTCGACGCGCGGGCTGCCGTTGACGACACGGGAGACGGTCTGACCGGAGACCCCGGCGCGGGCGGCGACCATTGCCATCGATACACGTCCGGACGGTGATCCGTGCCGCCCCGAGCGCGGTTCCCCGACCAGCTCGCGTTCGTCTCCCACGCACTTTCTCCGTTCGCCGCCCGTGCACAACTCCGCAATGTTGACGTTATCACGGCCCTGTGGGTACCATGTTTACGTGAACACGCACGATCTTCCTGAGTTGCGCACCGAGGCCCTCGGCGCCGGCGTCGTCAAACGCGCCACCACCCTCGCCGACGGCCGCGACCTCATCTACTACGACGATCCGGGCACCGCGCTCGGAGCCGAACGCGCGGTCGATGCCCGCACCCTCGACCCGCGCCCCGACACCGCGACGATGCGCCTCGACGTGCTCACCGGCGACTGGATCACGGTCGCCGCCAATCGGCAGAACCGCGTCATGATGCCCAGCGCCGAGGCCGACCCGCTCGCGCCGCAGACACCGGGCAACCCCTCCGAGGTGCCGTCCCGCTACGACGTCGCGGTGTTCGAGAACCGCTCCCCCGCATTCGGTCCCGCCCTCGCCGAGGCCGTCGGCACTGCGCCGCAGGCATCGAACGCGCCCCGAGGCCTCGACGACCTCGCCGCACTGGGCCTCGGTCGCACCCGCACGTCGGTCGGCCGCTGCGAGGTGGTCTGCTTCAGTCCCGACCACGCAGGCTCCTTCGGCACGCAGTCCGTGACCCGTGCTCGCACGGTCATCGAGGCCTGGGCCGACCGCACGGCCGCGATCTCGAAGCTGCCCGGCATCCAGCAGATCTTCCCGTTCGAGAACCGCGGCGAGGCGATCGGGGTCACCCTGCCGCACCCGCACGGCCAGATCTACGCCTACCCCTACGTGACGCCGCGCACCACGCGGCTGCTCGAGTCGATCGACCGCACCGCGCCCGACCTGTTCCAGCACATCCTCGAGTCCGAGCAGGGCTCCGAGCGCGTGGTGTTCCGCGGCGAGCACTGGACGGCCTTCGTCCCCTTCGCCGCCCGCTGGCCGCTCGAGGTGCACCTGATGCCGCACCGCCACGTGCCCGACTTCGCCGAGACGACCGAGGCCGAACGCGACGAGCTGGCCCCGCTCTACCTGCGCCTGCTCCGCGGCGTCGATGCCCTGTACGACACCCCGACCCCGTACATCGCCGCCTGGCACCAGGCGCCCGTGCACGTCGGCCGCGACACCGTGCGTCTGCACCTGCAGCTGACGAGTCCGCGTCGGGCCGCCGACAAGCTGAAGTTCCTCGCCGGATCCGAGGCCGCGATGGGGGCCTGGGCCGCCGAGGTCCCGCCGGAGGTGGGTGCCGCACGCCTCCGCGAGGCGATCGAACGCTCCTCCCCGACCCAGACCTCATCCCCGGACCAGATCTCCGACGGAGCATCCGCATGACCGCCGCCCACGACGACGCCCGCGCCCTGTTCGCCGACCTCACCGGCCGCGAGCCCGACGGCCTCTGGTCGGCACCGGGCCGCGTCAACCTCATCGGCGAGCACACCGACTACAACGACGGCTTCGTGCTGCCGTTCGCCATCCCCCAGCGCACGGTCGCCGCAGTCGGGCTGCGCGGCGACGATCGCGGCCGGGTCCTGGTCGGTTCGACCTTCGCCGAGGAACCGGTGGAGGTCGGCCTGGACGAGCTCGACGGACTCTTCCCGACCGCGCCGGGCACACACCCCGCCGTCCCGGAGTGGGCCGCCTACCCGCTCGGAGTCGCCTGGGCGCTGCGGCACGAGACCGCCGAGGACGGCCCGTTCCGCGGCCTCGACATCGCGATCGCCTCCGACGTGCCGGTGGGCGCCGGGCTCTCCTCCTCAGCCGCGATCGAGGGGGCGACGGCATCCGCCCTGAACGAGCTCTGGGGCACCGGCCTCGACGCCACGACTCTCGCCCGCGTCGGACGCCGCGCCGAGAACGAGGCCGTCGGGGCCCCCACCGGGATCATGGACCAGATGGCGTCCATGCTCGGTCAGCCCGACACCGCGATCTTCCTCGACTGCCGCTCGCTCGAGGCCCGGCCGGTGCCGCTCGGCATCGCCGAGGCCGGACTCGCGATCCTCGTGATCGACACCCGCGTGAAGCACGCCCACTCCACGGGGGGCTACCGCGAACGCCGGGCGTCGTGCGAACTCGGGGCATCACTCATGGGCGTGCCCGCCCTGCGTGACGTGTCGATCGCCGACCTTCCCCGCGCTCAGGAGCTGATGGACGACGTGACCTTCCGCCGCGTGCGTCACATCGTCACCGAGAACCAGCGCGTGCTCGACACCGTCCAGGTGCTGCAGGAGATGGGCGCGAGAGCCATCGGCGACCTCCTCGTAGCGTCGCATGTGTCGATGCGGGACGACTTCGAGATCTCGA
The DNA here is from genome assembly GCF_000708325.1 of Microbacterium sp. Cr-K20. Classification (NCBI taxonomy): domain Bacteria; kingdom Bacillati; phylum Actinomycetota; class Actinomycetes; order Micrococcales; family Microbacteriaceae; genus Microbacterium; species Microbacterium sp. Cr-K20. The sequence goes on along the minus strand of NZ_JARE01000081.1, from coordinate 6,019 downwards.
CCGTCGAGCTCGACACCGCGGTCGACACCGCGCTGGCCGCCGGCGCTCTCGGCGCCCGCATGACCGGCGGCGGTTTCGGCGGTGCTGCGATCGCGCTGATCGAGCAGGATGCCGTCGAGGCGGTGTCGGGTGCCGTGACCGCCGCGTTCGCCGCCTCAGGATTCGGCGCCCCGCACCTGTTCACGGTCACCCCCTCCGCAGGTCCGCTCCGCGACGCCTGAGAGAATGATCGATCGAGCCGCGACCACTCCGCGGCAGGAGAGGAATGCAATGTCCTGGATCGTCACCGGCGGCGCCGGCTACATCGGAGCCCACGTCGTCAGGGCCCTCGCCGAAGCCGGGCTCACCCCGGTCGTGCTCGACGACCTCTCCAGCGGCATCGCGTCGTTCGTGCCCGAGGGCGTGCCGTTCGTGCAGGGCAGCATCCTCGATCGCGACCTCGTCGAGAAGACGTTGCGCGACCACGACGCCCAGGGCGTCATCCACGTCGCCGGGTACAAGTACGCGGGCGTCTCGGTGCAGCGCCCGCTGCACACCTACGCGCAGAACGTCGAGGGCACCCGGATCATCCTCGAGGCGATGGAAGCCGCGGGCGTCTCGAACATCGTGTTCTCGTCGTCGGCTGCGGTGTTCGGCACCCCCGACGTCGCGCTCGTCGTCGAGGACACCGCCAAGAAGCCGGCCAGCCCCTACGGCGAATCGAAGCTCATCGGCGAATGGCTGCTGCGCGACCAGGCGATCGCGACGGCCGACTCCGCGCGTCCGCTGCGACACACGTCGCTGCGGTACTTCAACGTGGTGGGCTCCGCCGACCCGACCGTCTACGACGTCAGCCCGCACAACCTCTTCCCGATCGTGTTCGAAGCGCTGCTCGCGGGCAAGACCCCGAAGATCTTCGGTGACGACTACGACACCGCCGACGGCACCAACGTGCGCGACTACGTGCACGTCGGCGACATCGCCGCCGCCCATGTCGCCGCCGCCCAGCGCCTCGCCGACGGAAGCACCATCGAGCCCGCGTACAACCTCGGCTCCGGTGACGGGCTCAGCGTGAAGCAAATCATGGATGCCGTCGCCCACGTGACCGGCATCGACTTCACCCCCGAGATCGGTCCCCGCCGCCCCGGCGATCCCGACCGCATCGTCGCCACCGGAGAGCTCGCCGCCCGCGACCTCGACTGGACCATGCGGTACACGGTCGACGAGATGGTGCGCACGGGGTGGGAGGCGCGGCAGGCTGCATCGGTCTGAGTCTTCGACTTGTGGGGACGGGCTCCGGGCCGCGCCGCTGCTCGCAGAGCGGGGCGCCCCTCCCCGCAAGCGGGGCCCCTCCCCGATGCTCGCATCGGCGCGGCCCTGCGCCCTCGACACACGTGCTCGACTCGGTGTGCACGTGGGGGTGCCGCGCCTCCTCCGTGCTGGGTACGAGGAGAAGACCTCAGACGTCGCGGGCGCGGATGGGGTAGAGCCAGAAGCACAGCCACGCGAGGGCGGTGAACCCGAGCGGGATCACGGCGAGCATCAGACGGATTCCGCCGTCGACGCTCTCGGGCTGCGCGTCGCCGAGCGTGGCATCGAATCCGGATGCCGTCAGCACCACCGCGGCGACGACGGCCTGCAGCACGACCGATCCGCGCACCACGAAGCCGTTGACCCCGAAGTAGGCGCCCTCGCGGCGGTGCCCGGTGCGCGCGGCATCCTCATCGATGATCTGCGCCAGCATCACCTCGAGCAGTTGCAGGAGCCCGCCGACGCCCACGCCGACCGCGACGCCGACCAACACCGCGCCGAGCACGTTCGACGGGGCGAGGTAGCCGAGCACGGCGACGCCGAACACCGTCACGCTCCACAGCACCGCCGTGCGCGGCGAGGTGCGGCGGACGACCGCGCTCCACAGCACGATCGACGGGATCGCGGTGACGAAGATGGCCCCGAGCAGCAGACTGCCCTCCCCCTCCGGCGCGCGCAGGGAGTACCGCACGTAGAAGGGGATCGCGGCGAGGATCACCGCGATCGAGGTCTGCACGAACAGCGACCCGAGCACGTAGGGGACGAAGGCCCGATTGCGGAAGGTGTACTTCAGCTGGTCGCCCCATCGCATGGCCTCGGACGCCGCCTCCGGGACCCGGCGCTCGATCATCCCGCCGAGGAACGACCACACGAGCAACACCAGGCAGACGGCGCCCAGCACCAGGGCCATCCCCGGCCACCCGAGCGCGCTGTACAGGGCGGGCGCGCCGGCGGTGCCGAGGACCATGCCGAGGATCGCGAAGATCTGCCGCGGCACGTTGCCTCGGGCGCGCTCCTCGGTGGTGCGGAAGATCTCGGGGAACAGGGCCGAGATGTTCAGCACCACGACGACGAACGCGATGTCGTACACGGCGACGACCACGAGGAACCACACGATGAGGCCGGCCGCCGGGAGCTCGGGCGGCATCCACACCAGCGCGAAGGCGACCACGAGCGGCACGATGCCCAGACCGATCCAGGGGATGCGCCGACCCCAGGGAGTGCGCAGCCGGTCGGAGATCGTGCCGACGACCGGATTCAGCACCGCGTTCAGCACACCGTGGGCGATCATCGCCGCGGCCACCCATCCGGCTGGGACAGCGAGGTGTGAGACGTAGAAGTAGACGATGAAGGCCGAGAAGGTCTGCGCCATCAGTTGGGTCGGGAACCCGGATGCCCCGAATGCGATCGTCTGCGCCCTGGTCGGCGCCGCATCCAGCCGTCGATCGCGCAGGCGTTCGCCCAGAACCGTCATCGCGCGGACGACCGCTGCAGGTCGCGCAGGTCACGCCAGCCGATGCGCACGAGCGCCTCGTCTTCGATGGCCTGCAGCACGGCGGGGTCGGTGAGCAGACGCAGCTCGTACCCACGCTTCGCCGCGCTGAAGTCGACCGCGGCCCGGAGCTCGTCGTCGTCGATCATCGGATGCAGGTAGATCTCGGTGACGCCGGCAGGAACAGCGCGCAGCAACGCGATGAAGCCGTCGCGCACCTGCTCGTAGGTCTCCTCGTCGGGCTCGCCCTCGCGGAGGAGCTCGAAAGGATGCGACCAGAGCCGATCGATGATCTCGATGCCGCTGGCGTCCGCTGCGGCCGCCGCGTCGTCGAGCTTGGCCTGCAACGCGGCATCCTCCCCCACCCCGTCCATCGTCCGCGGCAGCCGGAACGGGAGGCCGTTGCGGGCGGCGAGCTCGAACACCGGGCGCAGGAAGTCGTGGCCGGTGACGAGGCCGTAGACCGAGCCCATGTGGTTGTCGAGGTGCGTCACGTCGACCCCGGCGTCGAGCGCGGCCTGCAGCTGGGCGGCGAGCTCGGCGGCGACATCGTCGTCGGTCGCATCCCGCTCGACGGTCGCGACATCAGCGGGGAAGAAACCGTCGGCGTCGACGAGGCTCGTTCCCGTGCCGGTCAATGGGCGCCAGCGGTAGCGTCTCCACTCGCTGGTGAGCACCAGGTGCACGCCGACGTCGAGATCGGTGCGGGAAGCCGCGAAGGCCAGTGCTTCGGGCGACCACGAGCACGGGACCATCACGGTCGTCGAGTCGATGTGCCCGGTCGTGAGCAGCTCGACGATCGCGGTGTTCGCCGCATGGCACATGCCGAAGTCGTCGGCGTTGAGGATGATCGCCCTGGCGCCGGGTGCGAGGACGAGGCGGTCGGCGAGATCGGAGGGAGCGGTCATCAGAGGTCCTGTCGGGTAGGGACGGGCGATCGGGGGCGACGATCGGGGTGCTCAGCGGCCGGGCTTCGGCGTCGGCGTCAGGATGCGGGTGAAGAGCATGCTGCGGAGGGCGGATGCCGCTTCGTCGACGGCGCCGACCAGCGGGGCTTCCGGGCCGAACGAGGAGACCAGGAACCGCAGCGGCAGCTGGGCGGCATACTCGTCTGCGACGCGCTGGACCGCGTCGACCAGCACGGGATGGGCTGCCGTGCCGCTGAGGATGAACGCCTCCGGGTCCAGCACCAGGCCGATGCTGCCGGCCACGAGGACGATGCGCTTGCCGATCTCGGCGACGACCCGGATCGCGGCTTCGTCACCGCGACCAGCGGCTTCGAGATGGTCCTCCAACGTGGCCTCGGCGTCTCGCCCTACCCCGAGTGCGAGATCTCCGACCACGGCGTCGCTCACGATGGGCGCCCCGATCGGGAGCGGAGTCTGTGGCAGGTACATGACCTCGCCCGCGACACCGGAGAATCCGCGGTGCAGTGCGCCGTCGATCACGATGCCGGCACCGAGCCCGTCGTCGAGGAGCAGCAGCGCGAAACTGGCGAGGTCGCCGCCCACGCCCGCCGTGAGCTCGGCGAGGGCGGCGAGGTTGACGTCGTTCTCGATGCGTACCGGGCAGCCGAGCGATGCGGTCAGCGCAGCGCGGAAGGCGCCGCCGTCCGGACCGAGATCGTCGCGGATGCCGCCGTCGGCGGTGACGATCCCGGGGATGCCGACGACGGCGAGGTGGATCGCCCCCTTGGCCGCCTTCACCGACCCTCGGCAACGGTCGACGAGGGCGACGATTTGCTCGACGCGGTCCTCCTGGATGGGCAGCACGGCGTGCTCCTCGGCGTGCACGACTCCGCGGGCGTCGACGAGCACCACGTGCGCGGCGTGGTGGTCGATGTGCACGGCGGCGGCGAACCCGAGCCGCGGATGCAGGGTCACGCGACCGGCGGCAGGCCCGCGCGTCTCGCGGTCGATGCCTGCCGAGGCGACGGCGCCCGCTGCCTCGAGCATCCGCAGCACCTGGGTGACGGCCGTGCGGGACAGCCCCGTCGCCGACATCAGCTCCGCGCGGGTCTGCGGACCGCTGCGCGCGAGCGCCTCCAGGATCGCGCGACCGTTGAGCGTGCGTAGCAGGCCCTGCGGTCCCGCGAGTGGTCTGGACATGTGTTCCGGCGTCTACCTCTCAATTCACGGACGGCCCCAGAAACGGGGCCCGGCGCAATGCCCGCAAGCATGCCACATCGTGTCGCACAGGTCGACAGTTCACGCCGAGCCCGGTCGTGGCCGCTCATGCTCTGAGCGCGGTCGAGCGGCAGGCCGCAGGTGCGGGTCGTGGTGTCGGGGGTTGTGGGGTGCGCCAGCGTCTGGTGGGGTCCCACCAGGCGGGTCCGCGGACGTGGGGTGTGCCGTGGCGCATGCGGATCTCCCATCCGGAGGTGTCGAGGGTTCTGTGGTGGTGCCAGCAGAGGGCGACGCCGTTGTCGGTGTGGGTGGGACCGCCGTGGGCGTGCTCGTGGACGTGGTGGATCTCGCACCAGGTCGCGGGGACGTGGCAGCCGGGGATGAGGCACTCACGGTCGCGGAGGGTGATCGCGCGACGCTGATGCGCGGTGAAGATCCGGTCGGCGGTGCTGATGCCGATGATCCGCCCGTGCGGGTCGAACAGCACCCGTTGCACCCCGCCCGCGCACGCGGTGTGGACGGCGACACGGGTGGAGACGGGAGTGTCGATGCCGTCGACGTGCGCCCAGCCGCGGCCGGACGAGTAGTCGTCTGCGGTGACGGACACCACCAGGGTGGGTGCACCGCCGCCCAGGCGTGGGGTGTCGTCGTGGCGGGCGGCGATGCCGAGGATCGCGGCGAGGGTGTCGTGCTGCTTCTGCGACCGTGAACGGGTGTCGACCATCCGCCCCGGGTCACCGGACGGAAGGGCATCGTCGTCCGCATCGGGGTCGGCATCTGCGGGACTTCCCCTCCGCGCCCCGGTGTCGCTGTCGGTGTCGTGGGCGTGGGCGTGATCGGCATCTCTCTCGTCCGAAGGCCGGAACATGACTCCGGGGACGGGTGGTCCGTCGACTTTCGGGTTCAGGTACGCGTCGAACAGACGCTGCAACTGTCCCGCGACCTCCGGCAGCAACCGTCCCCGGACCGGGATCACCCCGTCCTTCGCGCGCCCGAGCGTCAGCCCCCGCACCCGCATCGCGATATCGTCCGCAGGCTCCGCACCATCCGGATCGAGATACTGCACGATCACCTGCGCCAACAACCGCAGATCCTCCGGCGTCGCCGCCGG
>NZ_JARE01000080.1:0-10061 GCF_000708325.1 Microbacterium sp. Cr-K20 | reverse complement strand
CAGGCGCCGGCTGCGCCGACCCCGAGAAGTTGGGGTGCCGCGTCCTGGTCGAGCAGAGGAAGGATCGACGCGACGGCGTCCTCGACGCCGTTCGGCGTCGCGAGCCCCGGGGAGCCGATGCCCGAGCGTACGACGCGCTGCTCGGCGTCGACCATGACGCGGCAACGGGTCTTGCCGAGGTCGACCGCTACGGCCGTCGGGACGCTGCTCATCTTTCTCCTCGCTGTGACGTTCACAACAGTTCGGAAAGAGTCTACATCGGATCTAGACTGACTGAAAAGAATTTACCCAACGTTGCGCAGGGGCCCACGACATACTGAGAATCCCACATCTCTGGAGGAAGCGGATGAGCATTCAGTCGACGATCGAGGCAGCGGCCGCGACGCTGCCCCCGTCTCTCGCCCGCGTCGCCGCAGCGATTCGGGAGAATCCGTCGGTCGTCATCGACATGACCATCAACGAACTCGCCGAGGAGTGCCACACCTCCGTGGCCTCGGTCGTACGGTTCTGCCGCGCGATCGGATTCAGCGGCTATGCGCCGCTGCGCATGGCGCTCGCGACCGAGTTGGGCAAGGAGGCGGCGCAGTTCTCAGCGCGGGGCGCATTCGGGTCCGAGATCTCCGACGAGGACACGCTCAGCGAAGCAGTGTCCAAACTCGCCTCTCTCGAACTGCTCGCGATAGAGGAGACGGTGGCCCGACTCGACTTCGACGTACTGGAGGCCGCGATCGACGCCGTGGACCGCGCCGACCGCATCCTGATCTTCGGCATCGGGGCGAGCCAGTTCGTCGCAGAAGACCTCGCACACAAGCTCCTTCGCGTGGGCAGGAATGCCCACGTCCCCTCCGACCCGCACGAAGCGATCGCCGCGACCGTCCTGCAGACCTCCCCCACGGTCGCCATCGGGTTCTCGCATGCGGGCTCCACCGCGGAGACGGTGCGCTTCCTGGAGACGGCGCGTGCCAACGGCGCGGCGACCATCGCAGTCACGTCAGCCAAGGACTCCCCCCTCGCCGGCGCCGCCGATCACGCATTGTTCACCGAGGTGCGCGAATCCACCTTCCGCGCCGGAGCGATGGTCAGCCGGATCGCGCAGCTGGCGCTCGTCGACTGCCTGTTCGTCGGCATCGCGAAGCGCCGTTTCGCCGAAACCGTCGACGCGCTGCGCCGGACCCGCGAGGCCACCCGCGCCCTCCGCGACTGAGCTCGCGCCGGCCTCCTCCCCCAGGTTCGACACCCACGGCGACCGGCGGCGAGATCGTCATATTTCCGTGATGTAAACGATCTACGTATCTCTCGACTTTCTTGAACATTGTTGCCATACTGGCCACACCCGAAGGCGAGAGGACGACGACGTTGACGTATGAGCACGGCACCACGATGGTGCGCCCCTTCCGACCCGGTGAGAGCGCTGCTCTTGCCGAGGCCTGGACCCGATCCGCCCCGCAGGACGGGATCACCCCCGCACGACTGCGCGATCTGGTCCTGCTCGATCGGAACTTCGATGCGGACGGCCTCCTCATCGCCGAGCGCGACGGCGCGATCGTCGGAGCGGCCTATGCCGTCCGCCGCCGCATCGCACACGACGCCGGCGATCTCCAGCCGGAGACCGGGTGGATCCCGTTCTTCTTCGTCGTCCCCGAGCAGCGCGGACACGGTCTCGGGCGCAGCCTGCTGACCCAGGCGATCGGCTGGCTCCGCTCGCACGGCGCGACCGAGGTCGTCTTCTCGGCGTACACGCCGAACTACGTGCTGCCCGGTCTCGATACCGCCCGCTACCCCGCCGCGTCGGCACTGCTCGAATCGCTGGGGTTCTCCCGCATCGAGCGTCCGAGCGCGATGGACCGTTCACTGATCGGCTATCAGATGCCCGACGACGTCCGCACTCGGATCGAAGCGCTGCGCGCCGACGGGTGGTATCTCGGAACGCCGAGCGACGACGACCTCGTGCCGTTGATCCGCATCGCCGGCGAAGCCTTCAATTCCGACTGGGCGCGTGCGATCCGCGAAGGCGTTCTCGGCGGGCTGCCGCTGGAACGCATCCTCATCGCCAAGAACCCTGAGGGCACGGTACTCGGCTGGGCCATGCACGGCACCTACGAGTCCGTGATCGAGCGCTTCGGCCCGTTCGGTGTGCTCCCGGAGAGCCGCGGAACGGGACTCGGCAAGGCGCTTCTCCACCTGACCCTGGAGCGGATGACCGCGCTCGGCGCACACAGCGCCTGGTTCCTCTGGGCCGATGAGGGATCGACCGCATCGGCCCTGTACGCCAAGACCGGGTTCGCCGCGACCCGCACATTCGACATCCTGCGCGCAGAGATCGGAGAGAGCAATGTCTAACACCGTCATCGCGGTCGGCGGCCACATCGGCGACATGGAGCTGACGGCGGGCCCCACACTCGCCAAGGTCGTCCTCGAGGGCGGCCGCGCCATCATCGTCGACTGCACCTACGGCGAGCGCGGGCATCCGACGGTCGCACCGAGCGTCTACCGCGAGCAGAAACTCCACGAGGCCCGCTTCTTCGCCGAGACGATCGGCGCTGAGCTGATCACCCTCGACTACTCCGACGGGTTCCTCCCGGACGACGAGGCGGTCGCCGAGCAGATCGCCGAGATCATCCGTGCGACCAAGCCCGATGTCCTGATCACCCACTGGGTGCACTCCATGCACCGGGACCACGAGCGCGCGGCGCAGGCGGCCCTCCGCGGCGCCTTCCTCGCCTCGATCCCCCTCGAGGAGATCGAGGCGGCGCGGCATTCCGTTCCGCGGATCCTGCACGCCGAGAACTGGGAGGACATGGAGGGGTTCGAGGCGGACACGTTCTTCGGCATCCCCGACGAGGCGTTCGACCTCTGGCTCACCGGAATCCAGGAGCACGCCTTCGCGCGCGGCGAGACCTACGGCTTCCGCTTCATCGACTACTACTCCGCGCTCATGCAGGTCAAGGGCTGCCTGGTCGGTGAGCGGCGCGCAGCCGCATTCCGATCTGCGGGGGCCGAGAAGTTCACCCTCGCAGGCCCCTGATCCTCCTCACCCACCCGATACGCACAGAAACGAAGGAACCATGAAGAAATCACTTCTCGCGGTCACCGCTCTGGGGCTCGCGACGACGCTGACCCTCGCCGGCTGCTCCGGCTCTTCCGGCGGCTCCGGCGATGCCGGCGGCCCTCAGGAACTCACCTTCCTCACGCACTGGGGACCGGACCAGGTCGCGATGCTGGAGGCCGCCGGCGCGGCGTTCACCGAAGACCACCCCGACATCACCGTCAAGGTGCAGGCGGTCCCGTTCGGCAACCTGCTCTCGACCCTGCGTACGCAGGGTGCGTCGGCGGACGGCCCGGCGATCGTCGGCATCTACGACGCGTGGCTGCCCGAGCTGGTGCGCGACGGCCTCGCCGCTGCCGCGCCCGCCGACGTCGCCGACGAGGTCACGGAGAACTGGCCGGTCGGCGTCGTCTCGGCGGCGAGCAACGGCGGCGACGTGTACGGCATCCCGAACGAGATCGACCTGTACCAGCTCAACTACAACTCCGCGCTGTTCGACGCGGCGGGCATCGCCGAGCCTCCGGCCGATTGGGACGCCCTCGTCGAGGATTCCGCGAAGCTCACCACCGGAGACCAGCAGGGCTTCGGCCTCATCACCGGCTGGAACTCCGGCGTGGTGCATCCGTTCCTGTCGCTGCTCGCGTCGAACGGCGGCTCGTTCCTGAACGAGGAGGGCACGGCTTCCGAGCTGACCAGCCCGGAAGCCCTCGAGACGGCGGAACTGTACGAGAAGCTGGTCGCCGACGGGTCGAGCGACCCCAGGAAGTCGACGGCGAACGCCAACACCACCGGCCCGTACCTCGACGCCTTCGTGAACGGTCAGACCGGCATGATCGTCATGGCCAACTGGTGGGAGAGCGCGCTCCGCGACGGTATGGGCGATGACTTCGAGAACGTCGCCACCGCGCCGATCCCGGTCGGCCCCAGCGGCGATGAGTCCTCGGCGATCTCGTACTCCTGGATGACGATGGTCAATGGCAAGGCCTCCGACGCGCGTCAGAAGGCGGCGTGGGAGTTCCTCACCTACCTCAACGGCCCGGACTCCGGCGAAGCCGGTTCCTCGGCGATGGCCGACATCCTGCTGTCGATGGGGATCCTGCCCACGCGCTCCTCCGACCTGGAGGCGCACGCCGCCGAGCTGGAGACGCCGTTCCTGTCGTCGTACGTGACGGCTCTGGAGAACGCGACCCCGTTCCCGACCGTGCTCGGCGGACCGGCTGCGACCGATGCCCTGCAGCGACAGCTGGAGGCACTCGTGAACGGCCAGGTCGATGCGACGACGGCGATGGAGAACGCCGCTCGCGACGTCGACGCCGCGCTCAGCGCCGCTCAGTGACACCCCGGCGGGGAGGCGGCCTCGACCGCCTCCCCGCCATCCTCCCGAAAGGCCTGACTTGACGACCCTCGAACGTCCCGCCGCCGCGCCGCCCGTCGCGCGCACCTCGAAGCGCCGGAGCATCGCTTCCACCCGACGCTGGTCGGCGCTGTTCCTCAGCCCGGCGCTGCTCATCATCGGCGTCTTCACCCTCATCCCCACCCTGATGACGGTCTGGATCAGCTTCCACCGCTGGTCGATGTTCACCCCCATCACCGAGATGACGTGGGTGGGGCTCGACAACTACTCCGGGCTGTTCGCCGATGCGACCAGAGTGCAGGCGCTCGGCAACACTGCCCTCTACGTGCTGCTGTCGATCGTCATCACCGTGCCGATCGCCCTGCTGATCGCGCTGCTGCTGTACTTTCCGCGCCTCAAGGGCAAGGGCATCGTGCGGGTGCTGCTCTTCGCGACCTATGTGATCCCGACGATCGCGATCGTGATCATCTGGAGCAACATCTACGCGCCCGGCTACGGCCCGCTGAGCACCATGGTCGCCGCGGTCGGGATAGACCCGCCCGGATGGCTCAGCGACCCGCAGTGGGCCCTGGTCTCGCTCGTGATCTTCAACGTCTGGCAGATGCTCGGCTACTACGTCATCCTGCTCATCGCCGGGCTCACCCAGATCTCCGAGGACCTCTACGAGGCCGCACGCATCGACGGCGCGGGCATCGTCCGTCAGACCTGGTCGATCACGATCCCGCTGCTGCGCCCGTCGCTGGTGTTCGTGGTGCTGATGACCTTCATCAACTCGATCCAGGTGTTCGATCCGATCTACCTCCTCACCCAGGGCGGGCCCGCGAACTCGACCAACATGGTCTCGTTCGAGATCCAGCGCACCGCGTTCCAGTACGGCATGGCCGGTGAGTCCTCGGCCCTCGCGGTCTCGCTGTTCCTCATGATCATCGCCGTCGGCGGGGTCCTCGGCATCATCATGAAGGGACGCACGCGATGAGTCTTCAGACCAGCACCTCGACCCCGACCTCCACGCCGCCTCGGGCTCCGAAGCCGAAGACGGCGCCGGCCTCTCGGCGTCCGGTTCCGATGCGGCGGCGGCTGTCGACGGCTGGACTCTACGTGCTGCTGGCGATCGTCGCCCTGGTGCCGCTGTTCCCGCTGTACTGGCTGGTGATCTCGGCGCTGAAGTCGCCCGCGGAGTTCTCCCAGATCCCGCCGACCTGGTTCCCGACCGACCCGACGCTCGATCAGGCCGCGACCGCGCTGACGGCGGTGCCGTTCATGCAGTCCATGATGAACAGCCTCATCATCGCCGGCGGCAGCACACTCAGTGTCCTCGCCACCAGCATCCTTGCGGGGTACGTGTTCGCCAAGCACACCTTCAAGGGGCGCGATCTGCTCTTCTGGTCGATCGTCGCGACGATGTTCCTGCCCCCGATCGTGACCCTGGTGCCGCTGTACTACCTGGTCAACAGCATGGGACTTTCCGACACGTATCTCGGCGTGATGCTGCCGTGGTTGGCGAACGCGTTCGGCATCTTCCTGATGCGGCAGTTCATCCGCGACATTCCGGACGAACTCATCGAAGCGGCCAGGATGGACGGCGCCGGAGAGTTCCGGATCGTCTGGCAGTTCGTCGTTCCGCTGCTGAAGCCCGCGATCGTCACGCTCGCCGTCTTCATGTTCGTCTATGCGTGGAACAACTTCATCTGGCCGCTCTCGATCCTGCGTTCGGAGGCGCTCTACCCGGTGGTCCTGACCCTGAACAGGCTCATGTCCTACACGATGAGCTTCGAGTATCAGAACGTGGTGCTGGCCGGTGCGATCATCGCGTCGCTTCCGACGCTCCTGGTGTTCCTGGTCACGCAGCGGGTGTTCGTCGCCGGAATCGCCGCCAGTGGTGTGAAGGGCTGACGCTCACGCCGCAGCCCCCGGCACGGTGCCGCCCGTCCGCTCGACCTCGTCGATGCGGGCGGGCGGCACCGTTCCGATCGAGCCCGCCGTGCGCAGGAAGACGATGATCCAGCTGAAGATCAGCACTGCGGCGATGAGTTCGACCGCGGTGAGGTTGTAGTAACCGACCGCGAAGAATGCGGCCAGCAGGATGATCACCAGCACGAAGGCCCAGCCGAAACCCACGAACACCTTCGGGATGCTGGGCAGGAGCCACGGCAGTCCCACCACGACGACGCCGAACACGACCGTCATGCCGGTCGCGACGGTGTTGTGCAGGAGGAAGAACTCGTCGACGGGGAACAGCCCGACGCAGGCGAGGAAGATCCCCAGGAGGATCAGACCTCCGCGCACGAGGAACCGTCCGCGGCGGTCGGCGGGATCGTCGGCGGGGAGCCCGGCTGTCGCGTACCGGGCGATGGTCGTCACCATGATGCCGGCGATGATCAGGGTCGCGTTGAAGGCCACGGACGAGCTGTTGCTGCTCATCCCGAGCGCCGACAGGTTGTCGCGCCACCAGTGCACGTCGCTGGAGGCGAGCATGCTGGCAAAGGCGCCGACGACGAGGAAGACCGCGAGCACGAGCGAGAGGACCATGGGCGTGAGCGCCACCGCGCTGAGAAACGAGACGTAGCCGGTCAGAGCGAACGCGACCGCCACCAGCACCGCGCCGGGAAAGGCGAACACCGGCGCATCCGTGAAGCTCCGCTCGAGGAGCTCCGCGACGCCGAGCCAGCCGAGGTAGGCGATCGCCGCGTGCGCGAACGCGATGGCGGCGAGGTCGTACCAGCGCAGTCGATCGCCCGGCACGGTGAAGCCGTCGCGGACCGCGGCCGGATCCACCTGTTCCGGCCGCACCGCGATGCGTCCGAGGGCGAAGGCGATGGCCGCGGTGATCGCTCCGCCGAACGCGGCGAAGACACCGATCGAACCGCTGCCGCTGATCGCCAGATCATGTCCCCAGAACACCGGGAGCGCGACGAGGAAGCCGATCACGAGGAACCCGGCGCCGACGATCAGCGCAGTCGCCTCGAACACGGCATCCGCCGTGTCGGGACCCCGCACCTGCCGCAGCACCTGCACGACTCTCTTCGCGAGTGCATTCATCGTCCGTGCCTCCCGGTCCACATCATAGAAGTCGGCAGGCGTCCGATCCGCCCCGCACTAGCCTGGAGGGGTGCCCCAGACTCTCGCCGCCCGCGCCGTCCTTCTCGACATGGACGGGACCCTCGTCGATTCGACAGCTGTCGTGGAGCGGCTCTGGCTCGCCTGGGCGGAGCCGCACGGCATCGACCGCGAGACGGTGCTCCGCGTCGTGCACGGCCGCCAGGGTCACCAGAGCATGGCGATCATGCTGCCCGAGCGCGACCATGCCATCAACCTCCGCGAGAACGAGGTCATGCTCGCCACGGAGGCGAGTGATGTCGACGGTGTGATCGAGATCCCGGGCGCACGGGCGCTGCTCGAGGCGCTGCAGCCGTTCCCGCACGCGATCGTCACCTCCGCCAACGTCGCCCTCATGACCGCTCGGATGCAGGCCGCCGGGCTCACCGTCCCCGAGCGCAGCGTGACCGCCGAAGACGTCTCCGCCTCCAAGCCCGATCCCGAGGGATTCGTCCGCGCCGCGGGCCTGCTGGGGATCGACCCGGCGGACTGCATCGTGTTCGAGGACTCCGGCGCGGGAATCCAGGCGGGTCTCGCGGCCGGCATGCGGGTCGTCGGCGTCGGGAAGCACGCGGCAGCACACAACCCGACCGTCCTGGTCACGGATCTCTCACAGGTGGCTGTGACCCCCACCGCGACCGGCTTCGAGATCACGATCTCCTGACGACGGTCGCTCTCCCGCGAGCGCCGCACCCCGCCGCTACGATGAGGCGATGCGACGTTTCCCCGCCTCGGTGTTCGGCATCGGCGAAGAACCCGATCCGCGTTTCTCTCTGGCGAACGAGCGCACGTTCCTCGCGTGGACCCGCACCGGCCTCGCGCTGATCGCGGGTGGCGTCGCCCTCGAAGTCCTGGGCCTCGACCTGCACGCCGGTTTCCGCCTCGCGGCCTCACTGCTGCTGATGATCACCGGCACCGCGGTCGCCCCCCTCGCCTGGTGGGAGTGGATGCGCGCGGAGCGCGCCCTGCGCCAGTCGCGCCCGCTGCCGGGAGCCTTCTCTGCGATCGTGCTCGCGGTCGTCGTGACGGTCGTCGGCCTGCTGGTTCTGGCGGGGGTGCTCTGGCGGTGACCGGTCAGGGGCACATCCCCCCGGGGGCACTCGTCTCGGGTCCGTTCGATCCGGGACTGCAGCCGGAGCGCACGGAACTCGCGTGGCGGCGGACTGCGCTCGCCATCGCGATCGGCTCGGTGGTCTCCCTCAGGATCTTCCCCCTTCTGCTGCCGGCCGACGCGGCTGCGTGGGGGCTCGCGCCGGGAGTTGTCGGCATCGGCGCTGCATGCACGTTCTGGGTGGCCGCCCGGCGCCGACAGCTGCAGACGACCGCCGCCCTGCACTCCTCCACACCGGCGGAGCTCTCCACACCGGCGGAGCTCTCTTCCGAGGCGATGCCCGGAGGCGGGATGCTTCTCGCCTTGACGGCGCTCGCCGCCGCCTTCGGCGCCGTCTCCCTCGCCATCGTCGTGGTGTCTCTCCTCGTTCGCTGAGTGGGCTGGCGCTCGTCCTACCGGCAACGACAGATCACACCCGCAGCAGCTCTTCACACCCGCAGCGGAACAGAACGCGTGTCGTTTCGCGAGGTCGTTGTTCGTGGCGTCGCGGGTCGTGGTGTCGCGGGTTGTGGTGTGCGCCAGCGTCGGGTGGGGTCCCACCAGGCGGGTCCGCGGACGTGGGGTGTGCCGTGGCGCATGCGGATCTCCCATCCGGAGGTGTCGAGGGTTCTGTGGTGGTGCCAGCAGAGGGCGACGCCGTTGTCGGTGTGGGTGGGACCGCCGTGGGCGTGCTCGTGGACGTGGTGGATCTCGCACCAGGTCGCGGGGACGTGGCAGCCGGGGATGAGGCACTCACGGTCGCGGAGGGTGATCGCGCGACGCTGATGCGCGGTGAAGATCCGGTCGGCGGTGCTGATGCCGATGATCCGCCCGTGCGGGTCGAACAGCACCCGTTGCACCCCGCCCGCGCACGCGGTGTGGACGGCGACACGGGTGGAGACGGGAGTGTCGATGCCGTCGACGTGCGCCCAGCCGCGGCCGGACGAGTAGTCGTCTGCGGTGACGGACACCACCAGGGTGGGTGCACCGCCGCCCAGGCGTGGGGTGTCGTCGTGGCGGGCGGCGATGCCGAGGATCGCGGCGAGGGTGTCGTGCTGCTTCTGCGACCGTGAACGGGTGTCGACCATCCGCCCCGGGTCACCGGACGGAAGGGCATCGTCGTCCGCATCGGGGTCGGCATCTGCGGGACTTCCCCTCCGCGCCCCGGTGTCGCTGTCGGTGTCGTGGGCGTGGGCGTGATCGGCATCTCTCTCGTCCGAAGGCCGGAACATGACTCCGGGGACGGGTGGTCCGTCGACTTTCGGGTTCAGGTACGCGTCGAACAGACGCTGCAACTGTCCCGCGACCTCCGGCAGCAACCGTCCCCGGACCGGGATCACCCCGTCCTTCGCGCGCCCGAGCGTCAGCCCCCGCACCCGCATCGCGATATCGTCCGCAGGCTCCGCACCATCCGGATCGAGATACTGCACGATCACCTGCGCCAACAACCGCAGATCCTCCGGCGTCGCCGCCGG
>NZ_JARE01000079.1:0-1580 GCF_000708325.1 Microbacterium sp. Cr-K20 | reverse complement strand
GAATGTCGGTGGTCCCGGGTTGACTTAGGGGTATGAACAACCCCGTGGAACTGCTCGGCCAGGTCGTCGCTGACCTGGATGCGGTGCTGCGCTCGGACGTGATCGCCCGGCTCGGTGACGACGAGAAGATGGGGCTGTTGCGGGTCGCGGGTGAGGTGCAGCGGCGGGTGGAGGCAGTGGTCGTTGAGACGGTCGCGTCGGTCGATGAGCGTCCGGCGGGGTCGGGGGAGCCGGCGTTCTGCGGGCGATATGGCTGCCGCACGGTGAACGAGTTGCTGCAGCGGGTGGTGCGCACGGATGCTGCGGGGGCGGGGCGGGTGGTGAAGGCCGCGAAGGCGGTGCGGCGGGAGGTGGGGTTGTCGTCGGGCGCGTGGTTGCCGGCGCGGTGGCCCGCGTTGCGGGCGGCGTTGGTGGACGGGGCGATCGGGGTCGCCGGGCTGTTGGCGGCGATCGGGCCGGTGGAGCAGGCCGGGTCCCGGATCGGGACGGCTGACCGGTTGCGGGCGGATGCGGAGTTGGCCGCGTACGCGCGCGGAACCTCTGTTGCTGACCCGGGTGCGGGTGTGGATGACGAAACCGATGCGGATGCGGATGCCGGTGGGGATGCGGATGCGGGTGCGGATGCCGGTGGGGATGGTGCGCCGGCGGCGACGCCGGCGGCGACGCCGGAGGATCTGCGGTTGTTGGCGCAGGTGATCGTGCAGTATCTCGATCCGGATGGTGCGGAGCCTGCGGACGATATCGCGATGCGGGTGCGGGGGCTGACGCTCGGGCGCGCGAAGGACGGGGTGATCCCGGTCCGGGGACGGTTGCTGCCGGAGGTCGCGGGACAGTTGCAGCGTCTGTTCGACGCGTACCTGAACCCGAAAGTCGACGGACCACCCGTCCCCGGAGTCATGTTCCGGCCTTCGGACGAGAGAGATGCCGATCACGCCCACGCCCACGACACCGACAGCGACACCGGGGCGCGGAGGGGAAGTCCCGCAGATGCCGACCCCGATGCGGACGACGATGCCCTTCCGTCCGGTGACCCGGGGCGGATGGTCGACACCCGTTCACGGTCGCAGAAGCAGCACGACACCCTCGCCGCGATCCTCGGCATCGCCGCCCGCCACGACGACACCCCACGCCTGGGCGGCGGTGCACCCACCCTGGTGGTGTCCGTCACCGCAGACGACTACTCGTCCGGCCGCGGCTGGGCGCACGTCGACGGCATCGACACTCCCGTCTCCACCCGTGTCGCCGTCCACACCGCGTGCGCGGGCGGGGTGCAACGGGTGCTGTTCGACCCGCACGGGCGGATCATCGGCATCAGCACCGCCGACCGGATCTTCACCGCGCATCAGCGTCGCGCGATCACCCTCCGCGACCGTGAGTGCCTCATCCCCGGCTGCCACGTCCCCGCGACCTGGTGCGAGATCCACCACGTCCACGAGCACGCCCACGGCGGTCCCACCCACACCGACAACGGCGTCGCCCTCTGCTGGCACCACCACAGAACCCTCGACACCTCCGGATGGGAGATCCGCATGCGCCACGGCACACCCCACGTCCGCGGACCCGCCTGGTGGGACCCCACC
>NZ_JARE01000078.1:0-57676 GCF_000708325.1 Microbacterium sp. Cr-K20 | reverse complement strand
AACGCAAAATGGCCACCCATCGATGGGTGGCCATTTTGTCTAAAAGGAGTCCGGCGGTGTCCTACTCTCCCACAGGGTCCCCCCTGCAGTACCATCGGCGCTGTGAGGCTTAGCTTCCGGGTTCGGAATGTAACCGGGCGTTTCCCTCACGCTATGGCCGCCGAAACACTATTGATGTTTCAATCAAACACATAACAAAGTCATTGTTGTTATGCGGTTCTCGACCGTACATCGAGAACCACTCAGTGGACGCGTAGCACCAACAAACGGTGTGTTATCAAGTCATCGGCTTATTAGTACCAGTCAGCTGCATGCATTACTGCACTTCCACATCTGGCCTATCAACCCAGTAGTCTGGCTGGGAGCCTCTCACCCGAAGGTATGGAAATCTCATCTTGAGGCCGGCTTCCCGCTTAGATGCTTTCAGCGGTTATCCATCCCGAACGTAGCTAATCAGCGGTGCTCCTGGCGGAACAACTGACACACCAGAGGTTCGTCCAACCCGGTCCTCTCGTACTAGGGTCAGATCCTCTCAAATTTCCTACGCGCGCAGCGGATAGGGACCGAACTGTCTCACGACGTTCTAAACCCAGCTCGCGTACCGCTTTAATGGGCGAACAGCCCAACCCTTGGGACCTACTCCAGCCCCAGGATGCGACGAGCCGACATCGAGGTGCCAAACCATGCCGTCGATATGGACTCTTGGGCAAGATCAGCCTGTTATCCCCGAGGTACCTTTTATCCGTTGAGCGACAGCGCTTCCACAAGCCACTGCCGGATCACTAGTCCCGACTTTCGTCCCTGCTCGACCTGTCAGTCTCACAGTCAAGCTCCCTTGTGCACTTACACTCGACACCTGATTGCCAACCAGGTTGAGGGAACCTTTGGGCGCCTCCGTTACTTTTTGGGAGGCAACCGCCCCAGTTAAACTACCCACCAGGCACTGTCCCTGAACCGGATTACGGTTCGAAGTTAGATATCCAGAGTGACCAGAGTGGTATTTCAACAATGACTCCACACGAACTAGCGTCCATGCTTCAAAGTCTCCCACCTATCCTACACAAGCCACACCGAACACCAATACCAAGCTGTAGTAAAGGTCACGGGGTCTTTCCGTCCTGCTGCGCGTAACGAGCATCTTTACTCGTAATGCAATTTCGCCGAGTTCGCGGTTGAGACAGTTGGGAAGTCGTTACGCCATTCGTGCAGGTCGGAACTTACCCGACAAGGAATTTCGCTACCTTAGGATGGTTATAGTTACCACCGCCGTTTACTGGGGCTTAAATTCTCAGCTTCGCCTTACGGCTAACCGGTCCTCTTAACCTTCCAGCACCGGGCAGGCGTCAGTCCGTATACATCGTCTTGCGACTTGGCACGGACCTGTGTTTTTAGTAAACAGTCGCTACCCACTAGTCTCTGCGGCCTCCAAACGCTTTCGGGAGTAAATCCCTATACGCCGAAGGCCCCCCTTCTCCCGAAGTTACGGGGGCATTTTGCCGAGTTCCTTAACCACGATTCTCTCGATCTCCTTGGTATTCTCTACCTGACCACCTGAGTCGGTTTGGGGTACGGGCGGCTAGAACCTCGCGTCGATGCTTTTCTTGGCAGCATAGGATCACCCACTTTTTATCCGCATCGTGTCTCAGCCTTAATGAATCGCGGATTTGCCTACGACTCGGCCTACGCACTTGCACCAGGACAACCATCGCCTGGCTTGGGCTACCTTCCTGCGTCACACCTGTTAATACGCTAACCGCACCAGAATGGGGTCGTGCGCTAGGCCCAGAGCGTCACCCCGAAGGGATCAGTCACTGGGATTCAGACACTTAGCACTACTGGATTAGCTTGGGCGGTTCTTCGCCGGTACGGGAATATCAACCCGTTGTCCATCGACTACGCCTGTCGGCCTCGCCTTAGGTCCCGACTTACCCAGGGAAGATTAGCTTGACCCTGGAACCCTTGGTCTTTCGGAGGACGTGTTTCTCACACGTCATTCGCTACTCATGCCTGCATTCTCACTCGTGTAGCCTCCACGGCTGGTTCACACCGCCGCTTCGCTGGCCACACGACGCTCTCCTACCCATCAACACGGCTGGACCACGAAGGCCTACCAATAATGTCAATGCCACAACTTCGGTGGCGTGCTTGAGCCCCGTTACATTGTCGGCGCGGAATCACTTGACCAGTGAGCTATTACGCACTCTTTCAAGGGTGGCTGCTTCTAAGCCAACCTCCTGGTTGTCAAGGCAACTCCACATCCTTTCCCACTTAGCACGCGCTTTGGGACCTTAGTTGGTGGTCTGGGTTGTTTCCCTCTCGACTATGAAGCTTATCCCCCACAGTCTCACTGCTGCGCTCTCACTTACCGGCATTCGGAGTTTGGCTGACGTCAGTAACCTTGTAGGGCCCATCGGCCATCCAGTAGCTCTACCTCCGGCAAGAAACACGCAACGCTGCACCTAAATGCATTTCGGAGAGAACCAGCTATCACGAAGTTTGATTGGCCTTTCACCCCTATCCACAGCTCATCCCCTCAGTTTTCAACCTAAGTGGGTTCGGTCCTCCACGACGTCTTACCGTCGCTTCAACCTGGCCATGGATAGATCACTTCGCTTCGGGTCTAGGACATGCGACTGAATCGCCCTATTCAGACTCGCTTTCGCTACGGCTACCCCACACGGGTTAACCTCGCCACATATCGCTAACTCGCAGGCTCATTCTTCAAAAGGCACGCTGTCACCCCTACTAAGGAGGCTCCAACGGTTTGTAAGCAAACGGTTTCAGGTACTATTTCACTCCCCTCCCGGGGTACTTTTCACCTTTCCCTCACGGTACTTGTCCGCTATCGGTCATCTGGGAGTATTTAGGCTTATCAGGTGGTCCTGACAGATTCACACGGGATTTCACGGGCCCCGTGCTACTTGGGATACTCTTCGCGCCAAGAGAGGCATTTCGACTACGGGGTTGGCACCCTCTATGACCGGCCTTTCAAGACCGTTCGTCTATACCTTCTTGTAACGCCGCCACCTCGGCAGAGATGACTGAAAAGTCCCACAACCCCCAACGTGCAACACCTGCCGGCTATCACACACGCTAGGTTTAGCCTGTTCCGGTTTCGCTCGCCACTACTAACGGAATCGCGGTTGCTTTCTCTTCCTGTGGGTACTGAGATGTTTCACTTCCCCACGTTCCCTCTACCCGCCCTATATATTCAGGCGGGAGTCACTAGGTCGGCACGCCGCCCAGCGGGGTTTCCCCATTCGGACACCCTCGGATCAAAACTTGCTTATCAGTTCCCCGAGGCTTATCGCAGATTGCTACGTCCTTCTTCGGCTCCAGATGCCAAGGCATCCACCGTTTGCTCTTAAAGACTTGAAATCACATGAGTTTGAATCAAAAACTCGACCCCACCCGAAGATGGAATCTGAAATTGACTAATGATCTTTAAGATCATCTTGTGCAACTGACCGAAGCCAGCTGCAAGATGCTCGCGTCCACTGTGTAGTTCTCAAAGTACGGGCGGTGCCCCCATCCACAACCCCACAAAAGGGGAAACAGAAAGAGGCCCAGAGTAACCGACTGTGCACTCGACCCAAAGGCCAGTGCGCATCCGGTCCCTCAGGACCCAACAGCGTGCAGGTGCGACATCCGCCACCCTCCCCGTTCCCACCAGATCCGAAGACCCGACGTACTAAAGAAGAACAACATCCTTCACACCATGTCAAATGTTCCACCCATGAGCTCCCAGCGAAGAACGTATGCCTTCGATCTGGGTTCTGGACACCCGGAGGTGTCAGATGCTCCTTAGAAAGGAGGTGATCCAGCCGCACCTTCCGGTACGGCTACCTTGTTACGACTTAGTCCTAATTACCGATCCCACCTTCGACGGCTCCCTCCAAAAAGGTTAGGCCACCGGCTTCAGGTGTTACCGACTTTCATGACTTGACGGGCGGTGTGTACAAGACCCGGGAACGTATTCACCGCAGCGTTGCTGATCTGCGATTACTAGCGACTCCGACTTCATGAGGTCGAGTTGCAGACCTCAATCCGAACTGGGACCGGCTTTTTGGGATTCGCTCCACCTCGCGGTATTGCAGCCCTTTGTACCGGCCATTGTAGCATGCGTGAAGCCCAAGACATAAGGGGCATGATGATTTGACGTCATCCCCACCTTCCTCCGAGTTGACCCCGGCAGTATCCCATGAGTTCCCACCATTACGTGCTGGCAACATAGAACGAGGGTTGCGCTCGTTGCGGGACTTAACCCAACATCTCACGACACGAGCTGACGACAACCATGCACCACCTGTTTACGAGTGTCCAAAGAGTTGACCATTTCTGGCCCGTTCTCGTATATGTCAAGCCTTGGTAAGGTTCTTCGCGTTGCATCGAATTAATCCGCATGCTCCGCCGCTTGTGCGGGTCCCCGTCAATTCCTTTGAGTTTTAGCCTTGCGGCCGTACTCCCCAGGCGGGGAACTTAATGCGTTAGCTGCGTCACGGAATCCGTGGAATGGACCCCACAACTAGTTCCCAACGTTTACGGGGTGGACTACCAGGGTATCTAAGCCTGTTTGCTCCCCACCCTTTCGCTCCTCAGCGTCAGTTACGGCCCAGAGATCTGCCTTCGCCATCGGTGTTCCTCCTGATATCTGCGCATTCCACCGCTACACCAGGAATTCCAATCTCCCCTACCGCACTCTAGTCTGCCCGTACCCACTGCAGGCCGGAGGTTGAGCCTCCGGATTTCACAGCAGACGCGACAAACCGCCTACGAGCTCTTTACGCCCAATAATTCCGGATAACGCTTGCGCCCTACGTATTACCGCGGCTGCTGGCACGTAGTTAGCCGGCGCTTTTTCTGCAGGTACCGTCACTTTCGCTTCTTCCCTGCTAAAAGAGGTTTACAACCCGAAGGCCGTCGTCCCTCACGCGGCGTTGCTGCATCAGGCTTGCGCCCATTGTGCAATATTCCCCACTGCTGCCTCCCGTAGGAGTCTGGGCCGTGTCTCAGTCCCAGTGTGGCCGGTCACCCTCTCAGGCCGGCTACCCGTCGACGCCTTGGTGAGCCATTACCTCACCAACAAGCTGATAGGCCGCGAGCCCATCCCCAACCGAAATTCTTTCCAGACGCAGACCATGCGGTCACGTCACATATCCAGTATTAGACGCCGTTTCCAGCGCTTATCCCAGAGTCAGGGGCAGGTTGCTCACGTGTTACTCACCCGTTCGCCACTGATCCCACAGAGCAAGCTCCGTGTTCACCGTTCGACTTGCATGTGTTAAGCACGCCGCCAGCGTTCATCCTGAGCCAGGATCAAACTCTCCGTAAAAAAGAAATGCATACGACACCGGGAAAACGATGACGCAGCGAGTTTGATGCTGACCAAAGAGACAAATTCATTGCTGACTTCATCCATTGCCAACCCCCCGAAAGGAGTTGGTCTTTGATCCAAAGGAATTCTCACCCCCACCGAAGTGGAGACGAGGATAATTTGGCATTTGACAAGTGCACGCTGTTGAGTTCTCAAGGATCGGATGCTCCCACGACCCAGCCATCACAGCCAGGCCCGCAGGGCAACTTCTCTATCTTACCGATCTCGTTTCCGTTGTCAAGTCCGAGTTTCTTCGGCCTGACCGTGGGAACGGACCAGCACCTTCATCCTCTTCACTCAGTGAGTGTTTCAGATTCGGGAGGTGTTCGATGCTTGACGGGAGCCGGTCCGAGGACCTCCGCTCAACCGTTTGGGGCGAACAAGTAATAAGTTACGCGGATCCCGGGGATCGGGCAAATCAGGGCTGACCGCCGGGCGTGTCGCCCGAGAACCCGCGTCACGGAGCCGTCCTCGATGGACGGCGAGAGCACACCCTCGATCGCCCGTACGGCCGCGACGTCACGGCGCGGGTGCATTCGGCAGAGAGAGGGACCGGCGTTGCCGCGCACTCTCCCCCGTCGCGGTCCGACCGTCGACTCGAGCAAGCACATGAAGTGAAGACGGCGGGGGAAGGCAAAGAGCGCCGGAGGAAAGAAGAAAGCCCCCGGTTCTCACCGGGGGCTTTCGTGTTCTGTGGACCTAAGGGGATTCGAACCCCTGACCTCCTCGATGCGAACGAGGCGCGCTACCAACTGCGCCATAGGCCCGTGAACGAGATCTACGCTATCACGACGAAAGCGTTGCTCGCGTCTGCCACGATCACCCCGCGGCGCGACGCGAGAGCAACTCCCGCACGTGCGCCTCGATCTCCGCATCGTCGACGAAGCCCATCTTCGCGTAGGGCGACGACGCGGCAGGAAGCTGCACCGGTGCTGCCGGCGCCATCTGCTCGGCGCGCTCACGCAGCGCGGTGACTCTGGCTGCCGTGCGGCGTTGCTCCTGCGCCTCGATCTGGGCCTGCGCAGCCTGCGCACGCGATCCCGACACGGACGCCAGCGGCTCTGGGAGCGGACGCGGTGTCCACGTCGCCGGGCCCTGGTCGTGCAGCACGGGTGCGACACGTTCCTTGACGGGTGGCGCCACCTCATGCGTGGCGCGCGCCGCGCGGTTCGCGACCGCCGCCATCCTCTGGAGCGCGATGCCGGCGGGCAGGATCATCGACCCGCCGAGCCACAGCAGCACCGAGGCCCCGACGTCCACGAGCTGCCAGATGCCGAATGCGACCACGGCGAGACCGAGCAGGAGGGAGATCGTCGCGACCATGCGCACCCGGCGGCGGGCGCGAGCGCGACGGATCACCGGGTCGGCCCTGGTCGCTGCGAGTTCCTCGCGAAGAGACTCGAGCTCGGCGGCCTCGCGTTCCGACTGCACCCGCTTGGCGAGCTTCTGCTGTGCCAGCGCCGTACGGGCGTTCAGCTCGACGTGCACCTCGGCCGGAGTCTCACTCGTCTCGGCGAGGATGCGGAGCGCCTGGTTCAGTCGAACGGCGTTGCGTTCCGCGGCGTTGTATTGGAAGCGGCCTCTCCACGAAGGGAGCAGGTAGAGCATCCAGAGGAGCACGGCGACGAGCACGATCACTCCCCCGCTCAGCACCGGCCCGTCCATATCGACAACGGTACGGGTTCAGCGGTGACAGAGCCGTACAGAAGGGCGCGTGTCGCGGCGAGTCCGTCAGGATCGCCCGGCGAGCACCGGCTCAGAGGGGGATTCGGTCGGACGGCGGTACCGTCGCGGCGTCAGGCGGCACCTGACCGCTGAGCCAGCGTGCGAGCACACCCTGAGGGACGTCTTCGCGGGTCAGCGCGAACGCGTAGTGATCACGCCAGTCGCCGTCGATATGGATGTAGCGGCGGCGCAGACCCTCGTAGCGGAATCCGAGCTTCTGAACGATTCGAAGGCTCGCAGCGTTCTCCGGTCGGATGCAGATCTCCATCCGGTGCAGCCCGTACTCCGTGAAGCAGGCATCGGTGGCCAGCGCCACTGCGGTGGGGGTGATGCCCCGGCCCGCGAAACGCTCGCTCACCCAGTACCCGATGGTCGCCGAGCAGAGGGAGCCGCGCGAGACGCCCCACACATTGAGCTGCCCGGCGACCTCGCCGTCGTACTCCATGACGAACGGATAGCCCGATCCGTCACGGTACTGCTGAAGCAGACGACGGATGCTGAGCCTCATGTCGAACGAGACGGAGCCGTACGGGACGGTCGCTTCCCAGGGCTGGAGCCACGATCGGTTCGCGAGCAGCTCATGCTGCAGCGGGCGGGCATCCTTCGCCCGCACGAGTCGCAGCTCGATCGGTCCGTGTCGCATTCCCGTCGCCAGTTCCATGCCGCACCGACCTCCGCTGGATCGCCTAGAGGCGTTCCGCGAACTCCTTGAGCCAGGGCCGCAGCTCGGGGCCGAGGTCCTCCCGATCCGAGGCGAGCTGAACGATGGCCTTGATGTAGTCGACGCGGTCGCCCGTATCGTAACGGCGTCCTCCGAAGATGACACCGACGACGCCGGGTCCGTCGGGATCCGTCGCGAGTTCCTGCAGCGCATCCGTGAGCTGGATCTCGCCGCCCTTGCCCGGCTCGGTGCGCTCGAGGATCTCGAAAACCGACGCGGGAAGAACGTATCGACCGATGATGGCGAGGTTGGACGGAGCGTCTTCCTGCGCAGGCTTCTCGACGAGACCGGTGACCCGAACGGCAGCTTGGCCCTCGATCGGCTCGACCGCCGCGGCGCCATACATGTGGATGTTGGCCGGGTCGACCTCCATCAGCGCGATCACCGCGGCGCCGGAGCGCTCGTGCTCGGCGATCATGTCGGTGAGGAGCGGATCGCGCTCGTCGATGAGATCGTCGCCGAGCAGCACCGCGAACGAACTGTCGCCGACGTGGGTACGTGCACGCAGGACCGCGTGTCCGAGACCCTTCGGCTCGCCCTGCCGGACGAAGTGGATGTCGGCGAGGTCGCTCGACTTCATCACTCGCTCGAGTCGCCCCGTGTCGCCCTTCTCCATGAGCCTCACCTCGAGCTCGGGCACCGAGTCGAAGTGGTTGGAGATCGCGTTCTTGTTGCGGCCGATGATGACGAGGATGTCGTCGATCCCGGCGTCCGCAGCCTCTTCGACGACGTACTGGATCGCCGGCTTGTCGACGACGGGCAGCATCTCTTTCGGCATCGCCTTCGTCGCGGGAAGGAATCGAGTCCCCAGTCCTGCCGCGGGAATGACGGCTTTGATCTTGTGGTCAGCCATCCTCCCAGCCTAGCGGTGAGCGTCGCCGTAGACTCGGAGCCATGTCGAATGACGTCGAACACGCCAAGCGCGCTCTCCGCGCCGAACTGCGCGAAAGACGCCAGCTCCTCTCCGATCCGCAGCGCGAGGCCGCGGCCACGGCGATCGGCGAGCGCCTCGACGCCCTGGTCGACGAGCTCGGCGCACAGTCGATCTCGTGCTTCCTGTCGACCACCACCGAGCCGGGCACCCGTGACTTCGTGACGAGGGCGGTGCGCCGCGGCATCCGCGTCCTGTTGCCGGTCACCCGCGCCGACGGTCTCCTGGACTGGGCCGTGGCCACCGACGACGACGAGGTTTCCGAAGGACTCCACGGCCTGCCGGAGCCCACCGGTGAGGTCCTCGGTCCGATCGCCGTCAACGACGTGGACCTGATGATCGTCCCTGCCGCCGCCGTCGATCGCACCGGGATGCGGATGGGCTGGGGACGCGGCTACTTCGACAAGACGATCGGCTCCATGGAGCAGTGCCCGCCCGTCTACGCGGTCATCTATGATTCCGAGGTACTCGACGAACTTCCGCGAGAGGTGCACGATCAGCCCGTGAACGGGATCGTGACGCCGTCGCAGACTCTCACCCTGTCGCCTCGGCGACGCTGACCTGCAAGGACCCCCATGCCCACCTACGCCTATGCCTGCACATCGTGCGGACACAAGTTCGACGCCGTGCAGAGCTTCGCGGATGACGCCCTGACGGTGTGCCCCGAGTGCGGCGGCCAGCTGCGGAAGCAGTACGGTTCGATCGGCGTCACCTTCAACGGGTCCGGTTTCTATCGCACGGACTCGCGTGCCAAATCCGGCGGTTCCGGGGATGCTTCGGCATCATCGAAGACGGAATCGACGACGAGCGCCAAACCGGCGGCTGCGTCGACTCCGGCCTCTTCGTGAGGCCCTGATCTACTGGGGGTTCCCATGCTCAAAGGTTTCAAGGACTTCCTGCTGCGCGGGAACGTGATCGATCTGGCCGTGGCCGTCGTGATCGGCACGGCTTTCACCGCGATCGTGACCGCGGTGGTCAACAGCATCATCAACCCCTTCATCTCACTCTTCCTCAAGGCGGATGCCGCAGGGGAGTTCGGGATCCCCGTTCCGAACATCTACGGCGAGACGGTGACGTTCCCGATCGGTGACCTGATCTCGGCGATCATCAGCTTCCTCGCCGTCGCCGCCGTCGTCTACTTCGTCTTCGTACTCCCGATGAACACCTTCAAGGCGCACGTCGAGGCACGCAAAGGCACGCCGGCCGAAGAGCCCGAGGAGGAGCCGGCCGCAGCGAGCGAGGCCGAGCTGCTGGTGGAGATCCGCGACCTGCTCAAGGCGCAGCGCGGCGCCTGACGCCCTCCACTCAGACACGAGACGCGCGATTCCTCTTCGGAGGGACCGCGCGTCTCTCTTTCCGGCTCGGGCTCGTGAAGAACGATCAGTAGTGCGGCGGCACGTCCTGGATGAGCTGATCGTCGTTCGGGCCTTTCGCGCCCTTCGGCCGGGCACGTGGCGGCGTCGGCTGATCGGTCCCCGTCTCCGGGGCCGGGTCACTTCCGGGCACCGGAGTCAGTCGGGCACGACGCGATCCGGCGACCCGCACCACACGTTGACGCGGAGCATCGGGGTCGACCTGGTCAGTCATTCGGGGTGTCGGCGATATCGAGCGGCTGCGTGTCGTTCTCGGCCCGCGGCACGGTGTCGGAGATGCCCAACACGGCGGCGATGCGCGTCGCGACGGTCGCCGGATCGCTGTAGAGATCGAACGCGTGCACGCGCACGTAGTGCCAGCCGAGGCGACGGAGGACGTGCGGCCGCAGCCGCAGCGTCTCGCGCAGGGACTCACCGCGCGATTCCGGGTCGGGCTCGATCACGACCGCCTTGCCGCCGTGCTGCGCGACCAGCGGAAGCAGTCCGCGGTAGTCGACATCGACGGAGGCGCCGAGCCGCCGCAGTTCCCTGGCCAGGGCGAGAGTGAGCGGGTCAGCCAGATCCTCGAGCCGCGCATCCCTGCCGCGGGCGGCGAGACCACCGAGGATCGACATGAGCGTGGCTGCGCCGTGCTCGAGGCGCCCATCGTCGAAGGAGGACGGGCGGATCGACGAGACGAGGACCATCGATCGGCGGGCTCGGGTCATCCCGACCGTGAGCAGACGCTCGCCGTCTGGTGTGGAGAGATCGCCGAAGTCGCTCAGGACACGGCCGTGCTTGGTGAGTCCGAACCCGAGCGAGAAGATCACGCGGTCGCGACTCTCCGCCACGGATTCCTCGAGGGTGAGGACGGCGAACGGCTCTGCGGTATCACGGCTGACGAAGTCCGCCACGTCGGAACGCCCGGCGAAGGCGGAGGTGACAGCGGCACGCACGCGCTCGGCGTGACGCGCACTGGCGGTGACCACCATGAGGGATTCGGAGGGCCGGTGAACGGCGTGCTCGACCACGAGGGTCACCACACGCGCGACTTCGGCATCGGGGCTCTCGACCGCACCGGACACCGGATCAGGGGTACCCGTCCCGCCCTCGACGTAGTCGACCGTGAGGCTGCCGCGACCGAGATAGGAGCCCGCCCACGGCAGGGAGACGATCTCGCCGCCGTAGAACGCATCGTTGATGAGCTCAGCGAGATCCTCGCCACCGGCACGGTAGCTGCGCGTCAGAGTCATCACGGGCAGAAGCTCGGAGAGGCGCTCGAACACCGAGACGTCGTCGAACGACACCTCCGCCTCCCAGGTGTCCTCCGGATCCACGGCGATGTGGAACGGTGTGGGACGCTGCGTGACCGGATCGCCGAACGCGACGACCTGGCGTGCCCGGCAGATCGCCGGTGCAGCCTCAGCCAGATTGATCGCGGCCGCATCTACGAGAAGGACGGTGTCGAACTCGACCGATTCCGGGATCTCCGGCACGAGGTACGGGGAAGAGATCCAGACGGGCGCGAGCACGTCGACGAGGGTCGGCGCGGCGCTGACGACCTGCGCAGTGGTCGCGGCGGGCTGAGTCAGCGCGCGCCGGAGATGCTGCGACTGCTGCGGTTCGTCGACGATCGCGATCCGCCACTGGTTGGCGAGCTGCCAGGCCAGGAGCGGGCCCGCCATCGCGGCGTGTGCCTCGTCCACCAGCCGGAAGTCGCGCTCGAGCCGGTCGACGACGGCGGTGTTCGCACCGAGGAGAGCACGGTTGTCCTGCAGTGCGCGCTCGAGGAGCGACTGCCACCAGGCGAACTCGAGCTCCTCCCCCACCTGCGACTCGGCCACGTGCCGCACGGAAAGTTCTGCGAGCAGCGGCTCGAGTCCGAGGAGGGCGAGTCGATCGCGCAGCTGGGCGCGCTCCACGAGGTTCTCGAACACGTCGGACTTGGCGGCGAGCCCGGCAAGAGTGCGGACGAGTCGTGCGACCGGGAGCGACGCCAACGGCTCGCGGCGGCCCAGCGCGGCATCCAGTTCGGCGAGCTCCGCCTCGGCCCGCTGCCAGGCCACGTACACGTCGGCGAGACCGAGCGGGATCTCCGGTGCGACCCCCGCCTCGACGTACCGCTGCCACTGCGTGCGCTGAGTCTGGATCCGCAGCAGCGCTTCATGCATCTCGGTCACGTGGACGCCCGGACGGACATACTCTTTCGCCAGACGCCGCAGCCGCCGCCGGTTCGCTCCGGAGAGACCGGGGGCGTCGCGACGCGAGCCGTGCGCCTGGATGAGCTCGCCCAACGGCCGCTCGAAGACCGTGGGGCTGAAGCGATCGAGTGAATCGCGGATGCCCTGCAGCAGACGCAGATACTCGCCGAGCTCGTCGATCGTCGCAAACGGTCGCATGTGCGTCTGGGCGATCAGTTCGTAGCCGCGCTCGAGAAGAGCGGGGACGCTGTCCGAGTGCAGTCGACCGGCGAGCTCGTGCGCGGCTCTGGCCGCTTCGGTGCTCGTGAAGGTCACGCCGTACCACGGCGAATCATTCGGGCCGAAGCGGAACTCCCCGAGACGCGCGGCCTGAGCGAGGGCTTCTGCAGCCTCGCTGCGATCTGCCGCGAGGCGACGGAGAGCGTCGGTGCCGAGCCGAGCGGTGGTGGACGGCGGCACCGGCAGCGACGCGAGCCTGGTGAGCTGGCGGGTCGCGTCGAGCACCGAGGCATCCACTCCCGCGATGGGAGCCGTGAGAGCCTGGCGGTAGTCGCGCAGGACGGTCCGGAGGCGCACCAGCGCGTCGTCGACCTCACTGACCTTGGGTGGTGTCGCCTTCTCGTTGCGGCCGATCGCCCTGACCAGGTCGCGACGCACGCTGGCCGGCGAGATCGCGAGGCTGTCGAGGCCGATACCCGCGAGCCGATGACGAACGCCGTCGAGTGTCGAACGACGCGCCGAGACCACGAGCACGCGCTTGCCGGCGCGGACGAGTTCGCCGAGCGCGTTGATCACCGTCTGCGTTCCGCCCGTGCCGGGGAGCGTCGCCACCGTGAGCGAGTGCCCGGCGGCGATGCGCGCGAGAACCGCTTCCTGCTCGGCGTCTGCGTCGAGAAGAAGATTGTCCGATGCGGGAGCCCGATCGTCGGGTCCGGTGTGGTGCGGCGTGGCGCGAGGCGCCGTCACACGCTCGCGGTCGCCCACATGGCCGCCCAGCGCATTGAGGAGCACGTGATCGAGGCTTCCGGCGTCGCGGGACATCGCTCCGGAGACGTCGGCGAACGTCGACACCACGAGCCGCGGCTCTACGGAGAAGGTGTCGATCGAACGGGTCATCACGCGCAGGTTGTCGATGACCGGCTGCGGCTTGAAGATCCCGCCGTCGTACGCGAGCGCTGCGAGGGACGCGGCATCGATCGACAGCCCGAAATGATCACGGGCGATGCGGACGAGTTCGGGATTGACTTCGAACGCGCCCTGGAGCTTGAGTTCGAAGTCGGAGTGATGCCGCCGGATCGCCAGCGGCCGCAGCAGCACGGGCGCGGCGAAGCCCGCTCCGCCGATGCGCCACCGGGCGACTCCGACGGCCAGGTGCACGGCCTCGATGCCACGGACGGTGCGCAGTTCGGTGTTCTTCGCGGTGATCCGCTCGGCGGCCAGCCGCGCGGTGCGCAGACCCACCTCGTCGCGGAAGAGGTTCGACAGTAGGGTCGATTTTCCGGTGATGAACTGCGGCAGGCTGCCGGGGTGGGCCTTGGAGATGTCGATGCCCGATTCCGGGCTGTCGCGGAAGCTCACCAGCGGAGAGGGGCCGCCGAGGTCGGCCGCTTCCGCCCTCAGCCGGGTGCGCTCAGCCTCAGCGGCATGGGCGATGTCAACGCCGGTCGTGGGCTCGTGCAGATCGCCGATGGCCACAGCAGCGTCTGCCGCTGTGTTCTCCGCAGTCTTGTCTTCACGTCGCCACACAATGACACCCTAGGCGCGAGACCGGGCGAGCTGGGGTATCCCGGGCGGGTTTCCGCCGAATATCCGCCTCCGAGAGCCGATCCGCACTCCTCCTGCCCTGTGGCGATGACCGTCACGTTCTCCACCCCGCCCGGAAGGCCGGTGCTCCCCGGACAGCGATGCCGGTCAGGATGGTCGCATGACCTTCCGCTATGACTTCGCTCCGACTCCGTTCGGTGACGCCCTCGCGGTGTTCTCGGACGAGGGCATCTTGCGATTCGACCTCTCCGAATCCGAAGACCCGCTCGTTCCCTGGCTCCTCGAGGGCGTCACACGACAGCTGGGCGCCGTTCCGGAGCTCGACCCCGGAGCCGCCGACGAGCTCGCACATCTTCTGGCCGACTACTTCGACGGTGACCCGGTGCGTTTCGACCAGCACCTCCGGCTCGACTGGCGGCTGGTGGACGGATTCCACCTGAGCGCCCTGCAGACGATCTGCACGATCGAATGGGGCGAGACGATGAGCTACGGAGAGGTGGCCGTCCGTGCCGGACACCCCGGCGCGGCCCGCGCGGTCGGCACTGCGTGTCGGCTCACGCCGTTCTCGATCATCGTGCCGGTGCATCGCGTCGTCCGGTCGGACGGAAGTGTGGGCCAGTACGGCGCGCACCCTGAGCGCAAGAGATACCTGCTCGACCTCGAGGCGGGTTGAGCGAGCGGACGCAGACGTGGACCCGGCGAGTAGGCCGCCGGGTCCACGTCTTGCCCGGGTTCGATCCTCAGGAGGCCGCGGTCAGTGCTCGACCGCCTTCTCCGCGCCGAACCCCGTGAGCGAGCGCACCTCCATCTCGGCGGCGAGCTGCGGAGACTCCTTACGGGAGCTCGTCACCGTTCCGAGCCAGCCGAGGAGGAAACCCAGCGGGATCGAGACGATCCCCGGATTGTTCAGTGGCCACACGGCGATGTCGATCCCAGGGATCATCGATGTCGGGGTTCCCGAGAACACCGGCGACAGCGCGATGAGCAGGATCGCCGACCCGAGCCCGCCGTACATGCTCCACACCGCGCCCCGGGTCGTGAACCGCCGCCAGAAGAGCGAATAGAGAATGGTCGGCAGATTGGCGGAAGCGGCGACGGCGAAAGCGAGAGCGACGAGGAATGCGATGTTCTGCCCCTGCGCTCCGATGCCGCCGAGGATCGCCAGGATGCCGATCACGACCACAGTGCGACGAGCGACGCGCACCTCGCCGTTCGGATCTGCGGCGACCGGCTCGCCGGCAGCATCCTTGCGCCCCTTCTGGATGACATTGGCGTAGATGTCGTGCGCGAACGATGCCGCGGCCGTGATCGTCAGACCAGCGACCACCGCGAGGATCGTCGCGAAAGCCACGGCGGAGATAAAGCCCAGCAGCACCGGACCGCCGAGCCGGAGCGCGAGCAGCGGCGCCGCCGAGTTCACGCCGCCCGGAGCGGCCGCGATCACATCCGCACCGACCAGTGCGCCGGCACCGTAGCCGAGCACGAGGGTCAGCAGGTAGAAGCCGCCGATGAGCCAGATCGCCCAGACGACCGAGCGGCGCGCTTCCTTGGCCGTCGGCACGGTGTAGAAGCGCATGAGCACGT
Source organism: Microbacterium sp. Cr-K20 (assembly GCF_000708325.1). Classification (NCBI taxonomy): domain Bacteria; kingdom Bacillati; phylum Actinomycetota; class Actinomycetes; order Micrococcales; family Microbacteriaceae; genus Microbacterium; species Microbacterium sp. Cr-K20. The sequence goes on along the minus strand of NZ_JARE01000078.1, from coordinate 42,024 downwards.
GCGGCAGGCCGGCGGTCCCGAGTACGAGCGCCATGCCGAGGGACAGGAAGTCCCACGGGTTCGCGCCGTACTGCAGTCCCGGAGCCAGGATCGCATCGCCCTTGTCGGAATTCGCGACCGCGGCCTCGAGAAGGGTGTTCAGGCTGAAGCCGTTGATCGCGAGCACCCAGATCGTCATGCCGACGGCGCCGCCGATCAGGAGGACGGCCTTGACGATCTGCACCCAGGTGGTGCCCTTCATGCCGCCGATCAGGACGTAGACGATCATCAGCAAGCCGACCACGGCGATCACGATCGACTGCCCGAGCCGTCCGTCGATGCCGAGCAGCAGCGATACCAACCCACCGGCACCGGCCATCTGCGCCAGCAGATAGAAGAAGCACACAGCGAGCGTCGTGATCGCGGCCGCCATTCGCACCGGGCGCTGCTTCAAGCGGAACGACAGCACGTCCGCCATCGTGAACTTCCCGGTGTTGCGCATCAGCTCCGCCACCAGCAGCAGTGCGACGAGCCAGGCGACCAGGAATCCGATCGAATAGAGGAATCCGTCGTAGCCGTTGATCGCGATGGCGCCGCAGATGCCGAGGAAGGACGCCGCGGACAGATAGTCGCCTGCGATGGCGAATCCGTTCTGCGGTCCCGTGAAAGAACGGCCGGCGGCGTAGTAGTCGGCAGCGGTCTTGTTGTTGCGGCTCGCGCGGATGACGATGAAGAGTGTCACCGCGACGAAAGCCAGGAAGATCGAGATGTTGAAGACGGGGTTGATATCGAGAGCGACCGGCTCGACCGCCGCGCGGATTGCGTTCATGCGTGCCCCTGCGCCTTCTCGAGTTCTTCACGGATCTCCGTCGCCAACGGGTCGAGTTTCCGATTCGCGAACGACACGTACGCCATGGTTATGCCGAACGTCGTGACGAACTGTCCGAGACCGAGGAGGAGCCCGATGGTGATATCGCCCCACACACGTTGTCCCATGAAATCGGGCGCGAATGCCGCAAGAAGCACATAGGCGAAATACCACAACAGGAAGAACACGGCGAGCGGAAAGATGAACGATCTCTGCGTCCGTTTCAACCTCTGGAATCGTGGAGACTGCTCGACGGCGATGTAGTCGATCTCACCGTTCGAATCGACGTGCGTCTGATCACTCATGGGGCCTCCTTGCCACATGTCCGGTCCCCGCGCAGCGGAACTGTGCGGATGATAAAGTCGACGCTACGAAACGGGGAACACAGTCGTCACCCCCGGAAGTAGGTAATTGTGAGCGCCCCAGTCCCTCTCGGTTCCGAGTCGGAGCTCGTCGCCCATGCGGTGCGCGAGCTCGCGCGGCGAACGCGATTCCCTGTCGCATTCGGCGGTCTCATCGAAGAGGGCGTCGTGAGCGTGACCAGTATCGTCGGCGCGCGAACCCGATCCCTGGACGGGTTGCGAGTGCGACCGGAGCGCGGTCTCGGCGGGCGCGCGATGATGGAATTGCGCCCACGGATGACGAGCGACTACGGCTCGTCGCAGCAGATCACCCACGACTACGACGTCTTCGTCCTCGGTGAAGGTTTGCGCACACTCCTCGCCCTCCCGATCGTCGTCCACGGCCGGTCCCGCGGCGTGCTCTACGCCGGCGCGTGGGATGAGGAACAGGTCGGTGGCGTCACCACCGCTCCAGCCATGCAGGTGGCCCAGTCCGTCGCCGACGAATTGCGGATCCGCGACGAGGTACAGCGACGGCTGGACACGAGCCCGCTGGGAAGTGAGGCTGTGGCGCCCCCGCAGCGCGAGGCGCTCCGGGAGAGCTTCGCCGAGCTGCGCAGCATCGCGGCGTCGGTCGACGACGCGGCGATACGGGCACGGATCGCCGAGGTCGAGCGGCGCCTCGTGGCACTCGCCGGGGATTCGACTCCCGCTGCGACGGCCCCCGTGCCTACGATCCATCTCTCACCCCGTGAAACCGACGTCCTCGCCTGCGCTGCGCTGGGATCGACCAATGCGGAGATCGCCGCGCAACTCGGGCTGCGCGAGGGCACGGTCAAGGCATACCTCGGCACCGCGATGGCGAAACTCGACGCTTCCACCCGTCATGCGGCCGTCACTCGAGCGCGCCGCGCGGGGCTTCTTCCCTGAGACCAGCGCTGAAGCGGATTATGACCATGCAATATTCAATTGTTGTCGCATTTCGCTTCTGCAGGTAAAGTCGCACGCATGGCTAGACGAATTGTGCACCAGCTGGTCGACGACATCGACGGCAGCGTCCTCGAAGTCGGAGAAGGCGAGACCGTGCATTTCTCGGTCAACGGCGCCTCCTACGAGATCGATTTGAATGCCGCGCATGCGGAGGAATTGCGAAAGGCTCTCGAGCCGTATATCGCTGCAGGGCGTCGCGCCGGGTCCTCCAGCACCGCACGTTCCTCTTCATCTTCTCGCAAGCGACCGGCACGCAATCCCGAGGTTGCCGCCATCCGGGCATGGGCCAATGAGAACGGCTACACGCTCTCCGAGCGAGGACGCATCCCCGCCCCGATCCTGGATGCGTACAAGGCAGCGCACTGAGTTCGGCCCCTCGTGGGCCGTTCTCTCAATCAGACGTCTGCTGTAACCAGGCTTCGTCTCGAAGCGTGATCTCTTCCGTCATGTCCTGGAGGAATCGGATAACGACGTCGCGTTCTGCCGGCGAGAGCCGGGCGGCCGCATAGAAGCGCTTCGCCTGCTGTCGACCGACCGTCTCCATCGCCGCGAGCCGCGTCTCCGGCGTGATGCTGATGCGGAGCGCCCTCCGGTCGGTCGGGTGGGGTGAGCGTGTGATGTGCCCGCCCTTCTCCAGCCGATCGAGGAGCTTGGTCGTCGCGGCCGTCGAGACGTCGAGGTGGTGAGCTATACCCCCGGGTGTCGCCACCAGGCTCCGATTCGCACACACGATCAGATAGTGCAGCGCACGCATGTCGGTCTCATTGAGGCGCATGTACCGGCGTGAAGCCTGAGAGAGGGTCTGCTCGGCTTCCCGCAGACCCGCGAGCGACTCCATGAGCCGGGCGATCTGCCGCAACTCCTCAGGCGGAACACCCGTCCGATCTACCAGCGTGCTTCGCGGATCACTGGCGTCGACGTCGTAGATCGCCGCGTGGCTCAGCCCATCCGGCGCGCGGTCGACAGTGCTCGTATCACCATCGATGGGCGGATTCGTCGCCCTCGCCCCGGTGTGCGGGGTGGTGCCGGGCTCCGTGTCCATGCGATCATGTTACACACACACAGTTTCATGCTAAGTTGACTACTCACCAAGTTAGCTATTTCCAACGCTCGGAAGAGGGAGATGCCATGGACCACGTGACCCTCCTGGCCGAAGATGGGACCGCCATCGGCACACTGCCGAAGAGTGAGGTCCACACGAGCGACACCCCGCTGCATCTCGCCTTCTCGTGCTACGTCTTCGACGCACGAGGACGACTGCTCCTCACCCGCCGTTCGCTCGCGAAGCGGACCTGGCCCGGTGTCTGGACGAACAGCTTCTGCGGCCATCCACGACCCGACGAGAAGATGGGGGACGCGGTTCGGCGACGTGGTCTGGACGAGCTCGGCATCCGACTCTCGGGTGTTCGCCTCGTGCTGCCTGACTACCGTTATCGGGCCATCGACGCGAGTGGAATCGTCGAGAACGAGATCTGCCCGGTGCACGTGGCGATGATCGACGGTGAGCCCGCGGCCGATCCCGACGAGGTATCCGAATGGACGTGGGTCGAAGTTCCCGCCCTGATCGAAGCCGTCACCCATGCACCGTTCGCGTTCAGCCCGTGGCTCGTCGAGCAGCTTCCCCTTCTGCGACAGGTCGGCGAGGTCTGAGCAATGAGCGCGACAGCCACGGAGGAAGCACTCGGGACACGGATCGAAGCCGCGCTGCGGCGACGCTTCTCCGCGCACACGGCAGCGGCGGAGAAATACGGCCCCGGGTTCACGGAGCTGTGGACGGTGGCGGCCGAGCACGCACTCGGCGGCAAACTCATCCGGCCGCGACTGCTCGTCGACCTGGTGCAGGCCCTCTCACCGCACCCGCTCTCGGCGGAGGCGAGCGAGTCCGCGATCGATGTCGCGGCCGAGGTCGAGCTGCTGCACTTCGCCTTCCTCCTGCATGACGATGTCATCGACGGAGATCTCATCCGCCGGCGCGGACCGAACCTGATCGGCACTCTCGTCGCGGGTCGGCCGGACGCCCCTGCCGCACCGAAACTGCACTGGGCGCGATCGAGCGCGATCCTCCTCGGCGATCTCCTGTTGGCTTCGGCGGTGCTGGGGTTCGCCCGGGTGGACGTCTCCGTGCACGCACGCGATCGCCTGCTCTCGCTTCTGGAGCAGACCATCCTCGAGACCGTCGCCGGTGAGCATGCCGATGTCGCTCTCAGCGACGGCATGATCACTCCGGATCTACGAACGATCCTCTCGACGAGCGCCTACAAGACGGCGACGTACTCGTTCGTGCTTCCGCTGCGCGCCGCAGCCGTGCTGGCAGGGTCGTCGTCGGCGACCGAGCAGCGACTCACCACGATCGGCCGACACCTCGGCCTCGCGTATCAGCTGCAGGATGATCTGCTCTCCGTGTTCGGCGACCCCGACGAACACGGCAAGGATCCCTTCTCGGACCTGCGGGAAGGCAAGGAGACCGCGATCATCTCCTATGCCCGCATGACGAGCCACTGGGAGGGGATCGAACAGCACTTCGGCAGACCCGATCTCAGCGGCGCGGACGGCTCCCGCGCTCGCGATCGACTGCGCGAGTGCGGCGCCGAGGCATTCGTGCGTGGGCTCGTCAGCGAGCACCTCGAGGCCGCATCGACCGTTCTCCGCGACGCGGAGTCCGAGGGCACACTCCCACCGGCCGCCGGACGGACGATCCGCGCACTGGCCTCCCGCGTCGATGGTCGCGAGCGATGACCACCATCCCCCACGATCCCTCCGACGACGCCGCCCTCCGCCGTTTCAGCCGCACGGCGGAGATCGCGACGAGCGACGTGATCCGCACCTACTCGACGTCGTTCGGACTCGCGACCCGACTTCTCGGACGGCGACATCGTCAACATGTGCGAAACATCTACGCGATGGTGCGCATCGCCGACGAGATCGTCGACGGTGTCGCCGCCGAGGCCGGGCTCGACAGCGCGGCGCAGTCGGCAGCGCTCGCCTCCTATGTGGAAGCGACTCACCGCTCGATGCGCAGCGGATACAGCAGCGACCTGATTCTGCACGCCTTCGCGCGGACGGCCCGGGAGTGCGACATCGGCGAAGACCTGACCACGCCTTTCTTCGATTCGATGAGTGCCGACATCGATCGTGAGACGGGTTTCGCCGCCTACGACGCCGACGCCCACGCGGCATATGTCTACGGGTCCGCCGAGGTCGTCGGGTTGATGTGCCTTCAGGTATTCCTGCGGGACTCGCCCCGCACACCCGAGGAGCTCGAGACGCTCCGACGCGGTGCGCGACAGCTCGGCGCAGCCTTCCAGAACGTCAACTTCCTGCGCGACCTCGCCGACGACACGGATCGTCTGCACCGCGGTTACCTCGGCGGCACCGCGCGTCTGACCGACGCAGACCGGGACGACTGGGTCGACACGATCCTGCGCCAGCTGGCCGACGCCCGCGCGGCGATCCCCCTGCTCCCCAAGGATGCTCGCGCGGCCGTGCGCAGCGCGCTGGCGCTGTTCGCCGCACTGACCCGCCGCGTTGCGAAGACACCGGCCGAGGTCCTGTACCGACGACGGGTGCGGGTTCCTGACCCGATCAAGGCCGTGCTCGCCGCTCGCGCGGTCGCCGTGACCGCGATGGAGCGCGACCGATGAGCCGTGTGGTGGTGATCGGTGCGGGCGTCGCCGGCCTCGCGACCGCGGGACTGCTCGCACGGGACGGGCACGAGGTCGTCGTCCTCGAGAAGAACGACCGCGTCGGCGGGCGGGCCGGAACGATGGAGCGTGACGGCTTCCGATTCGACTCCGGACCGTCGTGGTACCTGATGCCCGAGGTCTTCGACCACTTCTTCGCGATGATGGGCACCACGACCGAGGAGCAGCTCGACCTCACCCGACTGGATCCCGGCTATCGCGTGTTCCGCGAACCGACCGCAGAGGATCCGACGCGCGGCGCGGTGACGGTGCCCGCCGGCAGGCAGGCCGTCACGCGCCTCTTCGAGGATCTGGAACCGGGTTCTGCCCCGGCGCTGGACTCCTACCTGCAGTCGGCACGTCATGCCGGCGAGATGGCGCAGAAGTACTTCCTCTACAACCCTTTCACCCGGACACGGTCGCTCCTGGCGCCGGAGGTCCTTCGAGCGCTGCCCCGTCTGTTCACGCTGCTCGGCACCCGGCTGCAGTCCTTCGCGGCTCGTCGTTTCCGGCATCCGGTCGTGCGTCAGATCCTCGGCTACCCGGCGGTGTTCCTCGGCACAGACCCTCGCAGCGCTCCCGCGATGTACCACCTGATGAGCTCCCTCGACCTGGACCAGGGCGTCAGCTACCCACAGGGCGGGTTCTGGCGGGTCATCGAACGGATCGAGGCCCTGGCCCGCGATGCGGGAGCCCGGGTCGTCACGGGTGCCGACGTCACCGGCATCCGCACCGAGGATGGGGACGGCGGAACACGCGTGACCGGCGTCGATTGGGTGGACGGATCGGGTACCTCCCACGTCGAGCTCGCCGATATCGTCGTCTCCGCCGCAGACCTGCACCACACCGAGACCAGGCTGTTGCCGCGATCACTGCAGAGCTATCCCGAGTCGTGGTGGACTCGCCGCACGAGCGGTCCCGGCGGGGTGCTCGTCATGCTCGGGGTAGAAGGCTCCCTGCCCGAACTCCCTCACCACTCGCTGTTCTTCACCGACGACTGGGATGCGAACTTCGACGCGATCTTCGGCCCCACCCCGTCCGTCCCCGCCCCGGCCTCGACCTACGTCTGCCGACCGAGCGCATCCGACCCCGATGTCGCGCCGCCCGGCCACGAGAACCTGTTCATCCTGGTTCCCGTTCCGGCGGATGTCGAGCTCGGGCATGGCGGATCCGATGGGTCGGGGTCCGCGGAGATCGAGCGAGCGGCCGATGCCGCCATCGACCAGGTCGCGGCATGGGCACGCATCCCCGATCTCCGTGAGCGGATCGTCGTGCGCGAGACCAAAGGGCCGGCCGACTTCCGCGACGACTACCGCTCGTGGCGGGGCGGGATGCTCGGGCCGGCGCACATCCTCTCCCAGAGTGCGATGTTCCGTGCTCAGAACGCGTCCAGGCGGGTGCAGGGACTCTTCTACGCCGGGGCCACGACCGCGCCCGGCGTCGGCGTGCCGATGTGCTTGATCAGCGCCGAGATCGTCCTGAAGCGTCTCCGCGGTGATCACTCCCCCGGCCCACTCCCGGAACCGGATGCCCCCACGATCGGGACGGCGGGCTCCTGATGGGCGCGCTGTACCTGACCGCGCTGTTGGTCTCGCTGGGCTGCATGCTGCTTCTGGACTGGCGGTTCCGGCTGTTCTTCTGGCGGGATGCGCTCTCGGCCGCCGTCGTCACGGTGGTCGGCCTCGTCTTCTTCCTCCTCTGGGACGCGGCGGGCATCGCGAACGGCATCTTCCTCCGCGGCGACGCGGCGATCGCGACGGGTCTGGTGCTCGCACCGGAACTGCCCGTGGAGGAGCCGGTGTTCCTGCTCTTCCTCATCGTGTGCACGATGGTCATCTACACCGGCTCCGCCCGCCTGCTCGCTCGGAGGCGCGATCGGCTCCGCACGAAGGCCGGTGACGCATGAGTTACATCCACGTCGCAGCCTGCTTCCTCCTCGTCGCCGCCGGCGGTGGCATCGTCCTGGCCCTGGCCTCCCGCCGACGCGGCCCCGTGCCCGCGGCCGTCCTGCTGACGGTGCTCGTCCTGTTCCTCCTCACGGCCGTTTTCGACACGCTGATGATCGCGAGTGGGCTGTTCCACTACGCACAGGATCCCCTGCTCGGTCTGCACATCGGCCTCGCCCCCATCGAGGACTTCGCGTATCCGCTCGCGGGCGCGCTGCTCCTTCCCGCCCTGTGGACTGCTCTGCGCGCACGGCGGCGAGCGCGCGAAGTCTCGACCGAGAATGACGAGGCCCGCGGATGAACGCCCGATCCGCACGCGAGCGCACCTTCGGACGGGATCTCGCGCAGATCGTGCTCTCCTCGCGGCCGATCAGCTGGATCAACACCGCGTTTCCCTTCGCGGCGGCCTATCTCCTCGCCACGCGAGAACTCGACATCACCCTGGTGATCGGGACCCTCTACTTCCTCGTCCCGTACAACCTCGCGATGTACGGGATCAACGATGTCTTCGACTACGCCTCCGATCTGGCGAACCCCCGTAAGGGCGGCATCGAGGGTGCGCTCCTTGCGCCTCGCATCCATCGCGCTACGCTCTGGGCGGCGGCGGCCACGAACATCCCGTTCCTCGTCTACCTCGTGATCGTCGGGAACCCGGCATCCTGGTTCTGGCTCGCTGTCAGCGTGTTCGCCGTGATCGCCTACTCGGCACCGGTGCTGCGTTTCAAGGAGCGGCCGTTCCTCGATTCGATCACGTCGAGCACGCACTTCGTGAGTCCGGCGATCGTCGCTCTCGCCCTGGTCGGCGCACCGGTGACGATCGGCACGATCATCACACTCGGCGCCTTCTTCCTGTGGGGCATGGCAGCCCATGCCTTCGGTGCCGTGCAGGACATCGGCCCCGATCGCGAAGGAGGAATCTCCTCGACAGCCACCGTCATCGGGGCGCGGGCGACGGTTCGGCTCTCCCTCGGGCTCTGGATGATCGCCGGCGCGGCGATGCTGTTCACCCCGTGGCCCGGCCCGCTCGCCGCCGTCCTCGCTCTGCCTTACGTGGTCAACGCAGCACCGTGGTGGAACGTCGACGATGGCAGCTCCGCGTCGACGAATCGCGCCTGGCGCCGGTTCATCGCCCTCAACTACTTCGCCGGCTTCCTCGCGACGATGATCCTGATCCTCGCGTGGATCTCCTGACTCCTGCCTCCTGCTCCTGACTCCTGCTTCTGAACGACCGTCCTCCCCGAAAGGCACCTGATGTCCCGCCCTGATTCCCCACCGACTCCACCCCTCAGGGAGCGCTCGCGGCAGCACTCCTGGGCGCGGGTCTTCATCCCCGTGGCTCTGATCCTCGTGTGGCTGGTGGGCGCCTCTCTGGGCGGTCCACTGTTCGGCAAGATCGATGAGGTCTCCTCCAACGAGCAGACGACGTACCTCCCCGAATCCGCGCAGGCCACCGAGGTGCAGCAGCTGCTCGGTGAGTTCAACGACAGCGACTCGATCCCGGCGATCGCCGTCTTCACGTCCGAGGATGAGCTCACGCAGAGCGAACTCGATGCGATCTCGGATGCGGTGGCCGAGGCCTCGACCGTGGAGGGCGTCGGCGAGGACGTGTCTCCCGCCCTCCCCTCCGATGACGGGCAGGCCGTACAGGCGTTCATCCCGATCGACAGCGACGCCGAGCTGGCCGACACGACGACGGCACTGGGCGAAGAACTGCGCGCCGGCGTCCCGGACGGCATCAGCGTGTACATCACGGGACCAGCGGGGTTCAGCGCCGACCTGGTCGCGGGCTTCGCCGGGATCGATGGGTTGCTCCTCGGCGTCGCTCTCCTGGCTGTGCTGGTCATCCTGGTACTCGTCTACCGCTCGTTCCTGCTGCCGCTGGTCGTGCTCTCGACGAGCCTCTTCGCGCTCTGCGTGGCGCTCCTCGTGGTGTGGTGGCTGGCGAAGTTCGAGGTGCTGCTTCTCAGCGGCCAGACACAGGGAATCCTCTTCATCCTCGTGATCGGCGCCGCCACCGACTACGCCCTGCTCCTCGTCGCACGCTTCCGCGAGGAGCTCCGGGTGGCGCAGGACAAGGGCGTCGCACTCCTGGCGGCATGGAAGGGCTCGGTCGAACCGATCGCGGCCTCGGGCGGCACCGTGATCGCCGGACTCCTCTGTCTGCTGCTCAGCGACCTGAAGTCGAACAGCACGCTCGGCCCCGTCGCCGCGATCGGCATCGTCTTCGCCATGCTGTCCGCCCTCACCCTGCTTCCCTCCCTGCTTCTGCTCTTCGGTCGCGCCGTGTTCTGGCCGCGACGCCCGCGCTTCGAACCGGAAGTGGTCGCCGCAGAGCACGGCATGCGCACGACGGGACTGTGGGCGCGGCTGGCGGGACTCATCAAGCGGCGCCCACGGGTCATCTGGATCGTGACGACCCTGGTCCTCGTCGCCGGCGCGGCAGGTATCACACAGCTCGACGCGAACGGGGTGCCGCAATCGGACCTGGTGCTCGGCGCCTCGGAAGCCCGCGACGGTCAGGTGGCTCTGGGCGAGCACTTCCCCGGCGGATCCGGCAGCCCCGTGTACGTGGTCGTCGACGAGGACCGACTGCAGGATGCCGCGGACGTCCTGCTCGCGAACGACGGGATCGATGCGGTCTCCGTCACCGCCGCGGACTCCCCCAGCGGCACCGCCCCCGTCACCGAGGACGGCATCACGGCCGTCGGCCCGCCGGGCACCCCCGCCCCCGACCCCACGACGGTCGACGGGCAGGTGCTGCTTCAGGGCACGCTGACCGACGCGGCCGACTCGGCCGCCGCGGCCGCCACCGTGAGAGAGGTGCGTTCCGACCTCGGCGACACGAAGGCACTCGTGGGTGGCGTCACCGCGACCTCGATCGACACGAACGATGCCTCCATCCATGACCGCAACCTGATCATCCCCGTGATCCTCCTCGTGATCATGTTGATCCTCATGCTGCTGCTGCGTTCGATCCTCGCGCCGGTGCTGCTGATCCTGACGACGGTCCTGTCGTTCGGAACCGCGATGGGTGTCTCCGCGCTCGTGTTCAACGGAATCTTCGACTTCCCCGGTGCGGACCCCGCCGTTCCGCTCTTCGGGTTCGTGTTCCTCGTGGCACTCGGCATCGACTACAACATCTTCCTGATGACGCGGGTCCGCGAGGAGTCGAAGCAGCACGGCACCCGAGAGGGGATCCTGCGGGGCCTGTCGATCACGGGCGGGGTGATCACGTCAGCGGGTCTCGTGCTCGCGGCGACCTTCGCCGCGCTGTCGGTGATCCCCATCCTGTTCCTGGTGCAGCTGGCCTTCATCGTGGCGTTCGGGGTGCTGCTGGACACGTTCGTCGTCCGATCGCTGCTCGTCCCCGCGCTGACGTACGACATCGGCAAGGCGATCTGGTGGCCTTCCAAGCTGTGGCGCCGCGGCGAGGACTGATGCGCGAGGGGGCGTGCGGACGGTCGCCTAGACTGGACGCACGCCCTCGTAGCTCAGGGGATAGAGCAGCCCTCTCCTAAAGGGCAGGTCGCAGGTTCGAATCCTGTCGAGGGCACGACGTCGAAGAGGGGCCGCCCGAAGGGTGGCCCCTCTTCGACGTCTCAGGCCCTTCGTCAGCGGGCCCCGCCGGCCAGGACGCTCCACGCGCCGCCCCCTGCTCCCACCGTTCCGCGCGTCACCATCCCGCGGCGCGTGGAGGGCTCGAGGGCACGCGGCCGTCACGCCGCCAACGCCAGGTACGGCTCCCACCGCGGGTCGCTGCGCTCGGTTCCGCGCACCGTCCAGGCGGTACCGTGCGGAGGACGAGGGGTGAAGCGCAGTTGCCAGCGCATCTCCTGCGGTGTGCGATCGCTCTTGACGTTGTTGCAGCGGAGGCAGCAAGCCACCAGGTTCTCCCAGGAGTCCGCTCCCCCGCGTGAACGCGGCAGCACGTGGTCGATGGTCGAAGCAGCTTTCCCGCAGTAGCCGCATCGATGATTGTCACGACGCAGCACACCGCGGCGAGTGACCGGCACGCGTCTGCTCGTCGGCACCCGGACGTACCGAGCGAGGATGATGACCGCCGGACGTTCATACACGCCGTGGGTGCCCCAGACGGGGTCGTCTTCCACGCGTTCGATCACGGTCGCCTTGTCATTCATCACGAGCACCAGGGCTCGCTTAAACGACACGATCGCGAGCGGCTCGTATCCGGCATTCAGGACCAGTGTGCGCATTCGTCATCCTCTCGATCCGCCGGGACGGCTTCCCGGCACTCTCGACTCACACGAGGTCGCGCAGGTGGCAGAGCGATCGTGGGGACGAAAAAAGGCGCCGTCTAAAGACAGCGCCTTTCGCGCACGGCGACGCCGTGGCTTCCCCGCGGGCTATGCAGAAGGACGTGACGACCGAGGGCATCCATGGTTCGGATGGTCGGTATTCGCTCCATCAGCCTCTCCCACCTGTACGACAACGGGATCAGGCTAACCCATCCGGCTGCATGCGGGGCGAAACGGCGGGTGAATGGAGCGAGGCGTGTCCGGGAATCAGCCGGCGTTGACCGAGAGCCACGACATGGGCTCGACGAGTCCGCCGTTGATCCAGACCTCGAAGTGCAGATGGTTGGCGGTCGAGCGTCCGGTGCTGCCGACATAGCCGATCAACTGTCCGGCCGCTACCGACTGTCCGACCTGCACTTGGCGCGAACCGTAGATCATGTGACCGTAGGTCGTCTGCACTCGCTGACCGCCCACGACGCTGTCGAGCATGACGGCGACGCCGTAGCCGCCGATGCTCTCGGCGGAAGCGCGGACGACTCCGGCAGCGGCGGCATAGATCGGGGTGCCCGCGGGAGCGAGCATGTCGGCACCGTTGTGGCCGCCGCCGATCGTGCGGCTGACGTTCCAGGAGCCCATCGGGAGCGGGTAGCGGACTTCACCCGAGCCCGGGGAGGTCAGCGCGTAGCCGGCCGTGTTGTATTGGGCAGACGAGGACGCCGTCGATGCCTTTGCGGCAGCGGCGGCGCGAGCCGCAGCGGCCTCTTCTGCCTTCTTCTTCGCGATCTCCTCGGGAGTCGTCGCACTGAAGGAGCCTCGGCTCAAGGGAGCAGCTGTGGCCTGCGAGGCCACCACCAGGGACTGCGCGTCGACCGCGGCCAGCTGCTGCAGGGTCGTCGGAGCGGCTTCGCTCGGCTTCGACTGCGCGAAGGCAGGAAGAGCGATGCCGGCGACGAGCGCACCGACGGCCCCGAAGATGGCGATGGATCGGAGTGGCTTGACGGCCTTGCGAGCGGTCACCCGCGCACCTGCGCGTCGTGCGCTCACTCGGTCTCCAGATGTCTTCTTCGCGGGCTGTTCGATATCTGCGGCCAAAACGTGGTCCTCCTGGGCCCTAGCGCTTTCGGGTAGCGCTGGCTCGTCGGCACTCTGCTTTCGTGGCACGAACGTATCTCGGGTACTTTGTGCGTTCCTGCCGTGAAGACGACGAGCCTGAAAGGCGTATCTTCGCGGTCCATCTCCAGCGGGCTTCTTCGCTGGCGACTCGACCGAGGTTACCGGAAGATAACGATCATGTCACCCCGGGAACCTGACAATCGTCGCAGAGGCCGCATCAGGAGCGCTCCGCATGCCGCTGCGAGGGGCGGAATCCGTGCCGGATCAGGCGGGTTCGCCCACGAGGAAGATGTGCGATGCGAGCTCCACGGGGAGTTCGAGACCGTCTTCCTTGCCGTCCATCTGGATGAGGACATACCCCTCACTGAAGCGGAAGTCGCCGTGCGCACCCGGAACCACACCGGCATCGCGCAGCTGCTCCAGCAGCTCCGGGTCGACCTGCGCGGGCTCGGCGAGGCGACGAACGGTCCCCTCGACGGGCTCACCCGCTGCGTTGAGTCGTTGGACGAGGCCGATGACGCCCTCGTCGAAGGTGCGAGCCGGCAGGTCGCCGAGCTGGTCGAGGCCGGGGATCGGGTTGCCGTAGGGCGATTCGGTCGGGTGCCCGAGCAGCTCCACCAGGCGGCGCTCGACCTGCTCGCTCATCACGTGCTCCCACCGGCAGGCCTCTTCGTGCACGTATGCCCAGTCGAGTCCGATGACATCCGACAGCAGACGCTCGGCGAGACGGTGCTTGCGCATCACGTCGACGGCCTTGCGGCGGCCGGCGTCGGTGAGCTCGAGCGTGCGGTCCTCCGAGACGATGACGAGGCCATCGCGCTCCATGCGCCCCACGGTCTGCGAGACCGTCGGGCCGGAGTGACCGAGGCGCTCGGAGATGCGCGCGCGCAGCGGCACGATGTTCTCCTCCTCGAGTTCGAGGATGGTGCGGAGATACATCTCCGTGGTGTCGATCAGATCGGTCATGTGCAGGCCCTCCGGGGTTCTTAGGCAAGCCTACATTCCCGGACCGACATCGGATCCGTCGCCGGTCCGGCGACCCGCCGGGTGCCCTCTAGAATCGACCCATGGCGATCGAGATTCCCGGTGACCTCCTGCCCGCTGACGGCCGCTTCGGCTGCGGCCCCTCGAAGGTGCGCCCCGCGCAGCTCGAGGCGCTGGTCGCATCGGGAGCGTCGATCCTCGGCACCTCGCACCGCCAGGCGCCCGTGAAGAACCTCGTCGGCAGCGTGCGCGAGCAGCTCGCCGCCCTGTTCCGCATCCCCGAGGGATACGAGATCCTGGTGGGCAACGGCGGCTCGACCGCCTTCTGGGACGCCGCGGCCTTCGGCCTCATCGAACGTCGCAGCCAGAACCTCGTCTTCGGCGAGTTCGGCGGTAAGTTCGCCGCCGCAGCCGGTGCCCCCTGGCTCGAGGCTCCCGACGTGCGCAAGGCCGAGCCCGGGTCCCTGACCGTCGCCGAGCCCGTGCCGGGTGTCGACGTCTATGCCTGGCCCCACAACGAGACCTCGACCGGCGTCGCCGCTCCCGTCCGCCGCATCGACGCCGACGGCGCGCTGACCGTCATCGATGCGACGAGCGCCGCCGGCGGCATCGACTTCGACGCGGCTCAGGCCGACGTCTACTACTTCGCCCCGCAGAAGAACCTGGGTTCGGACGGCGGCCTGTGGTTCGCGGCGGTTTCACCGGCTGCGATCGAGCGCATCGAGCGCATCGCGGCATCCGGTCGGTACATCCCCGAGTTCCTGAGCCTGAAGAACGCCGTGGACAACTCCCGGCTCAACCAGACGCTCAACACCCCGGCACTGACCACGCTGCACCTGCTCGACAGCCAGCTGCGCTGGATCCTCGACAACGGTGGGCTCGCCTGGGCGGCGGCCCGCACGTCCGAGTCGTCCTCGGTGCTGTACGACTGGGCCGAGGCGTCGTCGGTCGCCACGCCCTTCGTGACGGACGCCGCACACCGCTCTCCGGTGGTCGCCACGATCGACTTCGACGACAGCATCGACGCGGCGGCGATCGCGAAGACCCTCCGGGCGAACGGCATCGTCGACACCGAGCCGTATCGCAAGCTCGGACGCAACCAGCTACGCGTCGCGACCTTCGTGTCGATCGACCCGGACGACGTGCGTCAGCTCACCCGCTCGATCGACTTCGTGCTGGAGAACCTGGGCGCCTGAGCGCCCGCCCTCACTCCTCTTCGTCGACCTCAGCGGCGTCCGCATCCAGGGCGTCGGCGTCGTCGTCGGATTCGTCGAGCTCATCGATGTCGACCCCGTCGAGATCGCCTGCGTGGAGGATGTCCGCGGCACGGTCATCGTCCTCGTCGAGCTCATCGTCGAGGATGTCGTCGTCGAGAGCATCCTCGTCATCGAGATCGAGATCGTCGGCATCCTCGGCGCTCTCGTCACCCGCGGCGGCCGCGGCCTCCG
Organism: Microbacterium sp. Cr-K20; assembly: GCF_000708325.1. Lineage (NCBI taxonomy): Bacteria > Bacillati > Actinomycetota > Actinomycetes > Micrococcales > Microbacteriaceae > Microbacterium > Microbacterium sp. Cr-K20. Next base: position 26,419 of record NZ_JARE01000078.1, on the reverse strand, counting down.
CGAGTTCCACCTGATGCGCGCGGTACTCGGCCAGACGTTCGGCCCAGGGCACCCATTCCGGCGCCAGAAGGGCTCCGTCGCCGGGCAGAAGCTCGAGCTCGAGGACCGTCGGATCCTCATCATCGACCTGCGCGACGGTCACGGTCCAGTACCAGCCGGGGTAGCCGGCCAGACGGTTCTCGAACCGCAACGACACAGAGCCGTCCTCTTCGATGAGGTACCCGGCTGCGGGACCGATCGTGGACGCGGGAGTGATCTCGCCCAGGGCTGCCAGGGCGAGATCGTGGGCGCCGACGAGACGCGCGTCGGCGTCAGGCTTCGAGGTCATCAGCGACCTTGCGCAGGACGGCAGCGATCTTGCGGCCGTGTCCGGAGGCGGGGTAGCGCCCGCGGCGCAGGTCTCCGCCGATGCCGTCGAGCAGCTTGACGAGGTCTTCGACGATGATCGCCATGTCATCGGCCGGCTTCCGCTTGGCCTTCGACAGGCTGGGCGGCGCTTCGAGCACACGCACCGACAGAGCCTGGAGACCGCGCTTGCCATCGGCGACGCCGAACTCCACGCGCGCACCGGCCTTCACAGCGGTGCCGGTAGGCATCGCGGAGGCGTGCAGGAAGACGTCCTGGCCGTCATCGCTGGCGATGAAGCCGAAACCCTTGTCTTCGTCGTAGAACCTGACCTTGCCGGTGGGCATGGGAGAACCTCGCTGAGATCGATATGCAGAACAGTGGACGCGCTCGTGCGCGTCCCCCCAGCCTACCGGTCGCACGGCCCGCGGAACCGATGGGCGCAGTGCGAGTAGGCTGGGACGGATGAGCACGCAGAATTCCGAGCCGGAGGTCCCCATCCGTCGGGTGGACCGCTTCCTGACCTTCGGCGCGCTCGGAATCGCCGCTGCCGCTGTGGTGTGTTTCTTCGCCATCATCATCGGCACCTGGGTCGGCATGGATCAAGAGGCTTTCGGCCATGGCGTGTGGCCCCTCATCGCCGCGATCCCCTATTGGGGCCTTCCTCTCGCCTTCGTGATGATCATCGCCCTCCTCACGATGAGCTTCATCCGGAAGGGCCGCGCGTCTTCGCGTTCGTGAGGCACCGGCCATGAGCACTCACGCGCGACCGCTGGCGGATTGGCTGTCGGAGGCGAGCGACGATGACCTCCGACGACTGTTCACGGCGCGCCGGGTGCGACCGGACGTCGGCTGGCAGGATTTCTTCGACGCCGCCGAGTCCCTCCTCGACCCCACCTCCCTGTCGAAAGTTCTTCCCTCGCTGACCGCCGCGGAGGCGAAGGCGCTGATCGACGCGGCCTCAGGCGTGGGCGCCGGAGCGCAGGAGGAGAGCTTGACGGCACTGGCCCTGCTCCGGGCGGACGGCGCCCCGTATCCCCCCGTGACCGCAGCGCTCGCGGGGCGCTCGGTTCCGGACCTCCCGGCCGATCAGCCGACCGCCGCCCCCTCCTCCGAGACGGCATCGGCCCACGCCGCAGAACGTGCGTTCACGACGGTCGCCGTGCTCGCGGACCTGCTTCTCGTCGCGAGGGAGAATCCGTTCTCGCTGCTCACCGGCGGAGGCGTGAACGCGGGCGAGAAGCGTCAGCTCGGCGAAGCCGGCGTGCCCGTGGAGATCGTGGACACGCTCGTGTCGATCGCGCTCGAGTCCGGGCTCGCGGTCGCGGCGGACCGCCGACTGCGATCGAGCCAATCCGCAGAAGCCTGGCTGCGCTCCTCGGCGGTCGAACGCTGGAGCGTGCTGGCGACGTCGTTCCGCGACGCCCTGCCGCGCGGCGTCCGTTCTCCCGACGGCGGGTGGACGCCTCCACAGTCGTGGAGCGACGCGCATCCGTGGGATCCGACGTGGCCCGACCGCGCCCATGTCCTGCACGAGGCAGCGCGGCTGCTCGGGCTGATCGCCGAAGACGGCAGCGAACCGGAATGGGCCGTCGGGCTGCGCACCGGAGGCGATGCCGACGCTCGGGCCCTCGTGCGGCTGCTGCCGGCGGAAGTGGACCGGATCTTCCTGCAGAACGACCTCACGGCGATCGCCCCCGGCCCGCTGGAACCCGCACTCGATGTGCGTCTTCGCACGATCGCCGCCCGCGAGTCAGCGGCCCAGGCATCGTCGTACCGGTTCACCACGGAATCGGTGGCGCACGCGTTCGTCGCCGGCGAGACCGAGCAGTCGATCCTCGAGTTCCTCGGCTCCCTCTCCCTCACAGGCATACCGCAGCCGCTCGGCTACCTGATCGCACAGACCGCTCAACGGCACGGCCTCGTCCGCGTGTTCACGGACGAGGAGACCGGTCGCACGCGGATCGAGAGCACGGATTCGCACCTCATCCAGGCGATGGCCGTCGACCAGTCGCTGCGTCCGCTCGCGCTCGCGGTGCACGTCGGGTCGCTCACCACCCGCGTCAGCCGCGAGACGGTGTACTGGGCACTCACCGACGCGAGGTATCCGGCGACTCTGGTCGGCGCGGACGGTGCTCTCCTGGTGCGCGAACGGCACCCCGCCGCCCCGGCGACGCTGCCCGACCTGGACACCATGGATCTCACCCCCCTCATCACACGCCTGCGTTCGCGCCAGGGCCCGGATGCCGACGCCGCCTGGCTCGACCGGGAGCTCGAGGCGGCGGTGCGCGCGAAATCCGTCCTCCAGGTCACGGTCGGGATGCCGGACGGCTCCACCCGAGAACTCCTCCTCGAAGCCACGGGGATGGGTGGTGGTCGTCTTCGCGGCCGGGACCGTGCGGCCGACGTCGAGCGCACGCTCCCGGTGTCGAGCATCCTCGCAGCGACGATCGTCGCGCCGTAGGCCCAGTGCCTCTCGCGACCGGTAAACTGGACAGCTATGTCTGATGGCCCCCTGATCGTCCAGAGCGATCGCACCGTGCTGCTCGAAGTCGCCCACGCCGACGCCGAGAGCGCCCGCCACGAACTCGCGATCTTCGCCGAGTTGGAACGAGCCCCCGAGCACATCCACACCTACCGGATCACCCGCCTCGGACTGTGGAACGCACGCGCCGCCGGGCACACCGCGGAAGACATGCTGGAGACACTCGATCGCTGGTCGCGCTTCCCCGTTCCGCCGTCGGTCTCCGTCGATCTGCGCGAGACCGTGAACCGCTACGGCCGGCTGGTCATCGAGCGCGACGACGAGGGAACCCTCATCCTGCGCTCCTCCGACCCCGCCGTACTCGCCCAGGTCGCGAACAACAAGCGCATTCAGCCCCTCCTGATCGGGCATCCGACTCCCGAGGTCTTCGTGGTGGACGCCTGGGCGCGCGGGCAGATCAAGCAGGAACTGCTGAAGATCGGCTGGCCTGCCGAGGATCTCGCCGGTTACACACCGGGCACTCCGCACGAGATCGACCTCGCCGAGGACGGCTGGCACATCCGCCCCTATCAGCAGGACGCCGTCGACGCCTTCTCGAAGGACGGATCGGGCGTCGTGGTCCTGCCCTGCGGCGCGGGCAAGACGATCGTCGGCGCCGGCGCGATGGCGGCGACCAAGACCACCACGCTGATCCTGGTCACCAACACCGTCTCCGCACGACAGTGGCGCGACGAACTGTTGAAGCGCACGAGCCTCACTCCCGAAGAGATCGGCGAGTACTCGGGCCAGGCCAAAGAGGTCAAGCCCGTCACGATCGCGACCTATCAGATCCTCACCGCCAAGCGGAAGGGCGAGTACGCTCATCTCGCGCTGCTGGACGCCCTCGACTGGGGCCTCATCGTGTACGACGAGGTCCACCTGCTGCCGGCGCCGGTGTTCAAGCTCACCGCCGATCTCCAGGCCCGCCGCCGTATCGGACTCACCGCGACCCTCGTGCGCGAGGACGGCCGCGAGGGCGACGTGTTCAGCCTCATCGGCCCCAAGCGCTTCGACGCCCCGTGGAAGCAGATCGAGGCGCAGGGCTTCATCTCCCCCGCCGCCTGCTACGAGGTGCGCGTAGACCTCCCGCCGAGCGACCGCCTCGAGTACGCCGCTGCCACCGACGACGAACGGTACCGACTCGCGGCATCCGCTCCGGCCAAGGTCAAGGCGGTGCGCGAGCTGATCGCGAAGCATCAGGGCGAGCGCATCCTCGTGATCGGACAGTACCTCGATCAGCTCGAGTCGCTGTCGGCCGCCCTGGATGCTCCCCAGATCACGGGTGCGACCCCGATCGACGAGCGCGAGGAGCTCTATCGCGCCTTCCGCGAGGGCGAGATCTCGCTCCTCGTCGTGTCGAAGGTCGCGAACTTCTCCATCGACCTGCCGGAGGCCTCGGTCGCCATCCAGGTGTCCGGCTCGTTCGGATCCCGCCAGGAGGAGGCGCAGCGACTCGGTCGACTGCTGCGCCCCAAGCAGTCCGGACACACCGCAAGCTTCTACACCCTCGTCGCGCGCGACACGATCGACCAGGACTATGCGCAGAACCGCCAGCGCTTCCTGGCCGAGCAGGGGTACAGCTACACGATCATGGATTCGGACGCGATCGCAGCCTGAGCCTCCCTCCGGCGGCTGTACCGCTCAGCCGTGCAGCATCGGGTCCAGGCGATGGGTTCCGCTTCCGACGCCGGCGCCCGTCACCCTGCTCGCTGTGCGGACGATGCCGAGCCTGCCCGCCCACCGGTCGGCGAGCAGCGCATAGACGACCATCGCGACCGTCGACGCGAGCAGATCGACGGGCGTTCCCGTGGTGGCGTTGGCATCGACGAGGCTGACGGTGCCGAGCAGGAAGATGAGCGCGTTGTTCACGATGTGCAGGGAGATCGCCGCTTCCAGACCGCCCGTGCGCCAGGTCAGCCACGCGGCGACGATCGCGAACATGCCCACGCTCGCCGCCCCCCAGATGTCGTAGCCGTGCCCGAGCACGAACAGCGGCACCGGGAGCAGGATGGCGAAGGCCGGATGCCGCAACCAGCCACCGACGAGCTGCATCAGATAGCCGCGGAACACATACTCCTCGGCGGCGGCCTGCAGCGGGATGAGCAGCAGCACGAGCAGCACCATGACCCATAGCGCCGGGTGGGAGAAGTCGACGACGATCGCCTCGCCCGTGGCGGCCGCCACGCCGAGCACGACCGCGAAGTAGACGACGAACACGGCGAGTGCCAGCAGCAGGCTCCGGCCGAGCCACCCCATCCGCAGCCGCCCGGTGACAGAGGAAAGCAGGCCGACGCCGCGCCCCTCGACGATGCGCGACGCGAGCAGGAGCGCGGGGATCATCAGGATCAAGGGCAACACCAGTGCGAGGAAGAGCCAGGGGCGATCGAGGTCGAAGTACTGCACCGTCGTGAGGAGAACCTGAATCTCGGCTCCCCAACCCGGCACGAGCAGCGAGGCGACGACGAGCGGCACGATCAGGAGGAGCAGGATCGCCACGTAGAGCGCCACTCCGACGACTCCGGTCACGAGCATCCGCCACCAGCGGTACCTCGGTCGCAGGCGTGCAAGACGGTGGTAGGGGATCTGCTCGGCGGGCGAGGGCACGGCCGGAGCGATGGCGGATGCGGGGGCGGCGGAGGCGTCCTCGTTCGAGCTCATGCTCCCATCCTCTCAACGATGCAGAGGTGCGCGACTCCGCGCCGTTCCGGACAATAGTCAGCAACTGCATGGCCGAAGTCACCATAATGGGGACATGACTGCTCCGCGCATCCTGGTCGTCGACGACGAACCCAACATCCGTGACCTGCTCTCGACGGGTCTCAGCTTCGCCGGATTCCAGGTGAAGACGGTGGCCAACGGCGCCGCCACGATCTCGGCCGTCCTCGAAGAGGAGCCGGACCTGATCATCCTCGACGTCATACTCCCGGACATGAACGGGTTCAGCGTCACCAAGCGTCTCCGCGGCGCCGGGTTCACCGCACCGATCCTGTTCCTCACGGCGAAGGACGGCACCGAGGACAAGATCGAGGGCCTCAACGCGGGCGGCGACGACTACGTCACCAAACCCTTCAGCCTCGACGAGATCGTCGCGAGGGCGCAGGCGATCCTGCGGCGCACGATGCAGGCCGACGAGGAGTCGATCATCCGAGCGGGCGAGCTGTCGATGGATCAGGACACGCACGATGTCCATGTGGGCAAGGAGCCGATCGAACTCAGCCCGACCGAGTTCAAGCTGCTGCGCTACCTGATGCTCAACCCGAATCGCGTTCTGTCGAAGGCACAGATCCTCGATCACGTGTGGGAGTACGACTTCAACGGCGATGCCGGGATCGTCGAGAGCTACATCTCGTACCTGCGTCGCAAGATCGACCCGCACACCGAAGAGTCGCTCATCCAGACCAAGCGCGGGTTCGGATACATGCTCAAGGTCGGCAAGTCGGTCTGACGACCGACCCCGACCACCGGCGCCGTCCCACGGCGTACAGAACGCCCGAGGAGGACCGCATGGCGAGCAAGCCCGATGCGGTCACCGCCTGGTGGCGCCGCATCAGCCTGCGCGCGAAGGTCACCGGGGTCACTGTGGCGGTGCTCGCTCTCGGTCTTCTCGTCGCGGGTCTCGGAACCGTACCGATCCTCCGCAACGCGCTCGTCGCCAACATCGATGCGCAGCTGCCCGCACTGGTCTCCAGCGATCTGGTCGAACGGTACTTCGATGCCACGACGGTCGACGGCGTCACGACCTATACGCCGCGTGAAGAGAAGCCGCGGGACTTCTCTTTCGCGATCTACGACGCGACAGGGGTGCTCCGTGCCACTGCGCGAGGCACGTCGGGTCAGGCCCCTCTCTTCCCCTCGGAATACTCACTCGCCAAGGCGACCGCAGACACCGATCAGATTCCGCTCGAGATCCCCGGCGCAGACGGCAGCGTCTTCCATGGCGCCGTCGCGGTGGTGGGGTCGGAGGGCGGTGCTCTGCGCATCCAACTGGTCGCCTTGCCGCTCGCGCCCGCCGACCGCATCATCAGCCAGTACTTCGGCATCTACATCACGATCGCGCTGATCACGATCCTCATCGCGGCGCTCCTCACCCGGGGGCTCGTCACACTCACCTTCCGCAGGCTCGGTCAGGTCGAGGCGACGGCCATGTCCATCGCGGCAGGCGACTTCCGGCAGCGGTTGACCGACCTCGAACCGACCACCGAGGTCGGGCGACTGAACACAGCTATCAACACGATGCTGGATCGCGTGGACGGCTCACTCGCTCAGCGCGACCGCAGCGTTCAGCACATGCGACGATTCATCGGGGACGCGAGCCACGAGCTGCGCACGCCGCTCGTGAGCGTGCGCGGCTATGCGGAGCTGTATCGCATGGGGGCGATCAAGGGCGAGGAGGACACCGCCAGAGCCATGGAGCGCATCGAGAAGGAGGCCATCCGCATGGGTGTCCTGGTGGAGGACCTCCTCGCGCTCGCACGTCTGGACGAAGAGCGCGAGCCCGAGATCGTCGCGCTCGACCTGCGACCGATCGCCCGGGACGCCGCTCTCGATCTGCGCGCCGCAGCACCGGGGCGGACAGTGACGGTGATCGATCGCACGGTCGAGGCGATGTCGCCCATCCAGCTACAGGACACGGCTGCTCCTCAACCGGATCAGCCGGCGACACCGCCCGCACGAGGGCTCTCCCGCACCGCGCTTTCGCGCCTGCGGCGTCGTCCGCGGCAGCCGGATCCGGCACCGGCGATCGACTTCACCGAGATCCCCGACATCCCCGTGCGCACCCCGCCGATCGTTCTGGGCGAAGAGAACAAGGTGCGGCAGGTCGTGACGAACCTGTTGGGGAACGCCCGCCGCTTCTCCCCCGAGGACGGCCCGATCGAGATCGTCGTCGATTCTGACCGCGTGCTCGGCACCGGCAGCATCTCGATCGTGGACCACGGCGAGGGTATCCCCCCGCAGATCCGGGAGCAGATCTTCGAGCGCTTCTGGCGCGCCGACACGTCCCGCGCACGCGAGACCGGCGGTTCCGGCCTCGGGCTCGCGATCGTCGCGTCGATCATGAAGGCGCTGCACGGCGGCGTCGACGTCTCGGAGACTCCGGGAGGTGGAGCGACGTTCACGGTCACGCTTCCTCTCGCGCCTGCCCGCGCCACACCCGAGCACCTTCTCGAGGACACCCAGCCCCTGGAACGGCTCGACCTGCCCTGACGACTCTGCACGACCCGCCGTGGCTCGTGGTTCTGCACACCCGCTGTGCGCGAGTGGCCTGGGGACGGAGCGGGCGGGGCCAGCCCGCCTAGCGTCGGAACTCCAACAGAAGGAGTTCTCATGTCCGTCTTCACCGTCGACACCGAAGCCGTCCACGCCGCGCACGGAGCAACCAGAGCCACCATCGAACGACTGCAGACCGAGTCGGGCACGCTCATGGCCCAGTTGCGGCAGCTGCAGTCCTCCTGGGTCGGCAGTGCATCCACCGCCTTCCAGGGATGTGCGGAGCAGTGGCAGGGCGCGCAGCTCCATGTCGAGCAGGTGCTCGACTCGATCGGCACCTCGCTCGGGTCGGCAGCCTCTCAGTACGCGGACGCCGACCAGTACTCGGCCAGCCTGTTCCGCTGAACCTCGCCCGACACAAAACGCAGAACGCCCCCGGCCGGAGCCGGGGGCGTTCTGTCATGAGGGCTGGATCAGAAGTCCATGCCGCCCGACGGGTCACCCATCGGAGCAGCAGCCTTCTCGGGCTTGTCAGCCACGACGACCTCTGTGGTGAGGAAGAGAGCCGCGATCGAGGCTGCATTCTGCAGCGCCGAGCGGGTCACCTTCGCCGGGTCGATGATTCCCGCAGCGAACATGTCGACGTACTCACCGGTGGCCGCGTTGAGGCCCTGACCCGAGGGGAGCTCGGAGACCTTGTTCGCGACGACACCCGGCTCGAGACCGGCGTTCAGCGCGATCTGCTTGAGCGGAGCCTCGATCGCGACGCGAACGATGTTCGCACCGGTCGCCTCGTCGCCCGAGAGCGTCAGGCCGTCGAGAGCCTTCGTGCCCGACTGGATCAGCGCGACGCCACCGCCGGGGACGATGCCCTCTTCGACGGCTGCCTTCGCGTTGCGGACGGCGTCCTCGATGCGGTGCTTGCGCTCCTTGAGCTCGACCTCGGTGGCCGCGCCCGCCTTGATGACGGCGACGCCACCGGCGAGCTTCGCCAGACGCTCCTGCAGCTTCTCGCGGTCGTAGTCGCTGTCGGTGTTCTCGATCTCACGACGGATCTGCGTGACGCGACCCTCGATCTGGTCTGCCTCACCGGCGCCCTCGACGATCGTGGTCTCGTCCTTGGTGACGATGACCTTGCGCGCACGGCCGAGCAGGTCGAGCGTGGCGTTCTCCAGCTTGAGGCCGACCTCTTCGGTGATGACCTGACCACCGGTGAGGATCGCGATGTCCTGCAGCTGCGCCTTGCGGCGGTCGCCGAAGCCGGGAGCCTTGACGGCGACCGACTTGAAGATGCCCTTGAGCTTGTTCAGCACGAGCGTCGCGAGAGCCTCGCCCTCGACGTCCTCGGCGATGATGACGAGCTCCTTGCCGTCCTGGATCACCTTGTCGACGATGGGCAGCAGGTCCTTGATGTTGGAGACCTTCTGGTTCGCGATGAGGATGTACGGGTCTTCGAAGACCGCTTCCTGGCGCTCCGGGTCCGTGACGAAGTACGGGTTCAGGTAGCCCTTGTCGAAGCGCATGCCCTCGGTGAGCTCGAGCTCGGTGCCGAACGTCTGCGACTCCTCGACGGTGACGACGCCTTCCTTGCCGACCTTGTCGATCGCCTCGGCGATGAGCTCGCCGATCGCCGGGTCTGCAGCGGAGATGGATGCCGTGGCGGCGATCTGCTCCTTGGAGTCGATCTCCTTGGCGCTCGAGAGGAGCTCCTCGGTGATCGCGGCGACGGCCTTCTCGATGCCGCGCTTGAGCGAGATGGGGTCGGCGCCGGCTGCGACGTTGCGCAGGCCCTCGCGAACCAGAGCCTGTGCGAGGACCGTGGCGGTGGTGGTGCCGTCACCCGCGACGTCGTCGGTCTTCTTCGCGACCTCCTTGACGAGCTCCGCGCCGATCTTCTCGTACGGGTCGTCCAGCTCGATCTCCTTGGCGATGGAGACACCGTCATTCGTGATCGTGGGAGCGCCCCACTTCTTCTCGAGGACGACGTTGCGACCGCGCGGGCCGAGGGTCACCTTGACCGCGTCGGCGAGGATGTTGAGGCCGCGCTCGAGGCCGCGGCGGGCCTCCTCATCGAAAGCAATGATCTTTGCCATGAGTTTTTTCGTCCCTCCTGGACGTAGACGTTGGGTTTAGCACTCAGAGTGTGAGAGTGCTAACGCCATTCTGGCACTCGACACCTTCGAGTGCAAGCCGCCGGAGGCGGGGCGCATCCCGACGTCAGGAGGCAGGCGCCTCTTCCGGCGTCTCAGGTGCCGAGGTCGACCGATCGAGGCCGATCACGACGGTGAACTGCGTCTGTCCGTCCTCCGTCTGACCGGAGTAGTAGTCGCTCTGCTGCACGGCTGCACCGCCGAGGAGGTCAGCCAGACCGACGGCTGCCAGTTCGTCCGCGTCTTCGACGTAGAACACGGTCGTGTTGGCGAAATCCTGACTGGAGCTGTCGCCCGCGAAGACGTTGTCAGCAGCCCAGCCGTTGTTGATGAGCGTGTCGCGCATGCGCGTGTCGGCGCCCTCGTCGGGCGTGCCGTTCAGGATCATCACCGAGATGCTGGGGTCGACGATCCCCGTCTCCTCCGGCGTCGGAACAGCGCTCGGCGCCGCGTCGGGGAACAGCGAGACACGGCCCATGACCACCAGCGAGCCGAAGATGCCGGCGATGATGAGCACGAGTGCAGCCACGAACGACCAGAGCAGCACGACCCAGCCGTTCATCCCCGGCGCTTCGGCACGGTGCGCTCCCACCCGTCCGGACGTACGGGGAGCATCATCGAAGCGATCGCGGGTGGGCTTTGACACCCCTCGATGCTAGCGGCACCTTCCTGTCAATCCGTTTCGCCGCCGGGCCGGAGGTGCGCGCGTCGCCGGAGAGCAGTCACCGGAGAGGCTCAGCCGACGAAACCGGGCAGCCGCGCGCTGCGCCGGGTCGCACGCGAATCGCGGAGTCGGCGGAGGCGGCGTACCAGCATCGGATCGTATTCGAGCGCGGATTCGGAATCGATCAGTCGTCCGAGCAGCTGGTAGTAGCGTGCGGCGCTCATCCCGAGCTGGGCGCGGATGATCTCTTCCTTCGCCCCGCTGTGGCGCGGCCATGCCGCTTCCAGGGCGAGGATCGCGCGATCGCGCTCCGTGAGATCTCCGAGCATGGCTCCAGGTTAGGACGCATCCGCCGGCAGGCCGGGTCGCCACTCCCACCATCGACCGAGCGGATCTGCGGCCGCGCGGACCCGTCCGTCGAGCGCCACCACGAACCCCCGCCACCGATCCGCATCGACGGGCGGCTCCCAGGCGTCGGTCACCGCGGGCGGATCGATCGTGATCCAGCGGGCGTCCATGCGCGAGATCCTCGCGATCAGCGCCGTCCGCTCCACCCGAGGGATGTGCACCAGCACGCCAGGAGTGGTGATGACGAGGGTCGCCTGCGGAGGTGCCGCCGACGCCAGCGCGGCGAGGTGCGTGCCGGCGTCCCCTTCCACCAGAAGAGGAGGATCACCGGCTGCGATGTCGAGGGCGGCCTCGATGCGCTCCTCGCGCCCCGGCTCCCCCGGCCACACGAGACCGCGCAGCCAACGCCGATCGCGTTCGTCGGCGGCATCGAGCGGCGCCAGGTCGATCCCGGCACGCCACACCACCTCCGGCATCCGGAGCGCGGGAAGCGGACCGGTCACCCGGCTCTCGAGCACGACCGTCGAGACGCCGTCCGCCGGGTCGAGGCCGGCGCGGAGCACCCCGTCCTCGTCCACGAAGCGATACGAGTACCGATCGGGGTAGAGACAGAGTCCCGCCGACGCCCCGATCTCGAGAAGCGCGATCGGCCCCTCGATCTCGGAGAGCACCGGCAGAAGTGCCGCGAGACGGAGCGGCTCGTTCGTCTGCAAAGACCTGCGCGCGCACTCGACGACGATCTCGTCCGCATTCCGGAGCACGAAAGCACGCCACCGCGCATACGGCTCGAGCGGGACGCCGAGCAGACGGGTCACGGCGAACACGAGCGGCGGTTGGCGCCTCATCTCCGGGATCCGGAACAGGATGCGCTGCACCTCCTCATCCCCGGCGACCCCCGCCGCCCACTCGGCATACAGCGCGCTCCGCCCCGGAGCCTCGTCACGGGCGAATCGCGCGTAGCGCTCCTGCACGGCATCCGTCATCCGTCCATTCTGACGCGCAGCGCCCGAGGCCTCGTCCGACGAGAGAGAATGGAGTGGACTGAGGAGGACACATGTCGTACAGCGTGGACAAGACCGAAGACGAATGGCGCCGCGAGCTCGGCGATGAGCAGTACGCCGTGCTGCGTCAGGCCGCGACCGAGCGCGCCTGGACGGGTGAGCTGCTCGATGAGGAGCGCGCAGGCCTCTACACCTGCGGGGCGTGCAACGCGGAGCTCTTCAAGAGTGGAACCAAATTCGACTCCGGATGCGGCTGGCCGAGCTTCTACGAGTCGATCCGCCCCGACGCGGTCGAACTCATCGAGGACGACAGCCTGGGCATGGTGCGAACGGAGGTGCGTTGCGCCAACTGCGGCTCGCACCTCGGTCATGTTTTCCCCGACGGGTTCGGCACGCCGACCGGAGATCGTTACTGCATGAACTCGATCGCGATGAACTTCACCCCCGACGCCTCGTGAGTGCTCTCGACGCGGTCCGCGCGCGTCAGTCCTGGTCGAAGGTCGACGAGACGGCGCCGAGCCGTGAAGAGCTGCTGACGTTCGTCGCCGCAGCGGGTCGCGTCGCGGATCACTCCTCGCTCCGTCCGTGGCGGCTCATCGAACTGCGCGGAGCCGATCGCGAGATGCTCGGCGCTGCCATCGCCAAAGCTCAGGGAGACGCGACCCCGTCGTCGAAGCCGCTGCGCGCACCGCTGCTGATCGCGGTCGTCGCCAGCTATCGCAAGAGCGAGAAGGTCCCGCGGTGGGAGCAGGAGGCCGTCGCCTCCGGAGTCGCCCACACCCTGAGCCTGCTCCTCGATGAAGCCGGCTGGGGCGTCATCTGGCGCACGGGGCACTACACGCGCGCGAAGGCCGTCGCCAAGGCGCACGGCCTCGACAAGAACGAGGAACTCCTCGGCTGGCTGTACGTGGGAGGCAAGCCCGCGGGCAAGAAGCCCGGCCGCCGCAAGGCCGTGGATGCACGCAAGCTGATCACGCGGATGCCGAAGGCCGGGGCGAAGAAGGCGAAGAAGAAGTAACGCGTCAGCGGCGGCGTCTTCGCGGAACGGCGACGATCACGGACGCCACCGCGACGACGACCATGGCGATGACCTGCCAGAGGGCCGGTCCTGCTGCCGGAGGCCAGATCAGGTCGATCACGACCGACGTCACGAGCTGCCCGAGCACGGAGCCCAGCCCCATCAGGAGCACACCGGTGTGCGCGACGATGAACGCGCCGAGCAGGATGTAGGCCGCGCCGAGGAACCCGCCCAGGTACAGCCACGGCTCGACGGGGAGCGCATCGGGCATCCCGCGGAAGGCGATGCTCGTCCCGGCCGCGAGCAGCAGGATGACGGTGCCGGTGATGAAGCTCATCAGAGTCGCGGCGAGCGGCGACTGCACACGCTGCGAAAGGCGACCGTTCGTGGCCGCCTGCCACGCGATTCCGACTCCGGCGGCGAACGGCAGCAGCAGCATCCACAGCGGGGCGGTGGCGAGCACGTCGCCCGACAACGAGATGCCGACCGCGGCGAGCGCGAGAACGCCGCCGGCGACCCGGCCGGGGGTGACCGCGACCACGCCCGCAGGGCCGAACCCGATCCGATCGAGCACGAGTCCGTGCAGGGTCTGGCCCGCGACGACGCCGACGCTGAACAGCGAGACGCCGAGGACCCCGGCGGTCAGCCCCTGGGTGGAGACGGTGAGGGCTCCGCACGCCCCGCCCAGCAGCATCCAGAACGGGATCGTGTGATGTCGGATGCCGCTCCAGAGGCGTCCTACTCCGCGCCGGGCTGAGGGGATGCAGCAGATCACGGCGACCAGTGCGAGCAGGCCTACCGAGAACGAGAGGAGGCCCGCCACGATGCCGTCATCCACACGCACCCCGAGAACGCCGTTGATCCGGGCCTGGATCGCCGTCATGACTCCGATCGCGACGGCCCCGCCGAGTGCCAGGGGCGCGGGGAGTCGACGGGTTTCTGGCACCCGTCGACCTTATCGGAGCCCCAGCCCGCCGGGACGTGACGGATGTCGGCGGCCGGGGCTACGCTGACGGCATGTGCGCGAGCTACGGTCTCGATCCCCGGTTCACCGATGCGGAAGTCCTCGCCGCCGCCGACGATGCGGTGCTCGAGGGCCTGCGTGTCTGGGCGGAGGGGAACGCGGGTGAGACCATCCGTCCGACGGGGAAGAACCTCCGCAACCTCAACCCGGTGATCGTGCAGCCCGATGCCGCTCCCACATTGGAACCCGCGTGGTGGGGCTTTCTCGTGAACGGTGAGCCGGCGAAGTTCCCCTCGATCAACACGCGGTCCGAGCGCCTGCAGGAGCGCCCGGGCGGAGCGAAGTCGCGGGCGATCGTCCCGGCGACCAGCTGGTACGAGATGCAGAAGCCGTCGCGGCAGTGGAACGAGTTCCTCATCGACGAGGGCACGCTCTTCGGCATGGCCGCGGTCACGCAGCGCGGTCGCACCGCCGACGGCGAGTGGTACACGTGCTATTCGATCGTGATGCGCCCCGCCCCCGACCACCTCGTCGATCTGCACGATCGCATGCCGCTGCTCGTCCCGGCCTCGCTGAGTCACGATTGGCTGACGGCGCCACCGTCGAGGGAGATCATCGACGAGGCGATCCTCGCCTCCGACGAGATGGCCGCACGGGTCCACGCCCGTCCCCGTTCCTGAGCCGATCCATCCGCCGCGGGGAGGACATCCTGCTCCGGAGGACGGTACCTGGGGAGGACGCGCGGCGGCCCGACGCTCCGTAGCGTTGTCCACATGATCACAGCAGAAGGCCTCACGAAGAGGTTCG
This sequence comes from Microbacterium sp. Cr-K20, assembly GCF_000708325.1. Classification (NCBI taxonomy): domain Bacteria; kingdom Bacillati; phylum Actinomycetota; class Actinomycetes; order Micrococcales; family Microbacteriaceae; genus Microbacterium; species Microbacterium sp. Cr-K20. The sequence goes on along the minus strand of NZ_JARE01000078.1, from coordinate 11,390 downwards.
GAGACAAGACGGCCGTCGATGACGTGTCGTTCACCGTCAAGCCGGGCAGCGTCACCGGCTTCCTCGGTCCGAACGGTGCCGGCAAGTCGACCACGATGCGAATGATCGTGGGCCTCGACCGGCCGACGTCCGGACGCGCCGAGATCGCCGGTCGCGAGTATCGCAAGCTTCGCGCGCCGCTCACCGAGGTCGGCGTCCTTCTCGACGCGAAGGCCGTGCACACCGGGCGGACGGCACGCAATCACCTTCGGGCGATGGCAGCGACCCACGGGATCCCCTCCTCCCGCGTCGACGAGGTCATCGACCTCGCGGGCATCGGGTCGGTGGCCCGCAAGCGGGCCGGGAAGTTCTCGCTCGGAATGGGACAGCGCCTCGGCATCGCCTCCGCACTGCTCGGCGACCCCCACACGCTCATCCTCGACGAGCCCGTCAACGGCCTCGACCCCGAGGGCGTCCGCTGGGTGCGTCAGTTCGTCCGGCACGCGGCCTCCGAGGGCCGCACCGTGCTCCTGTCGAGCCACCTGATGAGCGAGATGGCGCAGACCGCCGACCATGTCATCGTGATGGGGCGCGGACGCGTGCTGGCGGATGCTCCGCTGGCCGAACTCGTGCGCTCCTGGACGCAGAACACCGTGCGTGTGCGCACCCCGCGACCCACCGATCTCGCCGCGGTCGTCGGCGGCCCGGGTGTGGAGATCGTGAGCTCGGCTCCCGACCTCCTCGACATCGTGGGTCTCCCCGCCGCCCGCATCGGCGATCTCGCCGCGGACCGCGGCATCCCGCTGCACGAACTCACCCCCACCACCGGATCGCTCGAAGACGCCTACCTCGCCCTCACCGGCGACTCCGTCGAGTACCGCACCAAGGAGATCTCATGACCACGACACAGGCACCCGCGCCCGCGCGGCCGCGCGTCGACACCGGTCGCCGGCTGACCTTCGTCCGCGCCCTACGCGGCGAATGGATCAAGCTCGCCACCCTCCGCTCGACGTGGTGGTCCATCGGCATCGCCGCGGCCCTCACCATCGGGATCTCCGTGCTGATCGCACAGGCGGTCGACATGCCGGGGTTCGAGCCGATCCAGGCCGTCGTCATGCCGATCCAGTTCACGATGCTGCTCGCCGGCATCATCGGTGCGATCTCCGTGACGGGCGAGTACTCGACCGGGATGATCCGTTCGACGCTCACCGCGAACCCGATCCGCGGATCGGTGCTGGCGGCCAAGTCGACCGTGCTCGCGGTCTTCATGTTCCTGTCTTCCCTGGTGATCTTCGGTCTCGCGGCCGTCGCGGTCTCGCTCATCGTGGCGCCGCGGGATCAGAGCATCGATTGGTCGGACCCGGCCGCGTCGTTCCTGCCCATCGTCGTCTCCTCCCTCGCCATGGCGGTGTTCGCCCTGATCGGAGTCGCCTTCGGGTTCATCCTGCGTTCGGGGGCCGGAGCCATCGCGGCGACCGTCGGCGTCCTGTTCGTCCTGCCGATCGTGGCGAACTTCTTCTCGTTCGCCGGCGAGGCGTGGGCATGGGTCATCGACGCATCCGCCTACCTGCCCGTAGCAGCTGCGCAGAGCGCGATCCTGCCGAGCGACGGCGGGACACTCGATGCCCCGGTCGCGTTCCTGACTCTGGCTTGCTGGGTCGCCGGCGGTGCCCTCGTCGCGTGGGGCGTGCTGCGCACCCGCGACGCGTAAAGTCGGCCCTGTGAGCAGAACGCGAAGCCGCAGCGACTCGGTCCGAGAGGACGAGGAGCTGCGGCTTCCGCGTGCGCCGGGCCTCTTCCGCCGATACTGGGCCCGTCATCCGGTGTTCGCCGACGTCCTGCTGACGTTGTTCTGCCTGTTCCTCTCGCTCGCCCCGGCGGGTCGGTTCGTCGATGAGTCCGTCCCTGAATCCGCCTACATCGCGCTCAACATCGCCACCGTGGCCATGGTCGTCGTGGCGTGCAGCACACTGCTGTGGCGACGGCGGGCGCCGCTCGTTCCCTTCTTCGCGGCCATGATCCTGGGGACGGCCAGTCTGTTCACCGGGCCGTCCAGTGGCACCATCCTGCTACTCGTCGCCTGTTACGGTCTCGCGGTCTACCGGTCGTCACGCACCGCCTGGACCTGTTACGGAATCGGCGCGGTGTGGTTCCTGCTGCTCAGCGGGCTCCTGATGCTCACCGGCGTGATCGTGATGCAGAACGGACTCGACACCGCGCTCAGCTACATCGTGCTCGGTCTGATCGGCACACTCATCGGAGTCAACGTCGGCGGCCGCAAACGCTATCTGTCGGCCGTCATCGATCGCTCGCGGCAGTTGCTCGTCGAGCGTGACCAGCAGGCGCAGCTCGCCGCCGCATCCGAACGGGCCCGCATCGCTCGGGAGATGCACGACATCGTCTCCCACTCGCTGACGGTGATCGTGGCGCTTTCCGAGGGTGCCGCCGCGACGCCCGACCGCGAGCAGGCACGCAGAGCGGCGATCCACACGGCCGACACCGCTCGTGCGGCCCTGACCGAGATGCGATCGATGCTCGGTGTGCTGCGGGATGACGACTCTCCGCTGCCCCTGGCACCCATGAAGCCCGCGCCGCCGCGCGACACGGTCGAGGCGGCGCAGCGCGCCGGATACCCCGCGACGCTCACGGTCGCGGGGCAGGCCGAGGTCTCCCCCGCCGTCGCCCACGCGATCGGGCGGATCGTGCAGGAGGGCGTGACGAACGCGATGCGACATGCCCCGACCGCGTCGGCCATCACTGTGCGGCTGGAGTACTCACCGGACTCCGTGACGATCGACATCGTCAACGACGGCGCGACCGGTGGCATCGGGACCGAAGGTTTCGGGTTGCGCGGCCTCGCCGAGCGCGCCGCTCACGTGCAGGGAAGCGTGGAGTCCGCGCCGACCGACGGGGGACGATGGGTTCTGCGCGCTGTGCTGCCGACGAAGACGGCTGCCCCCGCCCCACAAGACGAATCGACGGAGGACGACGGATGACGGATGCGATCAGGGTGCTTCTGGTGGACGACCAGGAGTTGATTCGCGTCGGGTTCCGGATGGTCCTCGAAGCGGAGAGCGACATCGTCGTGGTCGGTGAGGCCGGCGACGGGCGGGCGGCGATCGCGCAGAGCGCCGCACTCGCACCCGACCTGGTGCTCATGGACATCCGCATGCCGGAGCTGGACGGCATCGCTGCCACCGAGACCATCGTGCGGGATCGCCCTCAGACGAAAGTGCTCGTGCTGACCACGTTCGACCTCGACGAATACGCTTTCGGCGCCATCCGTGCCGGTGCCAGCGGCTTCCTCCTCAAGGACGCTCAGCGTCACGAGATGATCTCCGCCGTCCGCGCCGTACACCGTGGCGATGCCGCGCTCTCTCCCCGGATCACGCGGATGCTCCTCGAGCACGTGACCCCGCAGCTCAGCGCCTCGTCCTCCCCGACACCGGATGCCGCGGAGAGCGCGGCGCTGGACTCGCTCACCGAACGCGAGAGAGACGTATTCCTCGCGATCGGACGCGGGCTGACCAACGCCGAGATCGCCCACACCCTCTACGTCGGCGAATCCACCGTGAAGACGCACGTCGGCCGGGTGCTGGCGAAGCTCCACGCGCGCGATCGCATCCACGCCGTGATCCTGGCGCACAGACTCGGCCTCGTCGGAAACGAGACCTGAGGCATCAGGCGCCGGCGGGGGTCCATTCAGAGACCCGATCGAGCAGCCCCACCTCGTCGGTGGAGAGTTCGAGGCGAGCACCCGCCAGAAGGTCGGGCACCTGCGCGACCGTGCGAGCACTCGCGATCGGCGCGACCACGGTCGGCTGCGCCCGCAACCAGGCGAGGGACGTCGCGGCGATCGACACGCCGTGGGCGGCGGCGATCTGCTCGAGCGCATCGATGACGCGCAGGCCCGCCTCGGTCGCGTACTTCGCGGCGCCCTGCGCACGCGGGGAGTCCTGCCCCGCGACATCGGTCGAGCGGTACTTGCCGGTCAGGAATCCGCTCGCCAGCGCGTAGTAGGGAACAAGCCCGAGCTCGAACTCCTCGGCGACCGGGATGATGGTGTCCTCGACCTCATTGCGATGAACGAGGTTGTAGTGCGGCTGAACGGCGACCGGCGCAGCGACGCCCGTGCGACGCGCGATCTCGATCCACTCTCTGATGCGTTCGGCGGAGTAGTTCGACACCGCCACGTGACGCACCAGCCCGTCCTCGACGAGCTGTCCGAACGCGGCGACCGTCTCTTCCAGTGGAACGGTGTCGTCGTCGAAGTGCGCGTAGTACAGGTCGATCTCGTCGGCGCCGAGACGCCGGAGCGAGGCCTCGGCCGCCTTTCGCACATTCGCTCCGGAGAGGCCGCGGAACTCCGGGTGCTGACTCACCTTCGTCGCGACGACGACGCCGGACGGCTTGCGGGAGGCGAGCCACTCGCCGATGATCGTCTCGCTCTCGCCACCGTTGTTGCCCGGCACCCAGGAGCTGTATGAATCGGCCGTGTCGACGAAGTCGCCGCCCCCGTCGACGAATGCATCGAGCACTGCGAACGACGCATCGCGATCGGCTGTCCAACCGAACACGTTGCCGCCGAGTGCGAGCGGGAGGACGTCAAGATCACTGGTGCCGATACGAGTCATGACGAAGACAACCGCGGATCGGTCTTCGCGCATTCCCGGATGACGTCACTTTTCGTGGTCGGCAGGGGAGGAATCGCTTCTGGGCGTCTCGCCCTCGTCGTAGATCTGCGAGGGCCGCCCGACGAGCCGGGTGTCCGGGGCGTGAGCGACCAGGGGATCTTTGCCGGGGTAGTCGAATCGGGCGAGGACGCACCTCATCGCCTCGAGCCGAGCCCTCTTCTTGTCGTTCGACTTGATGACGATCCAGGGCTCGGTCGGCGTGTCCGTGTGAAAGAACATCGCTTCCTTCGCCGCCGTGTAGTCCGCCCAGCGGTCGATGCTGGCGAGGTCCGTGGGGCTCAGCTTCCACTGCTTGACGGGATCCTCGCTACGGCGCCTGAACCGGCGTCGCTGTTCGGCCTCTCCCACCGAGAACCACAGCTTGATGAGGCGGATGCCCGACCCCACGATCATCCGCTCGAACTGCGGCGCGGTCTGCATGAATTCTTCGTACTCGGCCGATGAGCAGTACCCCATGACCCGTTCGACGCCGGCGCGGTTGTACCAGGAGCGGTCCATCATCACGATCTCGCCGCCCGAAGGCAAGTGCGCGATGTAGCGCTGGAAATACCACTGCGTACGCTCGGCATCCGTCGGCTTGTCGAGCGCGACGACCCGGGCTCCTCGAGGGTTCAAATGCTCCATGAAGCGCTTGATCGCCCCGCCCTTCCCCGCCGCGTCGCGTCCTTCGAACAGGATGAGCAAGCGCTCGGAGGAGTGCTTGATGTGCGACTGGAGCTTCAGGAGCTCGATCTGCAGCAACCGCTTCTCTCGTTCGTACTCCGCCGTGGAGAGCTTCTTCGCGTACGGGTAGTCGTGTTGCCACTCCGGAGTGACCGTCGCCGTATCGGGTGCACTGCTCAAGATCTCGCCCTCTCCCTTGCTGTCTGGGTCCCCGAAACCAAGCAGGCAAGCGCAGGTGGCCGGAGCGGGGAGGCGGCCACCTGCGCGTCTTCTACCTGGCACGATCCAGAGGCCCGCCAGGAAACCTGCCTGATGTGTAACATATCATCGACTGAGGCGATACATCGGAATGCGTTTTCAGGTTCGCACCCTCGACATCGGCGCGGGCACAGGGATTCGGCCCATCCGCATGGGGCGACTATCGTTCTGGCATGGGCACGATCCAGTACGGCAGCGGTGACGAGATTTACATCGAGGACCGCGCACTCGCGCATCTGAAGGTCGTCATCGCGACGAAGCTCCGACGCAACGAGAGTTTCACTCTTTCGTGGCGGCACCCTGAAGGGCAGCCCATGGGACGGTCGACGATCTGGCTGCACCCGTCGATACCGCTCCGCTTCACCTTCGACGAGCCGGAGGCGCCGCAGCTGAATCCGAAATGGATCCAGGACCTGATGCAGTCCGCGAGCTCCACGGGAGGCATCAGCCTCATCGACGAGGTGAGGGACGCACCCGAGATCGCCGCTGAGAACTGAATCCGCGGATCCCCACTCTCGTGAGGGATTGAAGAGCCGACTACGGGACTCGAACCCGTAACCCCCGTATTACAAGTACGGTGCGCTACCAATTGCGCCAAGTCGGCGGATGCCACCAGCTTAGCGATGGCATCGGCCCGGCTTCGACCTACGGGGTCGTGGTGGGCGAAGGCGTCGACGTCGCACGCGAGGCATCGCTCGCGACGCTGAGCACGAACTGCGAGAACTCGGCCGGGTCGTCCAGCGCCCCGACGTAGGCCTCGCCGTTCGCGACGATCATCGGCGCTGCCGTCAGCACCAGGTCGTCGGAGCCGGCGAGCGGTCCGTCCAGGGCCCTGGTCGTCGCCTCCTTCGCCCAGCCGACGAAGTCGCCGTCCTCGATGCACGACCGCACGGCCTTGGCGTTGTCGACTCCGACAGCACCGGCGAGGTTCGCGAGGTCCTCGTCGGAGAGGCCCTCGCTGCCGACCTCGGGCTGGTCGTCGAGCAGGTCATGGTTGAACGCGTAGAACTGGGCAGGCGAGTGCGTGGCGACGCAGGCCGCAGCGGCAGCCGAGCGGAGCGAGTACTTGGTTCCGTTGGAACTGGCGGTGAGCAGGGCGACCGGGTGATAGCTGACCGTGACCGCGTCCTCGCCGATCCAACCGGCGAGCTGTCGGGCGTTTGCACGCTCGAACTCCCCGGCGTCGGGCGACAGGTAGTCGACGTACACGTGGATGTCGACCTTTCCGGACGCCGTCGGCTCCGGCGTCGGGCTGGCCGATTCGCCGGCGTCGGTCGCCTCAGGAGACGGGGTCTCCGGCACCGCGCCGGTTCCCGCGAACGACTCGAGGTCGGTGACGACCACGCCATCCGATTCCATGCCGGTCGGCGTGAGCCGCGGCTTGGTGACCTGGGAGGACACCGCGAGGGTCACCGCGGTGCCGATCGCACCCACCGCGACGAGCGCCACCGCGCCGATGATGATCCGTCGCATGAGACGCGCCCTGGACTGCTGGGCGTGCACTCTCTGAGCCTTCTCCCGTACGGCCTCGCGGGAATTGCGAGGCGTCGGGACGTTCGGCGTTTCGTCGCTCGACATCGTTCCTCTGTGAGTCTCAACGGGGGTCCGGGTTGGCCCCGACCGCCGCCGAGCGACGATCGCCGCTGCGCGCGGCCGAGTTCGATGGTAGTCAGTGAGGCTGAGAAATACCCAGGTACCGCCGTTCATGTCATACTGATCCCGACCCAATGAGGGGTCACGGCGGGGTCACCCGCCGCTTCATCACTACGGATCGTCCGGCACGTACCTGCCGGTGAAGGAGAAAAGACAATGGCATCTGTGACTTTCGACGAGGCCACCCGCCTGTACCCCGGCGGAACCCGTCCGGCCGTCGACAAGCTGAACCTCGAGGTCGGTGACGGCGAGTTCCTCGTCCTCGTCGGTCCCTCCGGTTGCGGTAAGTCCACGTCCCTCCGCATGCTGGCCGGCCTCGAAGAGGTCAACGCCGGCCGCATCCTCATCGGCGACCGCGACGTGACCGATGTCCCGCCGAAGGACCGCGACATCGCGATGGTCTTCCAGAACTACGCGCTGTACCCGCACATGACCGTCGCCGAGAACATGGGCTTCGCGCTCAAGATCGCCGGCGTCGGCAAGGAAGAGCGCGCATCCCGAGTTCTCGAAGCCGCCAAGCTCCTCGACCTCGAGCCCTACCTGACTCGCAAGCCGAAGGCCCTCTCGGGTGGTCAGCGTCAGCGCGTCGCCATGGGTCGCGCCATCGTGCGTCAGCCTCAGGTGTTCCTCATGGATGAGCCGCTGTCGAACCTCGACGCCAAGCTCCGCGTGCAGACCCGTACGCAGATCGCTTCGCTGCAGCGTCGCCTCGGCGTCACCACGGTCTACGTCACGCACGACCAGACCGAGGCTCTGACCATGGGCGACCGCATCGCGGTCCTCAAGGACGGTCTGCTCCAGCAGGTCGGCTCCCCGCGCGACCTGTACGAGAAGCCGAACAACGTCTTCGTCGCCGGATTCATCGGCTCGCCCGCGATGAACCTCTTCGCGGCCGACCTCGCCGACGGCGGCATCCGCTTCGGGTCCGAGGTCGTCCCGCTCGACCGCGACACCGTCGGCCGCGCGAACGGCAGCCAGGTCACGGTCGGCGTGCGCCCTGAGGACATCACGGTCGGACCGGCCGACGGCAAGGGCCTTCCCGTCGTCGTCGACCTCGTCGAGGAGCTCGGCGCCGACGGCTACCTCTACGGCCACACCGAGATCAACGGCAAGCGCAGCGACATCGTCGCCCGCGTCGACGGTCGCAGCCACCCGAACGCCGGCGAGACGGTCACGCTCGCTGCGAACCCGGGCCACGTGCACGCGTTCGACATCGAGTCCGGCGAGCGCCTGAACGACAAGCCGGTCGTCTCCGCCTGATCGGATCCACAGACGCGGCGCAGGCTGACTTCGGTCACCTGCGCCGCGTCTCTTTCTGTCCCACCTCGACCAGGGAGCATCATGCAGGATTCGCTGCGGATCACCGCCAGCAAGATCGATCCGGGGCTGTTGTCCCTCCCCTGGTCCACGACACTGGCGAAGTGGCCGTCGGAGCACATCGTGTCGCTCCCGAAGGGGCTCTCCCGCCACCTCGTGCGCTTCGCCGACCTCTCCGGCCGGGTCATCGCCGTGAAGGAGACCACGACGGAGATGGCCCAGCGCGAATACGACATGCTCGGCAATCTCGCCCGCCTCGACGTGCCCTGCGTCGACCGGGTCGCGGTGATCGCCGGGCGTACGGATGCCGACGGCGAGGCCCTTCCGGCCGCGCTGGTCACCTCTCACCTGCGTTTCTCGATGCCCTATCGCGCGCTCTTCACGCGGGTACTGCGCCCCGACACCGCGACCCGCCTCGTCGATGCCCTGGCCCTGCTGTTGGTGCGGCTGCACAACGTCGGCTTCTATTGGGGCGACGTCTCCCTGTCGAACACGCTGTTCCGCCGCGACGCGGGTGCGTTCGCCGCGTATCTGGTCGATGCGGAGACGGGTGAGCTGCACGAGGAAGGGCTGACCGACGGTCAGCGCGCCTACGACCTCGACCTGGCCCGCACGAACATCGCCGGCGAGATCATGGACCTCGCCGCGGGCGGTCGCCTCGAACACGGTGTGGACGCGGTGGCGATCGCCGACGGCATCGTCTCGTCGTATCGATCGCTGTGGGCCGAGCTCACCGCCCAGGAGTCCTTCTCGGCGGCGGAGACCTGGCGCATCACGGAGCGGGTCGAGCGCCTCAACGCCCTGGGGTTCGACATCGACGAGATGTCCATGTCGACGACCGCGGACGGCACCGTCGTCGAGATCCAGCCGAAGGTGGTGGATGCCGGTCACCACCAGCGCCGCCTGATCCGTCTGACGGGGCTGGACGTCGAGGAGAACCAGGCGCGGCGCCTGCTGAACGACCTCGACGAGTTCCGCGCCCGCTCGACGAAGCAGTGGGCGGACGAGGAGATGTACGCGCACGAGTGGCTCACCCGTGTCTTCGAGCCGGTGGTGCGCGCGATCCCGTACGAGCTACGAGCCAAGCTGGAGCCCGCCGAGGTCTTCCACCAGGTGCTCGAGCACCGCTGGTACCTCTCGCAGGCGCAGGGGCGCTCGGTGCCGCTCGCCGAGGTGCTGACCAGCTACATCAACGAAGTGCTGCGACACCGGCGTGACGAGGCGACCATCATGGGCCCGCCGACCGAGACGATGAGCCTGCCGGTCGTCACCGGTGCGACTCCGGTGGCCGATGACGATGAGGACATCGACTGGCGCGACCTGGTCTGACACCTCCGCGGTCGCCGAAAGTCGTGGCGTCAGTAGCCGACGGTGAACCGCTCTCGGTGGTGGTTGCCCTGCTCGATCTCGTCCACCACGGCGACCGCGAAATCCGCGCCGGAGATGAACGACTTGCCGTCGGCATCGCGGACGATCACGTCGCCGCCGTCGCGATAGTGCCCGGTGCGCTCGCCTTCGGCCCAGGGACCGAACACCTCAGCGGGGTGGATGAAGAACCAGTCGAGGTCGGCCTCAGTCTCCTCGAGGAGCGCGAGGGAGTCGATGCCGATCTGCGCCTCGTGCTTGTACTCCTCAGGGAAATCCTGGTCGAACAGACGCGGCCCGCCGGGGGCCACCAGGCTGCCACCTGCACCGCCGACGACACCGAGACGCGTCTCGGTGCCCGCGACCCGGTCGACGACGTACGACAGCGCCTCGAGCGCACGATCTTCCATGTCGCCGCGAGGGGAGAGCGCCGACACGACGGCATCCGCCCCGACGAACGCTTCCGCGATCGGATCGAGGTCGAGAGCGGAACCCTGCAGATATGCGGCTCCCGCCACCGGTTCGGTGGGCGCCGATCGGGAGATCGCGATCACCGCATGGCCGCGACTCACCGCCTCCCGGACGATGTGACGACCGGCGTAGCCGGTCCCTCCGAGCACGATGATACGGGCCATGATCTGCCTTTCCTCGGACGGTCTAGTTCTTCGCGGCGCGGAGAGACGCGACCTGGTAGAGCGCGACCGAGGTCGCGATGCCGGCGTTCAGGGATTCAGCGGCCGCAGAGATCGGGATCGAGACGATCTGATCGCACGTCTCGGAGACCAGACGGGACAGCCCCTTGCCCTCCGAGCCGACCACGATCACGACAGGACGATCAGCCAGCTGGAGCTCGGGGAGCGACACGTCACCGTCGCCGTCGAGGCCGAGCACGAACACGCCCTGCTTCTTGAACTCCTTGAGCTGCGCGGTGAGGTTGGTCGCCAGCGCGACGGGGGTCCGTGCGACTGCTCCGGCACTCGTCTTCCAGGCGGCGGAGTTGACACCGGCCGAGCGGCGCTGCGGAAGGATGATGCCGTGCCCACCGAACGCCGCGGTGGAGCGGATGATCGCGCCCAGGTTACGGGGGTCCGTGATGCCGTCGAGCGCCACGAACAGCGGGACCTCGCCCTTGTCGATGACTTGCTCGAGCAGATCCTGTGGGTGGGCGTACTCGTACGGCGGCACCTTGATCGCGACGCCCTGGTGCACGCCGTCGAAGCCGGCCATGCGGTCGAGCTCCGGACGGGTGACCTCCATCACGGGGATCCCGCGATTCGTGGCGATCGCCAGCATCTCCTTCACACGGTCGTCCATCTCGACGCGCTGCGCGATGTAGAACGCCGTCGCCGGGATCTTCGCCCGCAAAGCCTCGAGGACGGAGTTGCGCCCGGTGACGTTCTCGGTGTCGTCCCCCGCCTTGGCCTTCGGCGCACGGTTCGCACCGCCGCCGGACCCCGGACG
>NZ_JARE01000077.1:0-9520 GCF_000708325.1 Microbacterium sp. Cr-K20 | reverse complement strand
TCTACGTCGGGAACACACTCATTGCCACCAACGTCTCATCGGTCGGCATCCCCACGCTCGCGTCAAACGACGACGCGTTCATCTCATTCATGTCATCGGCGGGCGTGGCCAGTCTCTACCGCCGGAGCGATGGTCTGACCGTTACGTTCCCGAGTGTTCCCGCGGGTTCGACAGCCATCGGCGACACCACGTTCTTGGCACCCAATGGAGACCTCTACGAGGGGAACACTCTTGTCGCTACCGGTGTGGCATCGGTCGGTGTTCCCACGCTCTCGTCGAATGACGACGCGTTCATCTCATTCATGTCATCGACGGGCGTAGCGAGTCTCTACCGCCGGAGCGATGGCCTGACCGTCACGTTCCCGAGCGTCCCCGTCGGTTCGACAGCCATCGGCGACACCACCTACTTGGCACCCAACGGCAACCTCTATGTCGGGAACGCACTCGTCGCTTCCAACGTCGCCTCGGCGGGCATGCCCTCTCTCAGCAACAACAACGATGCCTTCACCCCGTACATGGTCGCCCCAACGTGTGCGTGGTGATGCTCGCCGGTCCCGAATGACCGGCTAGAGCGGCGAGGACCTTCGGGAAAGATGTTCGGCCCCCAGCCGGACTCGTTCCTGGAGGTCCTCGCAGTCGCGGGAGCCATACGTGCCGGAAGGTGCGACAGTAACGGAGGGGAGTTCCGTGAGCGGTGCAGACGGATTCGACGAGGCCTTCCGCTTCACCAATAACGGCGCACGCCTCGCGAAGGACGGCACCGGTCTCAAGCGGAGCACCTACGTGCCGCCCCAGCGTCCGACGCCGGTCGGGTCGCGCAGGGAACGGCGTCGTCGCCGCCGGCAGAAGCGGCGACTCCGCCGCGTGTATCGCGCCCATCGCCCGGAGAGACGCTGGGCGGCCCGGGTGAAGCGGACCACTCTGATCCTGGTCCTCGTGATCAGTTCACTGCTGTGCGTGTACGCATTCTTCCTCTCCCGATGAGCTGGCGGTCCGAAACGAAAGGTCGTCTCATGCGCGTCCCCACACAGGAGACAGTCACGGTGTTCTCGATCCTGCCGGCATTCCCGTCCGAGTTCGTGGAACCGAATGCCGCCCAGACACTCGTCGCGATCGGCACCGTGAGCCTGCTTCTCGCGTTGGTTTCCGCAACAGCGCTGGGCGTGGTGCGAGCCGTTTGCCTGCCTCTCGCGCCGGAATGGCGCTGGGTGCTCGCAGGAGTCTGGGGCGTGAGCACACTCGGCTCTCTGATCGCGGCCACCTCGACCTCGGCTTGGGGCGTCACGATCGCCGCAGCCGTCTCGCTCCCGTTGCTCTCGTTGGTGAGCCGCACTGCGGTGGTGCGCTCGTTCCTGGTGGGCGCCGGTGCCGTCATGAGCGAACCAGATGAATTCACGAAGACCATGATGCGCAGCGAGCCCGCCGCGTGCAATCGAAAGGAACAGAGTTGACGAACTCGAATGCCCCGCTCACCAACCGCCGCCGGGGGATCGACCGGCGAACAGTGCTGCGAGCCGCGGCGTGGAGTGCGCCGGTCGTGGCCATGGCTGTCGCGACGCCGCTCGCTGCCGCTTCGACGGAGCTGCCGGTGCTCACCTTCGAGGTCAGTCCATTCGTCGATGCAGACGCTCCCTACGGCACCCGCTCCGTGCGCATCTCGAACTCCGGTCCGGCCGACTTCACCGGGCCCCTCACCTTCCGGATGCCCGGCATGAACGTCGCAGCCCCATTCCTGCTCGCCGGTGCTGTGCACAGCCGCAGCGCCGACGAAGACGCGTGGACCGTCCCGTCGATCTCGGTTCCGGCCGGCGAGACGGTCGCACTGGACCTCACCTGGCCCGGCCCCTTCCCGCTGACCCCGGAGACACAGTCCCTCACCGTCGTGACCGACCCTGCACGAGGAACGATCACGTCCACCGGGAGCACCGAGGTCACGTCTCCGTATCAGCACCTCTGGGCTGCAGTCACGCCCGGCGGTGACGGGTCACCGGGCGGCACGACATCGATCTTCATCGGCAACACGACCGAGACGCCGTATGACGGGCAAGTCTCGTCGCGTCTGCCCCTCTGGACGCTCCCGGTGGTGGCGGCCGTACCGCTGTCCGTGAACGGCACGAGGTACCCGGGGGTGAAGACGCTGGAGAACAACCAGCTGCTCGCGGCTTATCCGGACATCCCCGTCACGGTAGAAGCACGGACCGGCAAGCAGCTGTTCACACTTCTCTGGGGGCCGGGCGGTGCCGGAGCAGACGGCCAGCAGCACCGGGCGCTCATCGCGCTGGGTGGGCTTCCGTTCCTCGGTGACGTGGTGATCCACTCCCGGTACCGCGTCGTTTAAGGGGACCTGTACGCGGAAGAGCCCGCCTCAGCCGAAGCTGAGGCGGGCTCTTCACGATGCGCTGCGGTCGTCAGACCCCGAAGTAGAGCTCGTACTCGAACGGGTGCGGGCGCTGGGCCATCGGCAGGATCTCGTTCTCGTACTTGTACGAGATCCAGGTCTCGATGAGCTCCTTCGTGAACACGCCGCCCTCGAGGAGGAACTGGTGGTCGGCCGCCAGGGCGTCGAGCGAGTCGAGCAGCGAGTTCGGCACCTGGGGGATGTCCTTGGCCTCCTCGGGCGGAAGCTCGTAGAGGTCCTTGTCCACCGGCTCGTGCGGCTCGATGCGGTTCTTGATGCCGTCGAGGCCCGCCATCAGCTGTGCGGCGAAGGCGAGGTACGGGTTGCCGGAGGCGTCGGGCGCACGGAACTCGATGCGCTTGGCCTTCGGGTTGGAGCCCGTGATCGGGATGCGGATCGCGGCGGAGCGGTTTCCGGCCGAGTAGACCAGGTTGACCGGAGCCTCGAAGCCCTTGACCAGACGGTGGTAGCTGTTCAGCGTCGGGTTGGTGAAGGCGAGCAGGGCCGGCGCGTGCGCCAGGATGCCGCCGATGTACCAGCGTGCGATGTCGCTGAGCTGACCATAGCCGGCCTCGTCGTAGAAGAGCGGCTTGCCGTCGCTCCACAGCGACTGGTGCGTGTGCATTCCCGAGCCGTTGTCGCCGTAGAGGGGCTTGGGCATGAAGGTCGCGACCTTGCCCCACTCCTCGGCGGTGTTCTTGACGATGTACTTGAACTTCAAGATGTCGTCCGCCGCGTGGACCATCGTGTCGAAGCGGTAGTTGATCTCCTGCTGGCCACCGGTGCCGACCTCGTGGTGCGAGCGCTCGAGGATGAAGCCGGCGTCGATCAGCTTGAGGGTGATGTCGTCGCGGAGGTCAGCGGTCTTGTCGACCGGGCTCACCGGGAAGTAGCCGCCCTTGTACGGGGTCTTGTTGCCGAGGTTGCCGCCCTCTTCTTCGCGGCCGGTGTTCCAGGCGCCCTCTTCCGAGTCGACGCTGTAGAAGCTGGAGTTCGAGGTGACGTTGTAGCGGACGTCGTCGAAGATGTAGAACTCGGCCTCGGGGGCGAAGAACGCGGTGTCGGCGATGCCCGTCGACGTCAGGTACTTCTCGGCCTTCTTGGCGACCTGACGCGGGTCCTTCGAATAGATCTCGCCGGTGCGCGGGTTGTAGATGTCGAACAGCATCACGAGGGTGCTCGCCTCGCGGAAGGGGTCGACGTACGCGGTGGTGACGTCGGGGATGAGCTGCATGTCCGACTCGTGGATGCTCGCGAAACCGCGGATCGAGGAGCCGTCGAACAGCTGACCGTCGGTGAAGAAAGCCTCGTCGACCGTCGATGCAGGAATGTTGAAGTGCTGCTGTACACCAGGGAGATCGGTGAAACGGATGTCAAGGAACTTGACGTCGTTCTCCTTGATGTAGGTCAGTACCTCGGACGAATCTTTGAACATGTACGACTCCTGTAATGCGGATCGATGGCTTCACGGCCACTCTGCAGAGTACGGACGGGGGATTTCTCTACGGTATCCGCTTTGTTTCGGGCGTGTTACAGGAGCCCGGCGACGATGCGGCATTTCGCTCTCGGTAGGCTGGGGGAGTGACGGACGCTGTGAACACGTACCCCGGTGAGCGACTCGGACTCCCGGAGTCGGGTCCCGGCAGCATCGCCCGGCCGGGCCGCCGCATCGGGGCTCTGCTCATCGATTACCTCGCCGCGACCATCATCGCCACCGCGTTCCTCGGCTACGACCAGTTCGCGCTTCCCACCGAAGCCGGGCTCACGCAGTTCGCGCCGATGCTGGTGTTCGCCGTGCTGCAGATCCTCTTCATCCCTACCGCGGGAGGCAGCCCGGGCCACCGGATCCTCGGAATGCGGCTCGTGCGCCGCGACGGTGCCTGGGTCGGCCTGTGGCGGCCGATCGTGCGCACCCTCCTGCTCGTCGTGGTCGTGCCGGCGGTGATCTGGGACGCCGATCAGCGCGGCCTGCATGACAAGGCCGTCGGCACCGTTCTCATCCGCGCCTGAACGTAGCGTTCAGATCTTGCCGCGGTTGCGGCGACGCGCTTCACGGGGCGCTCGCCCCCCGAGGAACGATCGTGCCGGGTCGACCGAGAATCCCTGTCGCAGCGCTTCTCTTCCGATGAGCATCCGGAAGCCCATCTCGTCGCGGTTGCTCAGCGTCACCTCGGCGAGCACTTCGCGGTCGACGAGGCGGATCAACAACTCCACCACGAGGCGCTCCTGTGCGTGCCCCGACGAGCTGCGCACGGCGCGCCGGTCGTGGACCGGGCACTCGACGACGACGGCGTCCTCCTGGCTGTCCTGCCAGGGTTTGACCTTGAAACGGACCCAGGGCTGGGCGTCCTGTTCGAACTCGACGATGTCGAACGCGTGCAGTGAGGAGGTGCGCGCACCGGTGTCGATCTTGGCTTTCAGCCAGTCGACTCCGAGATCGGGCAGGCTCACCCATTCTCGCCACCCCGTAAGGGTGTTTGAATGGGGGGTAGTCCTACTCACCTGATACATCCTGGCAGGAAAAATCCCCCGTGAAGATCGCAGTGCTCTCCCGTGCGCCGCAGGCGTACTCCACCCAGCGACTGCGCGCAGCTGCGCTTCAGCGCGGACACAACGTCAAGGTGCTCAATACGCTGCGCTTCGCGATCGATCTCACGGCCGATGAACCCGACCTCCACTATCGGGGTCGTCAGCTCAGCGACTACGACGCGATCCTGCCCCGCATCGGCAACTCGATCACTTACTTCGGCACCGCCGTGGTGCGGCAGTTCGAGCAGATGGACGTGTACACGCCGAACACCGCGAACGGGATCTCCAGCGCACGGGACAAGCTCCGCGCGAATCAGATCCTGTCACGGCACAACATCGCGATGCCGCCGACCGCATTCGTGCGCAATCGCGCAGACGTGCGTCCGGCGATCGAGCGCGTCGGAGGGGCGCCGGTCGTGATCAAGCTGCTGGAGGGAACCCAGGGGATCGGAGTCATCCTCGCGCCCCAGGTGAAGGTGGCCGAGGCGATCATCGAGACGCTGCACTCCACCAAGCAGAACGTGCTGATCCAGAAATTCATCTCGGAGAGTCGCGGACGCGACATCCGGGCTCTCGTCGTCGGTGACCGTGTCGTGGCCGCGATGCGGCGTTCGGCCGCCGGAGACGAATTCCGCTCGAACGTGCACCGCGGGGGATCCGTCGAGGCCGTCGAACTCGACCCCGTGTATGAGCGCGCCGCCGTGCGTTCCGCGCAGATAATGGGGCTGCGGGTCGCCGGCGTCGACATGCTCGAGGGCGACGACGGGCCACTGGTGATGGAGGTCAACTCCTCACCGGGACTGCAGGGCATCGAGACGGCGACGAAGCTCGATGTCGCCGGCGCCATCATCGACTACATCGCCGGTCAGGTCGCGTTCCCCGAGATCGATGTGCGCCAGCGGCTCACGGTCTCGACGGGATACGGCGTCGCGGAACTGATGGTGCATGGCGCCGTCGACCTGGTCGGCAAGACTCTGGGCGAGGCGGGCCTCTGGGAACGCGACATCACGGTCCTCACGCTCCACCGCGGCGTGAGCGTGATCCCGAACCCGCGCAAGCACGTGGTCCTCGAGGCGGACGACCGACTGTTCTGCTTCGGCAAGCTCGATGAGATGCGCTCGATGGTCCCCGAGCGTCGTCGTCGGCGTGCGAAGGTCCGTCGCCTGCCTCGGCAGCCGCTCTCCGAGTGAACGAGAGCGCGGCCGCCCTCAGAGGAGGACGGCCGCGCTCTTCGTTTCGGAGTGCTGGGCTCAACGAGGTCGCTGCGAGCGCACCTTCGTCGGGTCGATCCCCTTGGGGATCGGCAGCGAAGACAGCGACTGCGAGACCGAGTCCACGCGGCGGATGACCGCTGCCATCGTGGTCTTGTCGATGGCCTTCGGGAGCTTCTTGATCGTCTTCGCCAGGTCGGCGATCGCGACCTCGTCCTCGCCGTGCCCGACGTAGAGCACCGTGACGGGAACTCCGTGCGCGACGCGCTGGGCCTTGCTGCGCTCCTCGTTGACGAGGCGGGTCAGCCGGCCCCGCGCACCTTCTCCCACGACGACGATGCCACCGCGACCGATGGTGCGGTACACCGCCTCCTGCGTCTTCGGGTTGATGCCGACGGGCGTCTCCGACGCCTGCCAGCTGCGTCCGAGGCTGGTGCTGAGCACGTGGCCGGTGGCGCCGGGCATGCCGTCGATCTTCGTGTACATGGCCGAAGTCGACATTCGGGTCATGAGGAACAGCGCGCCGAGGACGCCGAGCATGAGACCCGTGATGCCCCAGAGGACGAGCGTCCAGATCTGGAACGGCGGGATCAGGTAGCCGGCGACGAGGCCGATGAGGACGCCGCCGATCAGGATCGCGAGCTGAGCCCACGGAAGCCACGGGTAGGCCTCACGGGTGAACCGGAAGAGGGACTTGATCTGGGAGAAGAACCCAGGACGCTTTTCGGGTTCAGGAGCACGCTTTGCCATGGGGACCAGCCTACCGAGTCCGCAGCCCTCGTGATGTCGGCGTTCGCGTGAAGCGGAGTCGGATGCGACGGCACTCTTCCTGCACATTCTCGGCATCGGCCGGAACCCGTTCGGTGAGGCCCGGATCACGCAGATTCCGGTGTGCGGTGGGCTGTGATGGAGGAATGACAGACATCGGCACGCATGACGCTCGGGGGACGGCCTTTCTTCCGGCCGCGCATCGGGTCGTTCGGGTTCTCGACGCGGATGAGGGGCCGTTCGAGGGCGCACTGGTCACTTCGGGGGACGCAGTGGCGGTGCGGGTGGACGCCTCGGCTCTCGGAGGATGGATCGGATGGCGGTACTCGGGGGCGGAGCATGTGGCCGCACCGATCGACGTCATCCGACGAGGCGGTGGCCACGATGTGCTGCTCCCGTGGTGCACGGATCAGGCGCTGGGGCTCCTGATCCGTCGATCGGCCACGGGGGCAGTGCTGAAACCGGGGGAGTGCTGCACCCTCGTGATCAGCCTGCTGCGCGGTCTCGACGAGATCGGCGATGGTGCGGAGGGGACACGCACCGGAGCATGGTGGGTGACCGACGGCGGACGGCCGATGTTCGTCTTCGGAGCAGGGGTGGATGCGCGAGAAGGAGCGGCGCAGATCGTCCGGCGACTGGGCGAAGACAGCACCGACAAGGTGCTCACGCGGGCGCTCAGCGTGATCGAGAAGGGGCTCGAGAAGGCCGCCACACAGCCGCGCATCGCGCGCCGGCTCCTCGATGTGTGGGAGCAAGAGCTCCTGAGCGTCGCTGCTCCGCAACCTCTCGATCGCGGGTCGCATGCGCCGGAGCGTGCGAGGGAGGTCGCGCGCGTGATCACGGCGCATCAACCGGTCCTTTCGCGGAACGGTCAGCGTCTGCGGGCGGATCGTCGCCGCAGGAGCCGGGGGATCGCGACCACAGCCGTGACGCTCGCCGACGCCGCGAAGGAGTCCTTCCGGGTCGCGTACGCGCGGATCGCGGCGGGGGTACCGGGGCGGCGAGGCCGAAGGACGGGTGAGGCAGGGGATCAAGGCACGCGGTCGCACTCGCGGCGACGTCCGTTCATCGTGGCGGCAGCCGTGGCGGTCGTCGTACTCGCCGCGGGCCTGCTGTGGCCGGACGGTGGCGAGCCGGGCGAGGCTGCTGATGCAGGAGGGCGGCGGGCGGCCGAATCGGCATCGGCACCCTCGGGGGGTGAGCCATCGGCCACGCCCGTGTCGGAGGACGCCGGGGCGCACGAGGAATCCGAGGGGTCTACGGAGAAGGGGACGGCGGACGAGACGAGGGCAGGTGGAGATCCGGACAGGAGCAGCTCGTCGGGAGGAGCCGATCCTGTGGCCGCAGCGGCAGCTCTGCTCACGACGATCACGACCTGCCGTGCTCGTGCCGACGTCGCGTGCCCTGAGGCCGTGGCCTCAGGGTCTGACGGTGTGGTGAAAGAGCTCGGGGCTGCGGAGGGGACCGCCGTCGAGCTGGTCGACGAGTACGGGGACGTCGCCGTCGTGCGGCTCGACGTCGGTCATGGCGATGAGGAGGCCGGAGAGGTGAACTCTCGGGAACCGGCGCACATGATGCTCGTCCTCATCCGGACGGAAGAGAAATGGCTGGTCCGCGACGTGTATGACGTCGCGGACCAGCCATGAGGTGCTCTATCGGTCAGGCGCCGAGCTGAGCGGCGAACTGCGCCGACTCGAGGCGGGCCTTCACCGCACCCAGGAACCGTGCTGCATCCGCACCATCGATGATCCGGTGGTCGTACGAGAGGGCGAGGTACACGTACGAACGGATCGCGATGGCATCCGCGCCGCCGACCTTCACGAGGCCGGGACGCTTGACGACCGTGCCGGTGCCGAGGATCGCGGACTGCGGAAGGAAGACGACCGGGGTGTCGAACAATGCGCCCCGCGAACCGGTGTTGGTCAGCGTGAACGTCCCTCCGGCGAGCTCGTCCGGCTTCAGCTTGTTGTCACGCGTGCGGGCGGCGAGATCGGCGATCTCGTGTGCGATCTGCGCGATGTTCTTCGAGGCCGCGTCGCGCAGCACCGGCGTGAGCAGGCCGCGCTCGGTGTCGACCGCGATCGACACGTTCTCGCTCGCCGGGTACACGATGTTCTCGCCGTCGACCGTCGCGTTCACGATCGGGAACGCCTGCAGAGCCTCAGCGGTCGCCAGCGCGAAGAACGGCAGGAACGACAGCTTGTCGCCGGTCTTCTCGAGGAACGAGGCCTTCACGCTGTCGCGGTAGTCGGCCAGCGCCGTGACATCGACCTCGACCACCGTGGTCAGCTGAGCGGTCTGCTGCATGGACTCCACGGCGCGCTTCGCCAGAACCTTGCGCAGGCGCGACATCGGCTGCGTGGTGCCGCGCAGCGGAGACACCTCGAGCGGTGCCGGGGCCGACGCGGCTGCCGCAGCGGGTGCCGTGGCGGTCTCGGCAGCCTTGAGGACGTCTTCCTTGCGGATGCGGCCACCCACACCGGTTCCGGTGACGGAGGCGAGGTCCACGCCCTGCTGTGCGGCGAGGCGGCGCACCAGCGGCGTCACGTACAGGTTGTCGTTCTCGGTGGGCAGCGCGAGCTTCTGTGCGGCCGGAGCAGCAGCGGCCGGAGCC
>NZ_JARE01000076.1:0-873 GCF_000708325.1 Microbacterium sp. Cr-K20 | reverse complement strand
AGGAGCGGGCTCGACCGGTGGCGCGTTGACGGGGATCGGCGCCCTCGTCGGCGCGGGCTCCGCTGCGCTGGTCGTCGCGGGAGTCGTCGCCGCGGCCACCATCATTCCTGGACTCGCCGGGGCGGACCCGGCCACATCGCAGCCCAGCGCCGGAGACTCCGACCCGTCGTCGATCACTTCGCAGGTCGGCCCCGACGCTTCGTTGAACCTCGACGAGCCGATCGTCATCGACGAGCCGGAGACGGTGCCGGACGAGGCGCCGGTCATTCCTCCTGTGGAAGACTCCTCGCCGGCGCAGCCGCGGGAAGATGCCGGCCCGGTCATCGCTCCGCCGGTTCCCCCCGCGACTCCCGTCGATCCCGTTGACCCGGTGGATCCCGTGGATCCCGTGGATCCCGTCGATCCCGTCGATCCCGTCGATCCCGTGGACCCGGTCGATCCCGTGGACCCGGTCGATCCCGTGGACCCGGTCGATCCTGCGGTCCCGACGGAGGCACCCACCTGGTCCGCTGCGACCATCTGGTTCAGCGGTTTCACCATCCACTACAGCGTGCCGGTCACCGGCGCACCGGGAACGACGGTCGAAGCGCTCCTCGACGGCAGCGGCGGCGGTGGCGACAGCATCGTCCTCGACGACGCGGGCACCGGGACGATCGATCTTCGTCCGAGCTTCTGGCAGGTCGTGGACGCCGACACGACCGTCGTCACGTTCCGCTACGTCCTGGCTGACAAGGTCGGCCCGTCCGCCGACACGACTCTGCTGGCACTCGAATCCGGCCCCGCCGTCGAGGCCGTCCTGCAGGAGGCGGAACAGGCTCTCGAGGGCGACGACACGACGACGGCCGTCACCGCCGCGGAGACGCAGCCGGCTCC